>NZ_JAYKSL010000016.1:27757-120546 GCF_035481585.1 Salipiger marinus | reverse complement strand
AGATCGGCGGTGAACTCCGCCCTTGCCCGCGCGGCGGCAGCCTCATCGGGCAGCCGCAGCAGATAGGACGGGTGCAGGGTCAGCAGCACGGCGCCGCCATCCTCCGCCCGTTCCACCGTGCCGCGCCGCTGCAGCAGCCGCTCGCCTGAGCCGGTCAGCGCCAGCGCCGCCGTGGCGCCCATGGCCAGCGTCAGTCTGGGCTGCACCCAGGAGCGTTCCAGCCCCAGCCACCATTTGCAGGCCATCACCTCGCCCGCGCCGGGGCGCTGGTGCAGCCGCCGCTTGCCGCGTGGCGCGAATTTGAAATGCTTGACGGCATTGGTGACATAGGCGCGGCCCCGGTCCAGCCCCGCCTCTGCCGCGCAGGCATCGAACATCTGCCCCGCCGGTCCCACAAAGGGACGGCCCGCCAGATCCTCGGCATCGCCCGGCTGTTCGCCCACCACCATCAGCGCGGCAGGGCGCGGCCCTTCGCCCGCGACACCCTGCGTGGCGCAGCCGCCAAGCGGGCAGCGCGTGCAGGCATCCAGATGCGCCTTGAAACTGGCGGGCGTCACATCCTGTGGCAGGCTGTGATCCGGCAGCCGCGCCTGCACCGCCTGCACGCGCGGCGGCGGCAGGGTCGGCAGCTTCGCCCGCATCTCTTCGGCCCGCGCCGGGGCGGTGCGGATCAGCTCGGGGATCAGCCGCGCCTCGGGCAGGTTCTTCCAGTATTTGCGCGGCATTTCCGAGGTCATGGCGCTGACCATCAGCCGCGCCGGGTTGAAGATATGCGCATAATAGGTGCGCCACAGCTCTTCGGCGGCATCCTCGGGCAGGGGCGCGGGATCGCGCGTCTCCTCCACCGCCAGCACGCCATTCACGAAGCGCGCGGTATGCAGCGGCGTGGCGATCACCCAGTCCATATCGCCAAAACGCTTGGCAAAAAACGGCACGGCGGCTTCGGTGATGGGATGCTCCGGCTCGAACCACGCGGCAAAGGCGCGGCGCTTTGCCCCTTCGGGCGTCACCTCGCGAAAGCGGACAAAGGCGTGCATCTTGTGAATGTCGCGCCGCACCCCCTTTTCCTGCGCCAGCAGCTTGGCCATGGCGCGGTCAGACCGGTCGCCCCAGCGCAGCCGCCCCTGCGACAGCCGCAGCACCAGATCATAGGCGCGGGCAAAGCGTTCGGGGTCGGAATGATGCAGGGCGGTTTCCATGCTGGCGATGGCGGCGCGCGGCAGGCGCAGATCGGTGGCGGGCCCGCGCGGCAGCTCCTGCGCGGCAAACAGATCCGCCGCGTCCTCCCCCACCTGCCACAGCACCGCCTCGGACGGAATGCCTGCGCGGGCCAGCCTGCGCGCCTCCTGCCGCCACGCCGCGACACTGCCCAGCACCGGCAGGCAGATCCGCATCAGAACAGGCTCAGCTGTTCGGGGGGCGGCGCAAAGCGCGCGCGCAGACCGGCATCGTCAAGCATGCCGCGCGGGCTCCAGCCCGGCAGGCTGATGAAGGGGCGCGCATGTTTCAGCACACAGCCCAAGGGCAGCAGATCCTCATAGCGCAGCGTCCGGTGCCGCCGCGCCGCCAGCATCCGGTCCACCGACCGCGTGCCAAATCCCGGCACCCGCAGCAGCATCTCGCGGCTGGCGCGGTTCACCTCCACCGGGAATTGGTCGCGATGCGCCAGCGCCCAGGCCAGCTTGGGATCCACCTCCAGATCCAGCATCCCCGAAGGCGGCGCGATCTCGGCGGCCTGAAAGCCGTAAAACCGCATCAGCCAGTCCGCCTGATAAAGCCGATGTTCCCGCATCAGCGGCGGCTTGATCAGCGGCAGCGCCTTTGACGCGTCGGGAATGGGCGAAAACGCCGAATAATAGACCCGCCCCAGCTTGTAAGAGGCATAAAGCGTGCTGGCCGACTGCAGGATCTGTGCGTCCTTCGCCGCATCCGCGCCCACGATCATCTGCGTCGACTGACCGGCGGGGGCAAAACGCGGCGGGCGCTTGCCGCGAAAGCTCGCCTCCCGCCCGGCCTCGCGCCGCTGCCGCACGTCGCCCATGGCAGCGCGAATGCGCTGCGCCGATTTTTCCGGGGCGAACTGCGACAGCGCCTGTTCGGTGGGCAGCTCCACGTTGATGGACAGCCGGTCGGCCCACAGCCCCGCCTCCTCGATCAGTTCGGGGGCGGCATCGGGGATGGTCTTGAGATGGATGTAGCCCCGGAAATTCTCGCGCTGGCGCAGGGTGCGGGCGATGCGCACCATCTCCGTCATCGTGTCATCGGGCGACCGGATGATGCCGGAGGACAGGAACAGCCCCTCGATATAGTTGCGGCGGTAGAATTCGATGGTCAGCTTGACCACCTCCTCCACCGAAAACCGCGCCCGCTCCACCCGGCTCGACACCCGGTTCACGCAATAGGCGCAGTCATAGATGCAGAAATTGGTCATCAGGATCTTCAGCAGGCTGATGCAGCGCCCGTCCGGCGCATAGGCATGACAGATGCCGCTGCCCCCCGAGGATCCCAGCCCCGCACCATCGCGCGACCCGCGCTTTTCGCCGCCCGACGACGCGCAGGAGGCGTCGTATTTTGCGGCATCCGCCAGAATCGCCAGTTTTTCCGTAAGTGTGCGCTGTACCATAAAGTTCATCCTACGTTCACGATTTGGGCGGAACAAGCACCCTTCATTCACGGCTGCGTCAGACGGAACCCCGCGCGGGTCCACCGCGTTGGCTCTGACATCCCGGACGGAGGACAGACGTGCCCCAGACCCAGACCGCGACCCATCCCCGCTGGGGCGCCATTCCCACCCGTGCAGGCCTCTGGCATTTCGGGATCTGGGCTCCCACCGTCTCCGACATCGCGCTGCATCTGGACGGGCGAACCCATCCCATGACCCGGGTGGACGGCTGGGCGCTGGCCGAATGCCCCGCAGAGCCGGGCATGGACTACGGCTTCGTGCTGGACGGCACGCTGCGCCCCGATCCCGCCACCCGGCTGCAGGCGGGCGACGTGCACGGCCCCTCCCGCCTGCCCGACCTGATGACCCCGCCCCCCGCATGGTCCGGCAGGCCTTGGGACGAGGCGGTGATCTATGAACTGCATGTCGGCAGCTTCACCCGCGACGGCACCTATGCCGCCGCCGCCCGCGACCTGCCGCGTCTGGCGAAACTGGGGATCACCGCGATCGAGCTGATGCCGCTGTCGCAGTTCGAGGGCAATCGCGGCTGGGGCTATGACGGCGTGCTGATCCGCGCGCCGCATCCCGCCTATGGCCCGCCCGAGGATCTGCGCCGCTTCATCGCCGCAGCCCATGATCACGGCATCATGGTGCTGCTTGATCTGGTGATGAACCATTTCGGGCCTTCGGGAAATTACCTGCACGGCTATTGCCCCGAGTTTTTCGACGAGGCCCGCCATACCCCTTGGGGCGCCGCCATCGACTTCCACAAGCCGCAGGTGCGGCGGTTCTTTCTGGACAGCGCGCAGGGCTGGCTTAGCGATTACGGCTTCGACGGGCTGCGGCTGGATGCGGTCCACCAGATCGCGGGCATGGGGGGGCGGCAGTTCCTGCGCGAACTGGCCGAGCAGCTGCGCGGCCTTGACCGCCCGGTGCATCTGGTGACCGAGGATGAACGCAACCTGCCCGACCTGCGCGAGGCGGGATATGACGCCGAATGGAACGACGACTGGCATCACGCCATCCACTGCGCGCTGACCGGCGAATCCCAAGGCTATTACGAACCTTTCGCCGCTGATCCCTTGGGCGATCTGGCCCATGCCATGCGGCACGGGCAGATCGACGAGGGCCAGCCCCGCCCCGGCTCGCGCCCGCCGCGCGGCGCCCCGGCCCGGCACCTGCCCCCCACCGCCTTCGTCAATTCCAACCAGACCCATGACCAGATCGGCAACCGCGCGCTTGGCGACCGGCTGAGCACGCTGGCCCCCCCCGTGGCGCTGCCGGTGATCCATGCGCTGCTGCTCTGCCTGCCGCAGATCCCCATGCTGTTCATGGGCGAAGAAACCGGATCCACCGCGCCCTTCCAGTTCTTCTGCGATTTCACCGGCGATCTGGCCCGCGCCACGCGCGAGGGGCGGGAACGCGAACTGTCGGAAATCGGCATCCCCAAGGATGACATCCCCGACCCCAACGATCCCGACATCCTCGCGCAGTGTTACCCCTTCGGTCAGGATCCGGCGCGCGAAGACCGCTTTGCCGCGCTCACCGAAACTGCGCTGCGCCTGCGCAGGGACCGCATCGTGCCGCTGCTGAAATCCGGCCTTGTCGCCGCGCCGGAGGTGACGCGGGACGGCCATACCCTCAGCGCCGCATGGCCGTTCGACGCGGGCACGCTGCGCATCGGCCTGCGCCTGACCCCGAAAGGCGCCACAGCCAAGGCCGCACCCTTTCCGCAGCCGCTCCCCGAGGCCGACCTCACCCTTGGCGATCCCGAACGGGACGCCTACGCCCTTGCCGTAAGGATCGACACATGACCAGCCTTGACGCGGGCCTCTCCGCCGACGCCCTCCGCACCGATGCCGTGGCCGCCGGAACGATGCGCCCGCTCAGCACCACCTACCGCGTGCAGCTGCGCTGCGGCATGGCGTTTGACGGGCTGATCCCGCATCTGCCCTATCTGGCGCAGCTTGGCGTGTCGCACCTCTATCTGTCGCCGATCTTCACCGCCACTGCCGGGTCCACCCATGGCTATGACGTGACCGATCCCAGCCAGATCGACCCCGCGCTTGGCGGGATGGAGGGGTTTTCGCGGCTCGCCGCCTCTGCCGCCGCCGAAGGTCTGGGCATCATTCTGGACATCGTGCCCAACCACACCGCGTTTTCGCTGGAAAACCCGTGGCTGCGCGACCTGCTGCGCCACGGGCAAAGCTCGGCCTATGCCCGGCATTTTGACATCGACTGGTCCCGCCGCCTTGCCCTGCCCTTCCTGCCCGACCCGTTCGAGGACATGCTGGATCGCGGCGCCTTCTCGCTTGCCGAAGAGGACGGGCAGCCGGTGTTCCGTGCCGATCTGGGCGGCGGTGCGTCGCTGTCGGTGCCGCTCGCGCCCGGCGGGCTGCCCTCCGATCCCGGGCCGGACGCGCTGCGCGCGCTGCATGACACGCAGGTCTGGCAGCTGCGCCACTGGCAGACCGAACGCGACAGCGTGACCCACCGCCGCTTCTTCAACGTCACCAGCCTGATCGGCATGCGGGTCGAGGAAGAAGACGTGTTCCACGACACCCACGAACTGATCCTGCGGCTGGTCTCCGAAGGGCTGGTGCAGGGCCTGCGCATCGACCATATCGACGGGCTCGCCGATCCGGTCGCCTATCTGCACCGGCTGCGGCAGGCGGTCGGCCCCGATGTGCCGGTCTGGGTGGAAAAGATCCTCACCGGATCCGAACCGCTGCCGGTCTGCTGGCCGGTGCAGGGCACCACCGGATACGAGGCCGCGCGGCAGATCCTGCGCCTGCTGACCCCCGCCGAAGGTCTGGCGCGGCTGGATGGCACGTGGCGCGAGGCCACCGGCTTTCAGGGCGATTTCGCCGCCACCGTGGCCGAGGCCAAGGAAGAGGTGGTGGTCAACGAACTCGCCGCCGAACTGCACCAGATGATCGCGCTGGCGCAGGCCTATGCCGCCACCCGCCGCGCCGCCCCCGGCCCGGAATCGCTGCGCGAGGCGGTGCTGGCGCTGCTGCGCACCTTTCCCCGCTACCGCGCCTACAAGGTCGATGACAGCTCTGGCGTGGCGGGCGACCGCCGCCTGCTGGATCAGGTCATCGCAGAAGCCGCCCGCACCCCGCGCGAACCCGCCACGGTCCATCTGCTGGGAGAGGCGCTGTGTGATCCCGACACGCCGGAGGCGCAGGATTTCGCCCGCCGCTTCCATCAGGTCACCGGCGCGCTGGTGGCCAAAAGTCAGGAAGACACCGCCTTTTTCCGCTACAACCGCTGTCTTGCCACCAACGAGGTGGGGGCGGAACCCGACCATGCCACCCTGACCCCCGAGGCGATGTCGGACTGGCTGGCCGACCGGCAGGCGCGCTGGCCGCATGCCCTGACCCTGACCTCCTCGCATGACACCAAACGGTCAGAGGATGCGCGGACCCGGCTTCTGGCCGCCGCACAGGCGCCGCAGGATTTTGCCGCCCTCTGGGCCGAAACAGAGCCGCATTTCCCTGATGCGATGCGCCGCAACGATGGCTGGTATCTGCTGCAGTCGGCGCTGGCGATCTGGGAAGACGGACGCGACGATCTGGCCGACCGTCTCGCCGATCACATGATCAAGGCGCTGCGCGAAGGCAAGGTCATCACCACATGGCAGCATCCCGACGAGGAGGCCGAAGCCGTGGTGCTGGAAGCCGCCCGCGCGCTGGTGGCGCGCTGGCAGGCCGATCTGCCCGACCCCGCCGCCCGGCTGATCGCCCGCGCGGGCCCGCTGTCGCTGATCCAGCTCGCGCTGAAGATGGTGATGCCCGGCGTGCCCGACATCTATCAGGGCACCGAACTGCCCAGCTACGCGCTGACCGATCCCGACAACCGCCAGCTGGTGGATTTTGCAGCCCTTGCCGATGCCCCCTCCGCCCCCGGCCTCGCAGGGCAGAAGGCCCGGCTGACCCGCAGGCTGGTGCAGCTGCGCGCCGAACACCCCGATTTCTTCGACACCGCCGAGGTGCGGCTCAGCGCGCAGGACGGCGGGCTGCTGGAACTGTCGCGGCAGGACGGGGCACGTCATCTGACATTGCGCTTCCACCCCGAAGGCGGCGGCCCGGGCCCTGTGCTTCCCGGTCATGACCTGCTGCCGGGGGGGGCGGACTGGCCGCTGCGTATGTCCTGTGACATCTGATTTCCGCAGAGTCACAATTGCGCCGCCCTCCCGGGAACCAATGGCAGGCTGTCCTGTTTAGGTTGCGTGCGGTGGGTCTCCCGCCGCGACAAGTTCCTAACAAACTGACAGCGCCGCGCCTTGCGCGGTGGCCATGGGATCCGTCGGTCCCGTGCCTGCGGGGAAATGCACTGATGACACTAGAAACCGTCGACACCAAAGCCTGCCTGCCCTTCCTTCTCGCCGGAGGCCGTGGCTCGCGGCTGTATGAACTGACCGACAGCGAGTGCAAACCCGCGATCCCCTTCGCCGGACAATGCCGGATCGTCGACTTTATTCTGGCCGCCACGCGGGATGCGGGCTTCACCGGCCTGATTGCCGCCACGCAATACGAACCCGATACGCTGCACGCTCATCTGGGCAGCACATGGGCGCCGCAGTTCCGCCGGGGCATCGCCGTGCGGGACGGGCGCAACCTGCCCGCCCCCGGCTTTGTCGGCACCGCCGCCGCCGTCACCGCCTGCATCGACATCATCGACCTGCAGGCCCCGCGCGAGCTGATGGTGCTGGCGGGCGACCATGTCACCGACATCGACCTTGGCGCATTGCTGGTCACCCACCGCCAGACCGGCGCCGCCGCCACCGTGGCTGTCACCCCCGTGCCCCGGGCCGAGGCGCGCGCCTTCGGGGTGCTGGCCGCCGAAGCCTCGGGCCGCGTCACCGCCTTTGTCGAAAAGCCGCAGAACCCGCCCGCCATGCCCGGCGATCCGCAGCGCGCGCTCGCCTCCATGGGCATCTATGTCTTTGACTGGAAATGGCTGCGCGCAGCACTGATCGCGGATGCCATGCGCGCCGGATCCAGCCATGACTTCGGCCATGACCTGCTGCCCAAGGCGATGGCCGAAGGCCTGCTGCAGGTCCACACCCTGCCCGCCCATGCCGATGGCACCCCCGGCTACTGGCGCGATGTCGGCACGCTTGACGCCTACCGCCAGTGCCAGCTGGATTTCTTCCAGCGCCCGCCGATGCGCCTGCCCAATCTGACCGCGCCCACCATGCGCCGCCCCGCGCTTGCCAGTTCATGGGCGCATGACGATACCGGGTCCGTCGCGCTGCCCGGCGCGCAGGCAGGGCGCGGCTGCCGCCTGCACCGCGTGATCCTTGGCCGCGGCGCCTGTCTTCCCGACGGCACCGTTATCGGCGAAGATGCCGAAGAGGATCAGCGCTGGTTCCGCCGCACCCCCGGCGGCACCACGCTTGTCACCCGCGCCATGCTGGCCCGCCGGGCCGAAGCGCGCGCCCGTCTTTATCCCGTGTCGCGACCGGACAGCGTCCGCGCCGTTTCGCACTGACCCTTTCAAGGAGCAACGCCTTTGCCCAAGGATGTTTCGGCCCCCCCGGCCTTTGATCTGTCCGCCTCGCGCCCCGATGCCTTCGGGGCGCGCCATGATGGCGAGGGCACCAATTTTGCGCTCTTCTCCGCCCATGCCGAACGGGTGGAACTCTGCCTGTTTGACGACAGCGGCGACACCGAACTGCACCGGCTCGACCTGCCGCTGATGGAGGGCGGCGTCTGGTTCGGCTACCTGCCCGGCATCCGCCCCGGTCAGGCCTATGGCTACCGCGTGCATGGCCCCTACGCCCCCGAGGAAGGCCACCGCTTCAACCCAAACAAGCTGCTGCTTGACCCCTATGCCATGGAAATGCGCGGCTATCTGAAATGGAATGACGCGCTTTACGGCTATCCGGTGGGCGGGTCGGATCTGGACATGGATCCCCGCGATTCCGCCCCCTTCATCCCCAAGGCGGTGGTGGCCGATCCGCATTTCGACTGGGATGCCGACAAATCCCTGCGCCACAGCTGGTCCGATACCGTGATCTACGAAGCCCATGTCAAAGGCCTGACCATGCGCCATCGCGACGTGGATCCGGATCTGCGCGGCACCTTCCGCGCGCTCGGATCCGATGCGGTGATCGACCACCTGCACCGGATGGGCGTCACCTCGCTGGAACTGCTGCCCATCCATGCCATGGCGCAGGACCGGCATCTGGTCGACCGGGGCCTGTCGAATTACTGGGGCTACAACACGCTTGGCTTTTTCGCCCCCAACCGCACCTACCTGAACTCCGAAAAGGTGCAGGAGGTGAAAAGCACCATCAAGAAGCTGCACGAAGCCGGGATCGAGGTGCTGCTGGATGTGGTCTTCAACCACACCGCCGAAGGCAACCACCTTGGCCCCACCCTGTCCTTCAAGGGCATCGACAACGCCTCTTACTACCTGCTGTCGGCGGAAAACCCGCGCTATGGCTATGACACCACCGGCACCGGCAATACCGTGAACGTGGCGCATCCCATGGTGCTGCGCATGGTCATGGATTCCCTGCGCTACTGGGTCGAGGCGATGCATGTCGACGGCTTCCGCTTCGATCTGGCCTCCACCCTTGGCCGCGAACCGCAGGGCTTTGAACGCGAAGGCGCGTTTTTCAACGCCATCCGGCAGGATCCGGTGCTGGCGGGGGTCAAGCTGATCGCCGAACCCTGGGATGTGGGAGATGGCGGCTATCAGGTCGGCGGCTTCCCGTGGCCCTTCCGCGAATGGAACGACAAGTTCCGCGATGACGTGCGCGGCTTCTGGCGCAACGATCCCGGGCTCTGCGGCGCCATGGCCGAACGCATCACCGGCTCGCCGGTGCAGTTCCACCATTCCGGGCGGCCCGCCACCACCTCGGTCAATTTTGTCGCAGCACATGACGGCTTCACCCTGTGGGACACCGTGTCCTACAACGAAAAGCACAACGAGGCGAATGGCGAGAACAACCGCGACGGGCATGACCACAACCTGTCGCACAATCTGGGCGTCGAAGGCCCGACCGATGATCCCGCCATCCTCGAGGCGCGGATGCGCCGGGTGAAGGCGATGCTGGGCACCGTGCTTCTGGGCCATGGCGTGCCGATGCTGCTGGCGGGCGACGAACTGGGCCAGACGCAGGACGGCAACAACAACGCCTATTGTCAGGACAATGAACTGACATGGATCGACTGGGAAGGCGCGCGCAAAGGCCTGACCGAGGCGGTGGCGCAGCTTCTGGCGCTGCGCCGCGAATGGCGCGACTGGCTGGCGCCGCGCGATTTTGCCTGCGCCCCGGGCGACGAATCGCGCCCCTGCGCCACGCAGGTGGACTGGTGGCATCCCGAAGGCCGCGCGATGGAAGATACCGACTGGCACGATCACGGGCTGCGCGGCTTTGGCCTGCGCCTGCGCCTGCTGGAACGCACCGATCCCGACGCGCCGGAACTGCTGCTGCTGTTCAACGCGGGCGAGGACTGCAATTTCCACATGCCAGAGGCAGAGACCGGACCTTGGCAGCCGCTGGCCGACACCTCCGCCGATCCGGTGCGCCCCGAAGACCCGTCAGATGTCACGGAATATCTGGCCGCAGCACAAAGCCTTGTGGTGCTGCGCCGGGGCTAGACAGCAAAAGGGGCCGGGATTTCCTGGCCCCTTTTCTGTTACGCGCGGGCCGTCAGAGCGCGGCGAAATAGGCCGCCAGATCGGCGATATCCTCATCGTCCAGCCACCTCGCCGCCGCCTCCATCAGATGGCCGCGCTCGGTTTCGGGCACCGGACCGTCGCGATACATCAGCAGCCAGTTGTAAATCCAGTATCCGTCCTGCCCGGCAATGCGCGGCGTGTCGGCGCGGCGCGGGCTCAGCCCGTCCGCCCCCTCGCCCAGATGGCAGGAGGCGCAGCTGGCGATGTCGTCATGTTCGCTGCCCTGCTGCGCAAGCTCCTCGCCCCGGGCGGCATCGCCCATGGCCAGCGCCCGGCCTTGCCAGTCGCCGGGCATCGCGGCATAACGCGCGGCCAGCGTGGCGCGGCTGTCATCGCTCAGCGGTGCGGCGATCGGCTCCATAAATCCGCTCTGGCGGTGATCGCTGGCATAGGCCTCCAGCACCTGCACCAGCCACGTCTCCGACTGGCCCGCAAGTTTCGGCGCGGTGCCGTCGCGGCCCATGCCATCCTCGCCATGGCAGCGCGCGCAGGTTACCTCGGGCGGGATGGCGCCGGGCAGCCCGCCCAGCCGGATCGCATCGCCGTCATAGGCCCCTGCCCTGCCAAAGGCCGCCTCTTCATAGCTTTGCCGGTCGAAACTGTCATAGCGCATGAGGAAAGCCGCCAGAGCCCAAGGTTCCACCTCGCGCGCCTCGCCGGGCCATGCGGGCATGCCGGTATATTTGAACCCGTGCCGCGCGATCCACCAGAAGCCTTCGGGCGTAAAATCCTCCGAGGTCAGCATGGGCGGCTCCGGCTGCATCCCCTGCACCACCGGGTTGCGCGGGATCCCCGGCGCACCATGGCAGGTGGCGCAGCCGGTGGCGAAATGCCCCGCCCCCAGCCGCACCAGCCCCGCATCCGCCAGATCAACCTGCGGCGGAATCTCCACCGGCTCGGCGCGCTGGTTGACGGAATTGCGCAGATACTGGTGCAGCGCCTCGCCCACGCCCGGCAGATGCTCCTGCGAGGCGGCGATGTTATAGGGCGCGAACCAGAAAAACGCGGCCCCCGCCAGCCCAGCTCCGCCCGCGGCGGCCAGAATATGCCTGCCCTTCATGCCCGTTCCTCCGTCAGGTGCAGCGCCCGCGCCAGCCGGTGCAGCGCCGCCGCAAGATACAGCGCCCCCCCTGCCCCGGCCATCAGCGCGCCCGCAACCTGCTGTTCCTCCAGCGCGCTCAGCCCCAGATGCCCGGCGCAAATCCCGCCATAAAGATCGCGCGGGCTCAGCCCGATCAGCGCCCCCAGCAGCGTCATGTGCATGGTCGTCGCCAGCAGCACCACCGCACCGCCAAAGGCCCCCGCCCCGCGCACCACCGCCCAAAGCAGGCAGCCCGCAGCAAGGAAACTGCCCTGCTCCAGCACGAAACCCGTCTCCGACAGCCGCGCCCACAGATGCGGCCCCGGCAGATGCCAGCCCCAGACCACCGCCATCTCCGCCGCCGCCGCCAGCACCAGCGTCACCGGCCCCACGGGACCGGGCAGGCGTGGCGCCAGCAGCGCGGGCACCACCGCCGTCACGCCCAGATGCAGCACCATATGCAGCACCATCGACCCGCCCGCATAGCCCGGCAGCGGCGACAGCCACAGCCCCGCCAGCAGCCCAAGCCCGGCAAGGCGCGGCAGGCTCAGCATTGCCCGATCACCAGCCCGGGGATCACCGTGAACAGCGTGGCCATCACCGACAGCCCGCAAAGCAGCAGCGTCACATGGCCGATGAACCGGTCCCGCCCCCGTTCAGAGCTTTCGGTGATCTCCTCGAACACCAGAAACTCGCCGCCATAGCGCCGCACCGCAATCACCCCCAGCCCGGCGATGGCGGCGATGGACAGCGCGCCCAGCCCGGCGATCACCCAGCGGATCTCGGCCAGACTCGCGCCTGCGGGCAGCTTGGCGCACCAGATCGCGGCGATCCAGTAGCTCAGCAGGAAATGCCCCGCCCAGATCGACGGCACCGCCACAAGGATCCAGACCGATCCCTGATCGATCACGCGGGGGGCGTGCTTGGGTCTCATCCGAACACCCCCATCAGCATCGGGAACAGCGCCAGCAGGCCAAAGGTGGTCAGCCCGGTGATCACCACAAAATGCCCGTAAAGCGTCAGGTTGTAATGGTCGGCGCAATACCGCGGCGTGCAGTGCCCTGCATAGATCCGTGCCGTCACATACAGCTGCATCACCCAGTTCAGCCCCAGATGCAGGCCCAGCCACAGCACCAGCATCCACACCATCGCGTCAAACGAGGTCCGCGTCGGATCCAGCCCCGCCGCCTGCGCCGCCCAGACAAACCCGCCAAGCCCCAGCGCCGAAGGCACCACCGACCCCGCCAGCGTGACCATGGCAAGCCCGCGCCGCCCCTGCCGCAGCACCTGCCGCGACAGCAGGGTCAGCCCCCAGCCCGCCAGAACACCCGCCAGCCCCGCCACCAGCCAGCCAAAGACCGGCAGCCGCGCCGCCTCGGGCAGAAAGGCGGGGACCGCCGTCCAGTAATAGAAATAGGAAAACACCAGCCCCATGAAGGCGGTCATGTCGCCGGTCATGGTGATGAACACCGCCCACCACCCCGAGGACCGGTTGCCCTGCGCATAGGTGGGCAGCACCAGCCCGCGCCCCACCGGCTTTTCCGGGGTCGCGGGGATCCGCGCCGTGCCGGTCCACAGCCAGTACAGCGTGAACCCCACGAAGCCCGCAAAAAAGATCAGCGTCAGCGCCCACAGATGGAAGGTGGCCAGAATGAACACCGTGCCCAGACAGCCCGCCGACCCCAGCGTCAGATAGCTCGGGCCGCCGACGCGCTGCACGAACAGCGGCCGCGCGTCAAGGATGTCGGTCACGATCAGCTCGCGCTCGCCCTCCTCGGCATCGGGCAGGAACCATTCGCCGCGGTCGACCTGCCCGATCAGATCGGGCTGTTCCCACAGCGGGTACCGGGTGTGGATATAGGGAATGGACCGCACGCCCCATGGCTTGCCCGGAATCTCTTCGGACCATTCCATCGTGCCCGCGTTCCAGACATTGCGCGCCACCGGCGCCTGCCGCCCGCGCGGCCACAACACATTCGCCGCCAGCACCGCAAACCCCGCCGCAAAGACAAAGGCGCCGATGGTGGAGATCATGTTCAGCAGGCCCCAGCCATCGGCCAGATCATAGGTCCAGACCCGGCGCGGCATGCCCATCACCCCCGTCCAGTGCATCGGCAGGAAGGCGATGTTGAACCCGACAAACAGCAGCCAGAAGCTCCATTTTGCGGTGCGGATGCTGAACATGCGTTCCGTGACAAAGGGATACCAGTAATGGATCCCGGCAAACAGCGGGAACAGCATGCCGCCGATCAGCGTGTAATGCAGATGCGCCACCACAAAATGCGTGTCATGCGCCTGCCAGTCGAACGGCACCAGCGCCACCATCACTCCGGTCAGCCCGCCAAAGACAAAGATCGCCAGCGCCCCGCCCGCAAACAGCATCGGCACCGAAGGCCGCACCTTGGCCACCAGCATCGTGGCGATGAAACAGAAAATCTGGATGCCGGTCGGCACCGCCACCGCTTCCGAGGCCGCCGAAAAGAACCCCAGCGAGATCTCGGGCAGCCCGGTGGTGAACATGTGATGCACCCACAGCCCGAAGCTGAGGAACGCCACCCCGATCGCCGACAGCACGATCCAGCTATGCCCCACCATGGGACGGCCCGCAAAGGTGGGCAGGATGGTCGCCACCAGCGCGATGGAGGGCAGAAAGACGATATACACTTCCGGATGGCCAAAAATCCAGAACAGGTGCTGCCACAGGATCGGATCGCCGCCCCGGTCCACATCGAAGAACGCCCAGCCAAAGGCGCGCTCCATCTCCAGCAGCAGATCGCCCGCGATCAGCGGCGGAAAGGCGAACAGGATCATTCCCGCCACCACCAGCACATACCAGCAGTAAAGCGGCATCAGGTTCAGCCGCATCCCCGGCGGGCGCGATTTCAGCACCCCCACGATCAGCTCCACCGCCGCCGCGATCGAAGAAACCTCGATAAAGCTCAGCCCCAGCAGCCAGATGTCGGTGCCCAGCCCGCTGTAGTCGGGGTTGGAGGACAGCGGCGCATACATGAACCAGCCGCCATCCGGCGCCACGCCAAAAAAGATCGACCCGCAGACAAACACGCCGCCGATGACAAAACACCAGAAGCCGAAGGCCGACAGCCGTGGAAACGGCAGATCCCGCGCGCCAAGGATCTCGGGCAGGATCAGGATCGCCACCGCCTCGAAGATCGGCACGGCAAAGAGGAACATCATCGCCGTGCCGTGCAAGGTAAACAGCTGGTTATAAAGCTCCTGCGAGAACAGGTCGTTGTTCGGCACCGCCAGCTGCGCGCGCATCATCAGCGCAAGAATGCCCGCAAAGGTGAAAAAGCCGAACGACACCAGCAGATACCATTTGCCCACCAGCGAGTTGTTCACGGCGGAAATCTTGCGCCAGCCCTTCGGCGCCTCCCAGACCTTCATCAGCCGGGCGCGCTGCGCCTCGTCGCGGGCCTTGTCATAGGGCTCGGGCGGCGGCAGGTCGCTGAGCTTGATTTCGTCGGTCATTCGAGGCTCATCAGGAAAGTGACAAGCGCCTCCAGCTCGGCGCCCGACAGATGGGGATAGGCGGGCATGTCAACCTCCGGCTTCATGCGGTCCGTGTCGGTGATCCAGCGGCTCAGGTTTTCCGGGGTCATGGCATAGATGCCCGCGCCCAGCCTTTTGCGGCTGGCCATATGGGTCAGGTCCGGGCCGACCGGGCCCTGCGCCTCGGTGCCGCGCAGGGTGTGGCAGGCGCCGCAGCCCTCGTCCAGAAACACCTGCCAGCCCGGATCATCGGCGGCGACCTCGGCGGGTGCGGCCTCGGCGGCAAGCCATGTCCGGAAATCGTCGGGTGGCATCACGATGGTGTCGAACCGCATCAGCGCATGGGCGCCGCCGCAATATTCGGCACAGATGCCGCCCCAGTTGCCCTGCTCCAGCGGGGTCAGGGTCAGCGACGTCTCGCGTCCGGGGATCATGTCCATCTTGCCGCCAAGCGCCGGCACCCAGAAGGAATGGATCACGTCATCGGCGGTCAGGCGGAACAGCGTGGTCTGGCCCTGCGGCAGACGGATTTCATTCGCAGTGGTGAACGGACCGTCCGGTCCGTCATAGATCACCCGCCACCACCAGCGTTCGCCATCCACCCGCACCGTCAGGTCGCCCTCCTTGGCAGTGATGTCGCGCAGGATGACCATGCCCCAGATCAGCAGGCCACCCACCACCAGCGTGGGCAGGGCCGCCCCGCCCCAGACGATGAAACGCCGCGCCTGCGGCTCCTTGCGCGGCGCAGAGGTCTGATGCGCATAGATGGCAAGCCCGATCACCAAGGACCAGATCACCGCCGCCCCAAGGATCAGAACCCAGAACAGATCCTCCACGGCCTGTGCCTCGGCCCCGGCGGAAGCCAGCCAGTTGTGGCGCCCCGCACAGCCGGTCAGGACCAGCGGGAGCATGGATAGGTGCCAAGGTCTCACTCCGGATCTGTCCCCCGTGCCGCGTCCCTTGGGCCAACCCGGAAAAGGTTCAGAAGTTCCCGAAAAAGTGATCGGCTCAGTCGATGCCGTCGAAGGCCCCGGGCGACAGTTCCTCCCAGAAGGCGGCGATGGCCTCGGCATTCAGGGCCGACATCCAGCCGTGCCGTTCGAAATCGTCCCGGCGTGCGCCGTCTAGCCGGGCCATGAAGAGCCGCTTGTCGGCATCCCGCTGGGTCGGCTTGCGGGCGGCGGCCAGATCGCGGATCCGCTCCAGCTTTCGCGCTCTGGTTGTGCTGGGAGCGGCGTTTCGTGGCGAAACCTCCGAGCCATAATCCTCGCGCAGAGCTTTGGTCAGATAGCCCACGGCGTTTTTCACCCCGTCCTGACCCGCGACATAATCGAGCTTCTGCCGGACGTGATCCGCCCCATGCTCCCCCAGCCATTGCCGCGCCAGCCGGTCCGACACCCCAAGCCCGCGCAGCCGCGCATAAAGATCGGAGCTCCGCAGCCCCTCGCCGTCATCAAGATCGAGGATCGACAGCTGCGGATTCAAGGCGATCAGGAAGCGGATGTCGGTGACCGTCCGGCCCATCTTGCGGGTCTCGGGGGTCAGCAGGATGTTCGAGGTCTTGTTCACCTCCGCCACGGCAGGCTTGATGATCTTGGCATTCAGCTGCTTGTAGACATCATAGTAAGGGCTGTCGGCCACCCCCATCAGACGGCGGAACAGATCAAGCGACCACCAGCCGGTAGAGCCGGTCCGCACGAAGCGATAGCAGTTCTCGTAAAGCGCCAGCGCATGGCCAGAGGTGAAGCGCCGCTGGATGTTGAGGTTGATCAGGGCAAACACCTTGGGGTCGTGCAGCTTCTCCGCCAGCGCTGGCGAGTAGGCATATTCACAGACACCGCCCTTCAGCTTGGCATAGGACAGCAGCGCCGAAACCCCCCATTCCTGCTGGCCCCTCTCGTCCAGCATGTCCCATTCCGCCACCGTCTCGGCCAGCCCGCGCAGGCTGGCCTTCAGCGTCTCCATGTCGTTCGAATTATACCCGATCATCAGGCAGAGCGTGCGCGCATCAATCTGGTGCCGCGGCTGCGAGGTCAGCGTATCATAGGCATTAAGCAGCAGCACGTTGCTGAGCTTGCGCTGCAGCAGCGTCAGCTTGCCAGACACATGGATCGCCGCCACATGTTTCTTCACGGCACCACGGCGCAGCGGACCGCTGAGCCTGTCGCGGGGAATGTCGTCCATGAACGGCCTTCTGTCTGCTCTGGCCCGGAGGCGGAATGGGGCCGGGAAAGGCTGCGCGAGTCGCCCCTGCTCCCGGTTGCGCCAGTGTCGGGGAAAAGGTATCCGCTGACAAGACCGGCTCTGGCACCTTGAACCGCCCCCGCAAACGGGCACCTTGCGGAAAAGCCGAACCTCCAAAGGTATCCATTTGCAGGAACCAGCCCCGGAGAGGCCGCCGCGATTCGCGGGCCAGAGAGCCTGTTGCGGTGAAAAACCACCCCAAACGACCCTGCAGAGTCAAAAAACCCTCGCCAGACCGGGAATCAGCACCCGTGATCCCGAAAACGGGTCCCCTTGCCCCTGTATCCGGGCGCCCGGAATCCTGTCCACGGGCACCCGTCCGGGTGTAACACGTTAACTTTTCAGTATTTATCTTGGGCTAAAGATCTTAAAAGACTCAAATATCCTCAAACATACCGATGCTGTTTCGTCTCAATGATCCCGGAAAAGAGCTGCGCCTTGCCAAGCCGATTCACTTCCCGCCCGGCATGTGCCATAGATGGCCGCATATCGCGTCGAACAGCGCACATGGCGAGGCTTCATGGCACATAAACCGGGCACGCCGCCCAAGGCAGACCTGCCACCCTATTTCAACATAGACCCGGCGGAGGCGGCGGAAAAGCTGTCCGCGCCCATCGACACCGCGCGTTTTGCCAAGGCTGCGGCCTTTGCCATGCGCGGGCGCGACGATCTCGCCCGCCGTGGCTATGCGCCTGACGGGACCAAGCGGCTGCGCAAATTCTCCACATGGGAAGTCTGCCGCTACCTGATCCCGGTCAATGCCGCGCATCTGCGCCGCGTATTGCGGCAGAACCCGGATCTGCCGCAGGGCGAAGGTGAAAGCGGCTCCAAATGGTATACGTTGGAAGAGGTGCTGCGCCTGCGCGACCATTTCGCCGAGGAAGGCGCCAAGGACCGAGAATATCGCGCATGGCGGCCCGAGGGCCTGCCCGCCAAGGTCGTCGCGGTGGCGAATTTCAAGGGTGGCGTCGGCAAGACCTCGACCTGCGCGCATCTGGCCATGTCGGCCGCACTTGACGGCTACAAGGTGCTGGTCATCGACCTGGACAGCCAGGGCTCGATGACCTCGATCATGGGCGGCAAGGTCGAGGATGAATGGCAGACGGTGTTCCCGATGCTGGCACGGGACTATGCCCTGCATCTTCAGGCGGAAAACGACGTGCGCGCGGCGAGCGGGCAGAGTCCTTACCAATTTGATGAGACGCTGACCGCTGCCTTAGAGGTTTCGCCACGAAACCTTGTCCAGAAGACTCACTGGCCGAACATCGACCTGATCGGTGCGCAGCTGAATCTCTACTGGGCGGAGTTTCAGGTGCCGGTCTGGCGGATGCAGTCGCTGAGCTGGCCGCTCTGGGATGCGCTGACCCATGCGCTGGAGGATGGCGGCATGTTGGCCGAGTATGACATCATCCTGCTCGATACGCCGCCCGCGCTTGGCTATCTGACCATCAACGCGCTGTCGGCGGCGGATATCCTGCTGGTGCCGCTGGGCGCCTCGTTTCTGGAGTTTGACAGCACGGGCCGGTTCTTCGACATGATCTATTCGACCTTCGCCTCGATCGAGGATGGCGAAAATCGCGTGCGCCGCGCCGATGGCCTGCCGGAGATGCGGTTCGAATGGGACGCGGTGCGGGCGCTGGTGACGCGGTTCGACGCGGCGCAGCAGACCGATCTGGCCAATGTCATCCAGGCCTATTTCGGGGATTTCATGACCACCTACCGGCAGGAGATGACCGCGATGGTGGGGCAGGCGGGCGAGCAGGTCTCGGGCATCTACGAGACCGATTACCGCGATTTCAACCGCGACACCTATGTGCGCGGACGCGAAACCTTTGACCGCACATGGGCCGAGGTCAAGGAAGTGATCCTTGGCACATGGTGGCGGGACCAGCAGATGATGGCGGCAGAGCGGGAGGCGGTCTGATGGCAAAACGGCGGAAACTCGAGGCACCCTCGCCGGAGGATCTGACCCGGCTGGAAGAGGAATTCCGGCGCGACAGCGCCCGGGGTCCGATGAGCGCCCCGATTGCGCAGGTGGCCGCCGAGGCCGCGACCCATCATGATCCGCGCCCTGCCCCGCAGCGGGCCGAGGCCGCCAAGGACCGCGCCGATGCGGAACGGCTGCGCACCGCCGAAGGCCGCGGTCTGGTGATGCTGGAACTGCCACTGGACCAGATCGATGCCGATGCGCTGGTGCGCGACCGGGTGGTGCTGGATGCCGAAGAGATGGACGAGCTGAAAGCCTCCATCGCCAAGGGCGGGCTGCGCCTGCCGATCGAGGTCTTTGCCACCCCCGACGATCCGCGCGGCTTCCGCTATGGCCTGCTGTCGGGCTACCGGCGGCTGAAGGCGGTGCGCGACCTGCACGCGCTGACCAAGGATCCGCGCCATGCCACGATCAAGGCGGTGCTGCGCGATCCCGCCGCCATGGGCGGCACCTTTGCCGCGATGATCGAAGAGAACGAGATCCGCGCCTCGCTGTCGCAGTTCGAACGCGGGCGGATCGCGGTGATCGCGGCGCAGCAGGGCGCGTTCGTGAATACCGAAGAGGCGGTGAACGCGCTCTTCCCCATGGCCTCCAAGGCGAAGCGGTCGAAGATCCGCAGCTTTGCGCTGATCTTCGAGGAACTGGGCGACATGCTGACCTTTCCCGATCTCATCAAGGAGAAGGAGGGGCTGCGGATCGCCACGGCGCTGCGCGAGGGCGCCGAGGCGCGGCTGCGCGAGGCGCTGGCGGTGCGCGTGCCCGAGACCCCGGCGGAAGAGGCCGAGATGATTGCGGCAGCCCTGGACGGGGTGGCCCCCGTGGCGGACAAAAGCCGGGGCGGGCGCCCGAAAAAGGCCGCGCCGCCGCCGCGCCCGCGACCGCTGCGGTCTGGCCTGACGCTGGAGGCGGAGCAGGATCGCGGCGGCTGGCTGATCCGGCTGCGCGGCGGGCGGGTCGACCGGGCGCTGGTCGAGGTCGCGATGTTCGAGCTGGAGCGGCTGCTGGGTCCGGCGGAGGACTGAGCCCGCGGCTGGACATCGCGGGGGCGGGCGGTCATGGTCGGGCGCGTTGATCTGATCCGGAGCCTGCCCATGTCTGTCCTGCCCGACATCGCCGCCTTTGCCGATGACCTGACCGCCCTGCGCCACGATTTCCACCGCCACCCCGAAATCGGGTTTCAGGAACACCGCACCGCCGCCCGCATCGCGGATCTGCTGCGCGGCTGGGGGGTGGAGGTGACCACCGGCATCGGCGGCACCGGCGTGGTGGGGGTGCTGGAGAGCAGCCGTCCCGGGCGCACCATCGGGCTGCGGTCGGACATGGACGCGCTGCCGATGGAGGAGCGGACCAACCTGCCCTATGCCTCGGTCAATCCCGGGGTGTTCCATGGCTGCGGCCATGACGGCCATATGACCATGCTGCTGGGGGCGGCGCGGTATCTGGCGCAGCGCCGCGATTTTGCCGGGCGCGCGGTGTTCATCTTCCAGCCTGCCGAGGAAGGTCTGGGTGGCGCGCGGGCGATGCTGGCGGACGGGCTGTTCGACCGCTTTCCCTGTGACGAGCTGTATGGCCTGCACAACTCGCCCTATAGCGCGTTTGGCCGGGTGTCGGTGCGGCCGGGGCCGGCGCAGGCCGGGGCGGGGTTTTTCGACATCACGATCACGGGGCAGGGGGCGCATGGCGCCATGCCGCAGATGAGCCGCGATCCGGTGCCCGCCGCGGGCCTGCTGATCGGGGCGCTGCAGCAGATCGTGGCGCGGCGCATCGATCCGAACCATCAGGCGGTGGTGTCGGTCACGCAGATGCAGGCGGGATCGGCCTATAACGTCATTCCCGACCGGGCGGTGCTGTCGGGCACCACGCGGTTTTTCCACGAGCCGGACGAGCCGCTGATCGTGGCCGAGATGGAGGCCGCCTGTGAGGGGGTGGCCCGGATCTGCGGGCTGGAGGTGGCGCTGGATCACCGCCACATCTTTTCCGTGCTGCGCAACGACCCCGAGCGCACCGCCGACCTGATCGCCGTGGCGCAGGAGCTGCTGGGGGATCAGGCGCAGGCCGATGCCGAGCCCACCATGGGATCCGAGGATATGGCCGATCTGCTGGCGGTGGTGCCGGGCGCCTTTTTCAATCTGGGCCATGGCAGCGGGGTGCCGCTGCACAATCCGGGCTTTGTGCTGGATGACGCGATCCTGCCGGTGGGGGCGAGCCTGCATGCGCGGATCGTCGAGCGGCGCGGCGCCGCCTGACCGCTTGACTGCCAAAAACTTGGGCAAAGAAACCCGCCGGTTCGCGCCGGCGGGTTTTTTTCTGCCGGGGCGCGACTTCGGACTTGCCCTAGCGGCAGCAAATATGCTCCGTTATGCGAAACCATGGTTCCATAAATCGGAACAAACGGGAGGCCCATGTCCACGCTCACCAATGCCGCCGAGGTTCTGCGCCTGTTTGGCTCCGGCTGTCACGCGATCACCGTGACCGAGGTGGGCGCGCGGCTGGGGTTGCCCAAGGCCTCGGCCTCGCGGCTGATGAAGGCGATGCGGGAATGCGGGATGCTGGAGACCATCGGCGACAGCCGCCAGCACCGGCCCGGCGCCATGATGTTGGATCTGGCAGCGGCGTTCCGGCAGTCGTCGAGCCTGATGCGCGACGCGGCGGAGGCGGTGGCGGCGGTGACGCGGCAGTATGGCCATACCGGATACATCTCCATCCGCATCGGGCAGGAGGTGACGGCGGTGGTCGATTTCGAGGGCACCGCCGCGCTGCGCGTGGTGTCCAATATCGGCCAGCATCTGCCCGCGCATCTGGCCGCCACGGGCCGGGCGCTGCTGGCGCGGCTGCCCGAGACGGATCTGGCCGCGCTTTATGCCGGGCATCCCGATCTGGACACCATCCTGCCGCGCATCGCCGCCTGCCGCGCGCAGGGCTATTCGCTGTCGATTCAGGAGACCACTCCGGGGGTCGAGGGCATTTCGGTCGCCGTGGGCGACCCCGGGACGGGCGAGGCGGTGGCGCTGTGCCTTGTCTATCCGCATGCGGTGGTCACACCGCAGGACCGTGACGCGATGATCGCGGCCCTTGGCGCGCGCGCCGCAGATCTGGCGCAGCGCTTTGGCGATCCGATCTTCCGCGCCCCCGATTTCAGCAACAGGACGACCCCATGACCTCTGCATCTTCCCGCTGGCGCGTCGGTTTCGACATTGGCGGCACCTTCACCGATTTTGTGCTGTATGATGGCCAGAACGCGCAGGTGGCGCTGCACAAGCGTCTGACCACGCCGCATGATCCGTCCGAGGCGGCGCTGCTGGGGCTGCGGGAACTGCTGGAGATGAACGGCATCACCCATGCCGACGTGTCCGAGATCGTGCATGGCACCACGCTGGTCACCAACGCGGTGATCGAACGCAAGGGCGCGCCGGTGGGGCTGATCACCACCGAAGGGTTCCGCGACATCCTCGAGATGGGCACGGAGCAGCGTTATGACATTTACGACCTGTTCGTGACCTTCCCCGAGCCGCTGGTGCGCCGCGACATGCGGCTGGACGTGCCGGAGCGGGTGGATGCCGAAGGCCGGGTGCTGACGCCGCTGGACGAGGCGGCGGTGCTGCGCGCGGCGGGCGAGCTGGTGGCGCAGGGGGTGGAGGCGATCGCCATCGCTTTCCTGCACAGCTACATCAACCCCGCGCATGAACAGCGCGCCGCCGAGCTGATCCGGGCGGAGTATCCGCAGGTGGCGGTGTCGCTGTCCTCTGCGGTGGTGGCGGAGATGGGCGAATACGAGCGGGTGGTGACGACCGCCGCCAACGCCTTTGTCCAGCCGCTGATGGTGCGGTATCTGACCAAGCTGGAAGGCGCGCTGACCGAGGCGGGCTTTGCGGGCGCGCTGCGGCTGATGCATTCGGCGGGCGGGCTGGTGTCGCTGGAAACGGCGCGGGATTTCCCGATCCGGCTGCTGGAATCCGGGCCTGCGGGCGGCGGGCTGGCGACGGCGCTGTTCGGCAAGGCGGCGGGGCTGGAGGATGTGATTTCCTTCGACATGGGCGGGACCACCGCCAAGGCCTGCATGATCGAGAATGGCCGCGCCGAGGTGGCGCCGATGATGGAGGCCGCGCGCGTCCATCGCTTTACCAAAGGATCGGGCCTGCCGATCAAGGCGCCGGTGATCGAGATGATCGAGATCGGCGCGGGCGGCGGGTCCATCGCCGCGATTGACGAGGTGGGGCTGCTGAAGGTCGGCCCGCAGTCTGCCGGATCCGATCCGGGCCCGGCCTGTTACGGCATGGGCGGGCTGCAGCCCACGGTGACCGACGCCAATCTGGTGCTGGGCTATTACGATCCGGGCTTCTTTCTGGGCGGGCGCATGGCGCTGGATCTGGACGCGGCGCGGGCTGCGGTGGGCCGCGTGGCCGAACCGCTGGGGCTGGGCATCGAGGAGGCCGCGCTTGGCATCCACAAGGTCGTGGTGGAAAGCATGGCCTCTGCCGCGCGGGTGCATCTGGTGGAGCGCGGCAAGGATCCGCGGCAATATGCGATGGTGGGCTTTGGCGGCGCGGGTCCGGCCCATGCGGTCGATGTGGCGCGGGCCATGGGCATCGGATCGGTGCTGGTGCCGCCCGCGTCCGGGGCGGCTTCGGCCCTGGGGTTCCTTGCGGCACCGCTGTCGCACGAGGATGTGCGGTCGCGCCGGATGGAACTGGCGCCGGGCTTTGACGCCGACGCGCTGAACGGGATTCTGGAAGGGCTGGAGGCGGAGGGCCGTCACCATCTGACCCGGGCCGGGGTCGATCCGCAGGCGCTGGTGGTGGAACGCACCGCCGACATGCGGCTGGTCGGGCAGATGCACGAGATCACCGTGGCGCTGCCCGAGGGCGCGCTGTCGGAGGCCAATCTGGACGAGATCCGCGCGCGCTTTGTCGCGGCCTATTCCGCGCGGTTTGCCGCCCCCTTTGAAGGTGCGCGCATCGAGGCGGTGAATTTCCGCACCCGCGTGTCGGGCCCGGTGCCGGATCTGGCGCTGACCGGGGCTGCGGGCGGTGGCGATGCGGCGGCGCAGATCAAGTCGACGCGGCTTTGTCATTTTGCCGAAGGGGCTTATGAGACGCCGGTCTATGACCGTTATGCGCTGCGCCCCGGCGACACGATCACCGGTCCCGCCATCATCGAGGAGCGGGAATCCACCACCGTGGTCGGCCCCGCCGATACGGTGGAGATCGACGCGAGCCTGACGCTGTGCGTGCGCGTGGGCGCGCTGCCCGAGGCGGCGGCGCTGGTCACCGCCGACATGAGCCGCGCGCAGGCGGTGGCACGGATCGAGGCCGATCCCATCGGGCTGGAAATCATGTGGTCGCGGCTGGTCAACGTGGTGGAAGAGATGTGGCTGACCGTCTGCCGCACCGCGTTTTCGCTGGTGATCGCGGAAAGCCAGGATTTTGCCTGCGAGCTGCTGGATGCGGAGGGCGAGACGCTGGCGCATAGCCCGCGCGCCATGCCGGTGTTCAACCTGACGCTGCCGCGCGCGGTCAAGGCGCTGCTGGCGCGCTATCCGGCAGAGACGCTGAAGCCGGGCGACGTGCTGATCACCAACGATCCGTGGCTCTGTGCCGGGCATCTCTTCGACATCGCCATCGTCACGCCCGCCTTCCGCGATGGCAAGCTGGTGGGGCTGATGGGCACGGTGGGCCATGTCTCCGACATCGGCGGCACCAAGGACAGCCTGCGCGCCCGCGAGATCTATGAGGAAGGTCTGCAGATCCCGCCGATGAAGCTCTGCGACGCCGGGGTGTGGAATGACAGCCTGATTGAGCTGATCCGCGAGAACGTGCGCAACGGCGATCAGGTGCTGGGCGACATCTTCAGCTTTGTCGCGGCGAACGATCTGGGGGCGGGGCGGCTTCTGTCCTTCATGTCCGATTACGGGATGGAGGATCTGGGCGCGCTGGCCGAGGTGGTGCAGGGCCGGTCCGAACGCGCGATGCGCGCGGCCATTGCCGCCATTCCCGATGGCGAATACCGGTCGGTCATCACCAACAACCCGCTGGGCGAGGTGCTGAGCTATCCGGTGCTGGTGACGGTCGCGGGCGACAGCCTGAGTGTGGATTTTGACGGCGCGCCGCCGCAGCTGCCGCAGGGCGGGCTGAATTCCACGCTGAATTACACCGCCGCCCATGCCACCTATCCGCTGAAATGCATGCTGACACCGGCGGTGCGGGGCAATGCGGGCTGTTACCGGCCCTTTACGGTGACGGCGCCGGAGGGGTCGATCCTGAACCCGAAACGTCCGGCGGCGGTGAACCTGCGCACGCGCACCGGCTGGTATATCGCGCCCAACATCTTCAAGGCGCTGGCGGGGGCGTCCCCCGGCGCGGTGCAGTCGCATACCGGCCTGCCGACCGTGGCCAATGTCTATGGCACCGACGGGCAGGGGCGGCTTTACTCCGACATGCTGTTTTCGGGCGGCGGGCAGGGGGCTTCGGCGCGGGGCGACGGGGTGTCGGCGCTGCTATGGCCGACCTCTGCCGCCAATACCTCCATCGAGCTGATGGAAAGCCGCGCGCCGGTGCTGGTGCTGGAAAAGGTCTATGCCCCCGACAGCGGCGGGCCGGGTCAGTTCCGGGGCGGTCTGGGCCAGCGCGTGCGCTTCCGCAAGATCGCGGAGGACGGGCTGGAAATGCTGGTCTCCTGTTACCCCGAGGGCGTCAACAACCCCATCGAGGGGCTGTTCGGCGGCAAGCCGGGCGGGGCCGCCTCTGGCCGCATCCTTGACCCTGAGGGGCAGGTGACGCGCGACGTGGGCACCGGCGATCTGCTGAGCATCACCGGCACCGACCAGATCGTGGAGATCGTTCTGGCGGGTGGTGCAGGCTATGGCCCGGCCTCTGACCGGGATCCGGCGGCGGTGTCGCGGGATCTGGCGCTTGGCTACATCACGCCCGGCCACGCCCGCAGCGAATACGGGACCGCCGCCAAGCTGGCGGAAGAGGCCCCGGTGAAATGACCCAAAGAAGGGGGCGCAAAGCCCCCCGATCCTTCCCCCGACATGGAGTGAGACACGTGACCCACGCCTTCAACATCTCTCGCCGCGGCCTGCTGGCCATGGCCGGTGCCGGCCTTGCCAGCGCCACGCTGCCTGCCGCGCTGTTCGCGCAGCAGGGGCGCAACATCCTGATCATCGCCTCCGGTCAGGACATCCCCAATTTCGACCCGCATGTGGCCTCGGGCTATTCGGCGTCGTTCCTGATGCGCAACGTCTATGATCCGCTGGTGCGGGTGGCAGGCGAAAGCGCGGAGCCGGTGCCGGGTCTGGCGCAGAGCTGGGAAAATTCCGAAGATGGACTGGTCTGGACCTTCCAGCTGAACCCCGACGCGGTGTTCCATTCCGGCGCCCCGGTGACCGCCGCCGATGTGGTCTATTCCTTTGAACGGGCGCTGCGGCTGGCCAAGGGCAACAGCTGGATGATCCGTGGCATCGTGCAGCCGGGCCAGATCGAGGCGGTGGACGATCACACCGTGCGCTTCACGCTGGATGCGCCTTTTGCCGCCTTCCTTGCGGTGATGCCGTGGATCTTTGTCGCCGAGCAGGCGCAGGTGGAGGCCAATCTGGGCGAGGATGACGGCCAGACTTGGCTGATGTCCAACGAGGCCGGGTCCGGGCCGTTCACGGTCGAGCGGTTTCAGGTCGGCACGATGTATTACCTTGCCCGTGCCGAAAACGCATGGCAGCCCGAGGGCGGCAATCTGGACGGGGTGATCTGGCAGATCGTGCGCGAAACCGCCACGCAGCGGCTGATGCTGCAGCGCGGCGAGGCGCATGTGGCGGTGGATCTGACCTCGGAGGACATGGACGCGCTGGAAGGCGCGCCGGGGGTGGTCCGGGTGATCGAGCCGGAATACCGCACCTTCTCCATCAAGATGAACACCGCGCAGGGGCCGATGGCCGATGTGAACCTGCGCCGCGCGATCAGCCATGCGGTGGATTACGAGGCCATTCTGGCCTCGGCGGGCTATGCCGAACTGATGACCGGGCCGCTGCCCAATGGCATTTTCGGCTTTGACCCCGATCTGGACGTGCCGCGTCAGGATCTGGACAAGGCGCGCGAATATCTGGCGCAGACCGAATGGGCCGATGGCGGCCTGACGCTGCGCATGGTGCATGTGTCCGGGCTGGAACAGCAGCGGCGCTGGTCGCTGATCCTGCTGGACAACCTGCGGGCGCTGAACATCGGGCTGGAGATCCAGCCGCTGAACTGGCCGGACATGGTGGCGGCCTGCGCCTCGCCCGAGACGTTCCCGGATCTGTTCCCGGTCTATCAGACCGCGAATTACGGCGACCCGGACAACATCGCCTATGCCGCCTATCACAGCTCGCGCAATGGCGGCTGGTCGAATGCGGTCTATGCCAATCCCGAGGTCGACGCGCTGATCGAGGCGGGCCGGGTGGAAACCGATCCCGAAAAGCGCGCCGCGATCTATCTGGAGTTCCAGAAGGCTGTGGTCGCCGATGCGCCCGACATCTTCGGCGTGCTGGAAAACCGCAAGCTGGGCCTGCGCGAGGCGGTGCAGGGTTATCGGTTCACGCCGGTTGCCTCCAACGCCATCGAGGCTTGGCCGCTGTCATTGTGACACCCGACAGGCAGGGGGGGCGAGGTTGCTCCCTGACGGACCACCCCTGCCGCGTCTCCGCCCGCTCTGTCCAGGGCGGGCGGAGATTGTATTCCTTGCGCCGCAAGCGACGGAGGCCCCATGATCACGTTCATCCTCAGACGGCTCTTGATGCTGGTGCCGGTCCTTGTCGGGCTGACGGTCATCATGTTTGCCATCGCCCGCCTGCTGCCCGGCGATCCGGTGGGGCTGGCCGCCGGTCCCAATGCCACCGCCGCCGAACGCGCGGCGCTGGCGGCGGAGTTCGGGCTGGACCGTCCGGTCTGGGAGCAATACGGCACCTATGTCGCGGGGCTGGTGCAGGGGGATTTCGGCACGTCGCTGCTGACCCGGCGCCCGGTGGCCGCCGATCTGGCCGCCTATCTGCCCGCGACGCTGGAACTGGTGCTGGCCGCCATGCTGCTGGCGGTGGGGCTGGGCATTCCGCTGGGGCTGCTGACCGCGCTCTGGCGCAACCGATGGCCGGATTACCTGTCGCAGGTGCTGGCGATCGGGGCGATTTCCATGCCGCGCTTTTTCCTTGGGCTGCTGCTGCAGCTCTGTTTCGCCATGTGGCTGAACTGGCTGCCGCTGGCCGGACGGCTGCCGATCATCGTGTTCCCGCCCGAGCCCATCACCGGCTTCATCACGATTGACGCCGCGCTGACCGGGCAATGGGACGTGCTGCGCACCGCGCTGCTGCATCTGCTGATGCCTGCGCTGGCGCTGTCGCTGAGCCCCCTTGCCACCATCATGCGGATGATGCGGTCGTCGACCATCGAGGTGATGGGGCAGGATTACGTGATGACCGCCCGCGCGCTTGGCCTGCCGCGCCATCTGATCCTGACCCGCACCATCGCGCGCAACGCGGTGTCGGCCACGCTGACCGTGATCGGGCTTTATTTCGGCTGGCTGCTGGGGGGCACGGTGCTGGTGGAAACGGTGTTCGACTGGCCGGGTCTGGGGCTTTACGCCACCAAGGCGATCCTGTCGCAGGACATGATGCCGGTGATCGGGGTCGCGCTGGTCATCGGGCTGCTGTTCGTCTTTGCCAATCTGCTGATCGACCTTGCCTATGGGCTGATCAATCCGAAGGTCCGTTATTCATGACCGACGCCGTGTCCGTTCCCCCGCGCCCCGACCGTCTGGCCCGTGCGCTGTTCCGGTTCCGCCAGAGCCGCCTGTCGGTGATCGGCGCCGTGATGGTGGCGGTGGTGCTGCTGCTGGCAGTGTTCGGCCCGATGATCGCGCCCTATCCGCAGGACATCGCGGGCGCCGTGTCCACCGCCGAGCGGTTCCAGCCGCCGTCGCTGGCGCATCCCTTGGGCACCAACGAGCTGGGGCAGGACGTGCTGAGCCTGACCTTGGGCGGCACCCGCGTGTCGGTGCTGGCGGGGTTCGGCGTGGTGCTGATCGGCGCCGCCATCGGCACGCTGGTCGGCGCCGTTGCGGGCTATGTCGGCGGCTGGACCGACGAGGCGCTGATGCGGCTCACCGATCTGACGCTGACCATTCCGGGGCTGATCCTTGCCATGGCGATTGCCGCAGCCCTTGGGCCGGGGTTCCAGAACATGGTTCTGGCCATCTCGCTGAGCTGGTGGCCGGGCTATGCGCGGCTGGTGCGCGGCGAGGTGCTGGCCGCCCGCGAGGAGGTTTATGTCACCGCCGCGCGCGCGCTTGGCGCGGGGCCGGGGCGGATCCTGTTCCGGCATGTGCTGCCCAACTGCGTGTCGCCCATCATCGTGAAGATGTCGCTGGACATGGGCTTTGCCATCCTGACCGTGGCGGGGCTTGGCTTCATCGGCATCGGGGTGCGCCCGCCCACGCCGGAATGGGGCACGCTGCTGTCGACCTCGCGCGCCTATATGCCGGATTACTGGTGGACCGCGATGGGCCCCGGGCTGGCCATGTTCATCGCCGTCTTTGGCTTCAACCTGCTGGGCGACGGGCTGCGCGACAGTCTTGATCCGAAAGGACGCCGCTGATGACCGTTCCTCTGCTGGACATCCGCAACCTGCATCTGGCCATGCGCAGCTTCGAAGGCGAGGCGCATGTGCTGAACGGGGTGGAGCTGTGCGTGAACCGGGGCGAGATCTGGGGGCTGGTGGGCGAGTCGGGCTGCGGCAAGTCGCTGACCGGGCTCAGCATCTCGCGGCTGCTGCCGGAGCCGCCCGCGCGCTATATCTCGGCCGAGATCACGCTTGAGGGGCGCGACCTGCGCGCGCTGAGCCCGCGCGAGATGCAGGCGCTGCGCGGCAAGCGCATCGGCATGATCTTTCAGGATCCGACCACCAACCTTAACCCCACCGCGCGGATCGGCACGCAGCTGGTGGATGTGGCGCTGGCCGCCGCGCGGCATGATCCCACGATCCTGCCACCCGCGCGCAGCCGCAGGGCCGGGGCGCGCGCGCTGGCGCTGGACATGATGCGGCAGGTGGGCATTCCGGATCCCGAGACGCGGATGATGAGCTATCCGCATGAATTTTCGGGCGGGATGCGGCAGCGGGTGCTGATCGCCATGGCGCTGATCGGGCGGCCCGACCTGCTGATCGCGGACGAGCCGACCACCGCGCTGGACGTCAGCGTGCAGGCGCAGATCCTGACCCTGCTCAAGGCCATGGTGGCGGAGCATGATCTGGGCGTCATCCTCATCACCCATAATCTGGGGGTGGTGGCGCAGACCTGCAGCCATGTGGCGGTGATGTATGCGGGCAATGTGGTGGAACGCGGGCCGGTGCGGCAGGTGATCGAACGCCCGGCGCATCCCTATACCCGCGCGCTGATGGCGGCGATCCCCACCCGCGACACGCCGCGCGGCGGCCTGCAGGGGCTGGAGGGCACGGTGCCCGACCTGATCCAGCCGCCCCCCGGCTGCCGCTTCGCGCCGCGCTGCACCCGCGCGACCGAGGCCTGCCGCGCGGCGGTGCCGCCGCTGACCCCGCAGGGACCGGGGCACGAGGTTGCCTGCCTGCACCCGGTGACGGAGGATGCCCCCCATGTCTGAAAGCACATCTGATCCGATCCTGCGCATCGAAAACGTGACCAAGACCTATGCCGGGCGCAGCGGCCTGTTTGGCCGCGCGGCCCCGGTGCAGGCGCTGAAAGGCGTGTCGCTGGACGTCACGCGCGGGCAGAGCTTTGGGCTTGTGGGGGAGTCGGGATCGGGCAAGACCACGCTGACCCGGTCGATCCTGCGGCTGGAAGAGCCTACATCGGGGCGGATCCTGTTCGAAGGGCAGGACATGGCGAAGCTGTCGGCCAAGGCGCTGCGCGCGCTCCGGGCGCGGGTGCAGATCGTGTTTCAGGATCCCTATGCCTCGCTCAATCCCCGGATGAGCGTGGGGCAGATCGTCACCGAACCCATGGTGATCCACCACGATCTGCTGCGGCTGAGCGCGGCGCAGCAGCGCGAGCGCGCGGCGGAACTGCTGACGCTGGTGGGGCTGGGGCCGCAGCATCTGGGCCGCCATCCGCATGAATTTTCCGGTGGCCAGCGCCAGCGCATCGGCATCGCCCGCGCGCTGGCCTCGGGCCCTGATCTGCTGTTGCTGGACGAGCCGACCTCGGCGCTGGACGTGTCGGTGCAGGCGCAGGTGCTGAACCTGCTGATCGAATTGCAGGACCGGCTGGGGCTGACCTATTTCTTCATCAGCCATGATCTGGCGGTGGTGCGTTACCTCTGCGACCGGGTGGCGCTGATCCATCACGGATCGCTGGTGGAGGAAGGCCCGACCGACCGTATCTTTGACGCGCCGCAGACCGATTATGCCCGGATGCTGATCGGGGCCGCGCCGGAACTGCGGGTGCCCTAGACCCGGCGTCTTACGCCGGGTCGACCACCTGCGGAATGCCGAAGCCGCGTTCCAGCACCTCGCCCGCGTCGAGCGCGTGATCCTCGCGCCAGGGCGGGGCAACCAGCTGCACGCCCGAGGGGATGCCGTTTTCCACGCCGGAGCTGACCGCCAGAGCGGGCAGGCCCAGAAGCGGGATCGCCACCTGCGGCAGCTGCGCCTGCCAGAGCCGCGCGATGGCCTCGGGGCCGTCCAGATCCTCGTCCTGACGGAAGGGCAGTTCGGCGCAGACCGGCATCAGCACCAGCGGCGTGTCGGCCAGAAAGGCGCGCCATGCCCGGATCAGCCCCGACCGGCGCAGCAGCGCATGGCTGAGCGCCGCGCTGTCCCAGCGGGCGGCACGGTCGGCGTAGAAATTCAGCAGCGCGAGCGCGCCCGCGTCGCCTTCCAGCTGGGCCGCCGCCAGTTTTTCGGCATGGCCATCGGCCAGCCAGAGGTCGATCTGCAGATCGAAGGCCTCGCGCAGGTCGGGCAGGCTGTCGGGTTCTTCGACCTGCCAGCCGTCGCGGCGCAGCAGGTCGGCGGCGCGGTCGAGATCGGCAAGGATGCGGGGATCAGGCTCGATCCCGCCGGGGCGGCGGACCAGCGCCACGCGGCGGGGCAGGGCGGGGCCGGAAAGCGGGGCAGGGGTGCTGAGCGGATCCTCTGGCGCGTAACCGGACATGGCGGCCAGCCCCAGCCGCAGGTCATCGACGCGGCGCGCCAGCGGGCCCGCCACCGCCATCATCTGCGGCCCGATGAGGCGGTCGCCGCCCGACAGATTGAAGGCGGGCACCCGTCCGGGCGTGGGCCGCAGCCCCTGCACCCCGCAGGCATAGGCGGGATAACGGATGGATCCGGCGATGTCGGTACCATGGGCGATATGGCCCAGCCCCGCCGCCGTGGCCGAGCCCGCGCCGCCGGAGGATCCGCCCGGGGTCAGCGCGGGGTTGTGCGGGTTGACCGTGGTGCCGTGCTGCGCATTGGAACTGAACCAGCGGTAGGAAAAGGCGGGGCAGTTGGTGCGCCCCACGACAATGGCACCTTCAGCGCGCATGTGGCGCAGGAAGGGGCTGTCGCTGGTGGCGATCAGGTCGCGGGCCAGCGTGGTGCCGTTGGTGGTGGCATACCCTGTCTGGTCGGCGATCACCTTGATGGTGACGGGCACGCCCGCCAGCGCGCCCGGCTGGTCCCCGGCCCGGATGCGGGCATCCAGCGCCTCGGCCTCGGCCAGCGCGTCGGAGCTGCAGTCCTGCACGATGGCGTTAAGCGCGGGGTTGACGCGGGCGATGCGGTCCAGCGTGGCGGCGGTGACCTCGGGCGCGCGCAGGGTGCCGCTGCGGATGGCCTCTGCCAGATCGCGGACGGAGAGGCTGTTGGGATCGGTCATGAGGCGTCTTTCAGGGGCAGGCTGCGGAGCCGGTCGCGGATGGAGCGCACGAGCCGCACCCGTTCGGGGATGCTGGCCACATGCGGGGTGATGAGGATGCGCGGATGCGTCCAGAGCGGATGATCGGGCGGCAGCGGTTCGGTTTCGAACACGTCGAGCGAGGCGCCCGAGATATGGCCCGCATCGATGGCGGCGATCAGGTCCGCCTCCACCACCTGTCCGCCCCGGCCCATATGGATCAGGGCGGCGCCCTGCGGCAGGCGGTTCAGGAAGCTGCGGTCGATCAGGCCGCGCGTGTCTTCTGTCAGGGGCAGCACGTTGATCAGGATGTCGATCTGCGGCAGCGCCGCGTCAAGCTCCGCCGTGGTGATGTGGCTGACGCCGGGTTCCGGCAGATCGGGCAGGCGGCGCGCGATGCCCACCACCGGATAGCCCAAGGCCACCAGCCCGCGCGCGATGGCGCGGCCCATATGGCCAAAGCCCAGCACCGCCACCCGGCGATGCGTGGGCGAAAGACCCGTGAGGGTGCGCCGCCATTCGCCGCGCGGCTGCTGCGCAAGATAGGTCGGCATGTCGCGATGGTGCCAGTGGACGTGAAAGGCGGCGTAACCGGCCATCTGCAGCGCCTGATCGGCGTCTTCGACCCGGAACACCGGCACATGGGCGGGCCGCGACGGGCAGGCCATGATCGCATCCACCCCGGCCCCCGCCGAAAAGATCGCGCGCAGGTTGGTCATGCCGGTGAAGCCATCGTCGGGCGGGCGGAAGGTGAAGACAAACTCCACCTCGGCGGGATCGGTGCCGTGCTGCGGGCCGCGCAGGTCCAGATCCGGCGCCTCCTCGGCGAAGATGCCGTGGTAAAGCTGGTGCAGATCCAGCGGCGGCAGCGACAGGGCAAGGCCGATCATGCGGGCAGGCCCGCGTCATGGGCCCAGCCCCCGCCGGGCACGGCAGCCAGCAGCTGCCGGGTATAGTCCTGCCGGGGCGACAGAAAGATGTCATGCACGGTGCCGATCTCCACCAGTTTGCCTTTCTGCATGACCGCGATGCGGTCGCAAAGCTGTGCCGCGACCCGCAGGTCATGGGTGATGAACAGGATCGACAGGTTCAGCCGGTCGCGCAGGTCGCGCAGCAGATCCAGCACCTGCGCCTGAATGGACACGTCGAGCGCGGAGACCGCCTCGTCCGCGATGATGAGGTCGGGATCCATGGCCAGCGCGCGGGCGATGCCGATGCGCTGGCGCTGGCCGCCGGAAAATTCATGCGGAAAGCGGCGGGCGGCATCGGCGCCAAGCCCCACGATCTCCAGCAGTTCCCGGGCGCGGGCCTGTGCCTGCGCGCGCGGCACGCCTTTCTGGATCGGGCCGTCGGTCAGCGCGCCCATGATGCGCTGCCGGGGGTTGAGCGAGGCATAGGGATCCTGAAACACCATCTGCACCTTGTGGCGCTGCGCGCGCAGATCCTGTTCCGACAGCGCCGCCAGATCGACCCCGCCCACCAGCACCTGCCCGCCATCGGGGGTGACCAGCCGCACGGCGGTGCGGCCCAGCGTGGATTTGCCGGATCCGCTTTCGCCGACCAGCCCCAGCACCTCGCCCCGGCCCACGGTGAGCGAGACGTCATCCACCGCGCGCACCTCGCGCACGGGGCGGAAAAGCCCGCCGCCGGTGCGGTAGATCTTGCGCAGCCCCTTGATTTCCAGCGCGGGCGTGTCGGCTTTGGGTCGGGCGGGGGGCAGCCTGCCGGTGGGGATCGCGTCAAGCAGGCGGCGGGTGTACTCGTGCTGCGGATCGCCCAGCACCTGTGCTGCAGCGCCGCGTTCCACCACCCGGCCTTCGCGCATGACGATGACGGTATCGGCGATTTCCGCCACCACGCCGAAGTCATGGGTGATGAACATCACCGCCATGCCGCGCCTGTCGCGCAGATCCAGCACCAGCCGCAGGATCTGCGCCTGTGTGGTGACATCAAGCGCCGTGGTCGGCTCGTCCGCGATCAGCAGGTCAGGCTCCAGCGCCAAGGCCATGGCGATCATGGCGCGCTGGCGCTGCCCGCCCGACAGCTGGAACGGATAGGCGCGGATGATCTTTTCCGGATCGGGCAGCCCCACCTCGCGCACCAGCGTCAGGGCGCGCATCCGCCGTTCGGCGGGGGAATAAAGATTGTGGGCGGCGAAGACCTCGGTGATCTGGTCGCCGATGCGCATCAGCGGGTTGAGCGCGGTCATCGGCTCCTGAAAGATCATCGCGATGCGGGCGCCGCGCAGCGCCTGTTTCTGCGGTTCGGGCAGGCGCAGCACGTCCTGATCCTGAAACAGCGCGCGCCCCGCCTTGACCGTGACGCCGGGGGGCAGCAGCCCCATCAGCGCATTGGCGGTCATGGATTTGCCGGATCCGCTTTCGCCCACCACGCACAGGATCTGGCCCTTGTCGATGGTGAAGGACACGTCCTCGGTGGCGAAGGGCCGGTCGGCGCCGGGGGGCAGGCCGATGGTCAGATCTTCGATGGCCAGCGTGGTCATGGCTTTTGCCCCCTCTGGCGCAGATGCGGGTTCAGCGCGTCGTTCAGCCCCTCGCCGATCAGGTTCAGCGCCAGCACGGTGATGATGATGGCAAGGCCGGGGAAGAAGGACAGCCACCATGCCGAGCGGATGACGGTGCGCGCCGCCCCGATCATGTAGCCCCAGCTGAGCGCGTTGGGATCGCCCAGCCCCAGAAAGGACAGCGAGCTTTCCAGCAGGATCGCGGTGGCCACCATGAGCGAGGCCATGACGATGATCGGCGAGACGGTGTTGGGCAGCACCTGCGTCAGCAGGATGCGCGGTTTCGACAGGCCCGCCAGCCGCGCCGCATCGACAAATTCGCGGCGGCGCACCGACATGACCTCGGCCCGGACCAGACGGGCCACGGGGGGCCAGCTGACGATGGCGATGGCAAGCGTGATGCTGGCAAGCGTGGGTTCAAAGATCGCCACCAGCACGATGGCCAGCGCGAAGTTGGGGATGGTCTGGAAGAATTCGGTGAAGCGCATGGCGCCTTCATCGACATAGCCGCCGTAAAATCCGGCCAGCGCCCCCAGCGGCACGCCGATCAGCAGCGCCACCAGCGTCGAGACCAGCCCGACCAGCAGCGACACCTGCGCGCCATAGGCCAGCTGGGCGGCCACGTCGCGGCCCAGCGTGTCGGTGCCAAGCGGCAGGCCATCCACGGCCATCGGCATCAGGAAGGGGCGCTGCACCATCTTCCACGGGCCGTTCGGGAACAGCACCGGCGCCAGCAGCGCCACGGCGATGACGGCGACCAGCAGCACCACGCCGACCAGCGCCGGTCTGTTGGAGGAAAAGCGTTTCCACATGTCAGGCACGCGCTCCGATCCGGGGATCGACGATCCGGTAAACGATGTCGGTCACGATGTTGAACAGGATGACCATGGCGGCGGAGACGAGGAAGACCCCGAGGATGGTGTTGTAATCCCGCGCGGCGAGGCTTTCGAACATCAGCCGCCCGATGCCGGGCCATGCAAAGACGGTTTCGGTCAGCACCGCGCCGCCGACCAGTTGCCCCGCCTGTAGGCCCGCCAGCGTCACCACCGGCAGGATGGCGTTGCGCAGGATGTGGCGGCGGCGGATGGCGGGACCGGACAGGCCCTTGGCCTTGGCGGTTTTGACGAAGTCCGCCGTCGACACCTCCAGCATGGAGGCGCGGGTCATGCGCATGTAGACCGCCATGAAGAACAGCCCCAGCGTCAGCGCGGGCAGCACCAGATGTTTGGCGATGTCCAGCACGCGGGCGAACCCGCTGTAACTGGCGCCCACGGTTTCATAGCCGAAGCCCGGCAGCCAGCCCAGCCAGACCGAAAACACCAGCACCGCCATCAGCGCCGCCCAGTAAAGCGGGGTGGCATAGAACAGCAGCGCCAGCGTGGTCAGCGCTGAATCCGAGGCGCGGCCCACCCGGGCGGCAGCGGCCACGCCAAGGGCGATGCCGAAGACCAGCGAGATGACAAAGGCGGTCAGTGTCAGCAGCAGCGTGGCGGGCAGGCGGTCGGCGATCAGGTCGATCACCGGCGCGCCCTGCCGGAAGCTGTAGCCCAGATCCAGCTGCAGGATGCCCCAGACATATTTTCCAAGCTGGACGTGAAAGGGCTGATCCAGCCCGAAGCGTTCGCGCAGCTGTTCGATCATCTGCGGATCGGCGGCGCCCGCCTCGCCCGCCAGCACCACGGCGGGATCGCCGGGGGCGGCATGGATCAGAAAGAAGTTCAGCACCGCGATGGCGAGCAGCGTCAGCAACGCCTTGGCCGTCCGCGACAGGATGGCAATAAAAACGGTCATGCGCCCCCGGAAATCTGACGTGTAGGCGCCCCATGGCCGGGGCGGAAAAGGCGGGCCGGTCAGGGCCCGCCGAGGGGGTTACTGTTCGATCCAGGCGTCGCGCAGACCGTCATTCACACCGATGGCGGTGGTCACCAGATCCTGAATCTCGCACCGGTAGATGGTGGGGAATTCCAGTTCCTGCAGCCATGCCACCGGGGCGTCATCGACGATTTCCTTCTGGATCTCGGCATAGGCGGCGGCGCGCTCTTCGGGCGTGACCATGCTGGCGGCGGCTTTCCACTTCTTGTCCAGCTCGGGGTTTTCATACCCCTCGACGTTGTTCCACGGGCTGCCCTTCTGGATCTGGTCCATGGTGTAGTTGCGCGACACGCCAAGCGCCGGATCGCCGTATTGATAGAGATAGGTGAAGGCGAGGTCGTAATCCCATTGCGAGGTCTTTTCGTTCCAGCCCGCCACGTCGGAGCTGTCGATCTCGGCATTGATGCCCGCCTCGTTGAGGTTCTGGCGCACCGCCTCGGCCCAGCGTTGCCATGTCTCGCCATAGGGCAGGGGCAGGATGCGGACGGTTTCGCCGTCATAGCCCATCTCGGCCAGCAGTTCCTTGGCCTTGTCGGGGTTGTAATCGTATTGCGTGACCTCGTTGGTGTAGAAATTGGTGGCGGAGGCGACCGGGCCGGTCGCGACCGTGCCGAAGCCGTTCCACACCACGTCCTTCACGAAGTTGCGGTCCATGGCATACATGACCGCCTGCCGGAAGCGCACGTCCGAGGTGGGCCCTTCGCGGTTGTTCATCCACATCCATGCCAGCGGCGCGAAAAACTCCCAGCCCTTGCCGGTGGAGCAGACACCCTCCAGTTCGGTGAGGCGCGGCACATCCCAGTTTTCCACCGACCCGCCGGGCAGCACGTCCACCTCGCCGGTTTCGAAGGCGACGGCGCGCGACGCGGCATCGGGGATCACGCGGTAGAACACCTCGTCCAGATAGGGCAGGCCGTCGATGTAGTAATCCTCGTTCTTCACAAGGTGGATGTGGCTGCCCTTGACCCATTCCTGAAACTTGAAGGGGCCGGTGCCGATCGGCGTCGCATTCATCTCGTTGTTGGCGTAATCGGTGCCGTCGTAGATGTGCTTGGGCACGATGGGCATGGTGCCCGCCTCGAAGGCGTTGATGAAGGGGCCGAAGGGTTCGCGCAGCTGGAACACCACGGTCAGGTCATCCGGCGCGGTGATGCTGTCGACATAGGCCAGCGAGGCGCGCAGCCGGGCATGGGTTTCGCGCAGGAAGACATCGGCGGAAAACACCACATCTTCGGCGGTGAAGGGCGTGCCGTCATGCCAGAGCACGCCTTCGTTCAGGTGGAAGGTATAGGTCAGCCCGTCTTCGGAGATCTCCCATTCCTTGGCCAGCGAGGGCATGGGCGACAGGTCGGAATCGTAGCGCAGCAGGCTTTCATAGATGTCGCCCGCCACCAGCTGGGTGGGGCCGTTCTGCAGCAGGCCCATCATCAGCCCCGGCGGTTCGGGCTGCACGACGATGTCGAGCCGCCCGCCGGATTGCTGCGCGGCCAGCGGCGCCGCAAGCGCTGCGGCGATGAGGAATGTGATTGTCTTGAGATATGTCATGGAACGTCCCTGTTGTTTTTGTCTGCTTTGCTTTGAAAGTCAGGTGCGCGCCGCCCCCATGGGGGCGGGCACGGCGTCAGGCCCGGAAGTCGGGGGCGTGGCGTTCAAGGCGGCGCAGATGCGCGGCCCATTCCGGATCCGGCTTGCCGCGCAGTTCGATGCCGTCATAAGCGGACTGATACTGGCGCGCGGTGTGTTCGGCGACATCGGCGGGAATTTCCAGCGGCGTCAGCCCCATGCCAAGTGCTGCCACCTGCGCCTTGCACGACCGTTCAAGGTTCAGCGCCAGTTTCACCGCCTCGGCCACCGACCGGCCCAGCAGCAGCGTGCCGTGGTTGCGCAGCAGCATGACCTGCCGGTCACCCAGATCGGCGACGATGCGTTCCCGTTCCGCCAGATCCAGCGCGATGCCTTCGTAATCGTGAAAGGCGATGCGGTCATGGAACTGCGCCGACCACTGGTTGAGGCTGAGCAGGCCCTCGCGCACCGAGGACACCGCCACCCCGGCCACGGTATGGGTGTGCAGCACGCAGGCGGCATCGTGCCGGGCCATGTGCACGGCGGAATGGATGGTGAAGCCCGCCGCATTCACCCCCGCGCCATAGGGATCGTCGATCACCGCGCCGGAGCCGTCGATGGTCACGAGGTTGGAGGCGGTGACCTCGTCGAAACGCAGGCCATAGGGGTTCAGCAGGAACCGCTTTTCGCCGCCCGGACCGTCAGGCAGGCGGGCGGAGACATGGGTGTAGATGCCGTCATCCATCCCTTCGAGCGCAATCAGGCGATAGGCGGCAGCCAGATCGCGGCGGATGTCGTGAACAGCGGAGGAAGAGGCTCCGTCGGCCATGGCGGTCTCCTTGATCGGTGTCCGCGGCGGCCCGGAACGGTCGCCGGCGGGATCCTGTAAACCGAAGTAAGGCCGCGTGCGCCGCATCGGTCAAGCAAATTGTCGACAAAACTGCAATCCGCCGATAGGCTGGGGAAAATCGAGGCAGCCGTTTTCCCCATGATCCCCATTCCATCTTCTTCCGGTTTTCAGCCGCTTGACCGCGAAGGGCTGGTGCAGCGCGTCGCGCGTCTGCTGGGCAAGGCCATCATCACCGGCCAGCTGGCGCCGGGGGCGCGGCTGTCCGAATCGGTGGTGGCGCGCGATCTTGGCGTCAGCCGCGCGCCGGTGCGCGAGGCGGCGCGGCTCTTGGAAAATTCGGGGCTGGTGACCTATCACGCCAATCGCGGATTCTTTGTGCGCAAGATCTCGGCGGAAGAGCTGGATCATCTGTATGAACTGCGCATCGTCATCGAACTGGCCGCCGCGCGGCGGATGATCGACCAAGGCCAGCCGGAGCCGGTGGCGGCGCTGGCCGCACAGCTGCAGGCGCTGCACCGGGTCGCGGCGCCGGGGGTCGACATGCTGACGCAGGTGGAGGCGGACATGCAGTTTCACCGCCTGCTCTGTTCGGGCAGCGGCAATCCGAAGTTTCTGGCGGTGTTCGACCAGATCGCGGCGGAAACCGAGTTTTCCATCATGGTGATCGGGCAGCTTTACGACGATCCGCTGAAGATGGCCGAGACTCACGAGCCGATCCTGGACGCGCTTCAGGCCGGGGATGCCCCCCGCGCCGAGGCGGCGATCCGCTATCACATCGGTGTGGCGCGGGAGATGGTGACCCGGCAGTTCCGCGATCTGGAGACGGGCGCGGGATAGACCGGGGCAGGGGGCCTTGTCAGACTCTCAATTGAGATACATATTCCTCCGGTCAGGAAAGGAGTCCTCCGATGCCCGCGCAGACCTCGATGATCCATGTCCGTGTCGATGACCGGCTCAAGGCGCAGGCGACGGATGCGCTGGCCGGGGTCGGGCTGACCCTGTCCGACGCGGTGCGCATCCTGCTGACCCGTGTGGCCGCCGAAGGGGGGATGCCCGCCGGGCTGACTGCGGATCCGGATGTGTATGACGCATGGTTCCGGGCCAAGGTGCAGCAGGCGCTGGCCGATCCCGCCCCGTCCACGCCCCATGCGCAGGTGATGGACGCGGCGCGCGCCCTGATCGACGCCAAGCGCCGTGCCTGAACTTGCATGGAAGGCGCCGGCGGTGGCCGACCTTCTGGCCATTGTCGATTATATCTCTGACGACAATCCCGATGCGGCGCTGGCGCTGATGGCAGAAATCCATGCCAAGGTCGCGCGGCTGCCCGACCACCCCAAGCGCTGCCGCCCCGGTCGGGTCGAGGGCACGCGCGAACTGGTCATCCGCCCGAATTACCTTGTGGTCTATGCCGAAACACCGGAGGCGGTGACCATCCTGCGCGTGCTTCATGCCGCGCAGATGTGGCCCTGATCCGCCGCTCAGCCGCGGCAGGCTGACCAGATGAGGTCGCGCAGCCAGCGGTGCATGGCGGAGGCATTGGTATGCGCGGCCCAGACCAGAGAGACGTCGAACCGGCCCCGGAACGGGCTGGGGGCCAGCGTCAGGGTTTCGGCGTCGCGCGCGCCAAGGCGGCGCGGGATGGTGGCGACAAGGTCCGATCCGGCGATCAGCGTGCCAAGCCCCGCCGGGCTGGGCACGACGATGGTGGGGGTCAGCCGGTGGCCCGCCGCTTCCAGCTCGCGCAGGAAGGCGGACTGCCAGCCCGCGCCGTAATCGATCAGCACGTGGTTCAGCGACAGGTAGCGGTCGGCTTCCAGCGGGGTGCGGGCCAGCGGATGGCCCGGATCCATCAGGCAGGCATATTCCTCGCCATAAAGCCGCCGGGAATGAAAGCCGGATTCCGCCCGTTCGAACGGGCCGATCAGCACGTCCGCCTCGCGCCGCAGCAGCCGCAGATGCCCGTCGCTGAGCGAGCTGATGACCTTGACCGTCATCTTGGGCGCCACCTGCCGGATCGCCGCGACGATGCCGGGGATCAGCAGGACACGTTCGTAATAATTGCAGGCAATCGTGACGTTCTGCGTGGCCTGTCCCGGCGCAAAGGCATCGGGCTGCAGCATCTCGTCCAGCATGCCGAGCATCTGCAGGGATTTGGCGAGGATCTCTTCGCAGCGGTCGGTGGCCACCTGCCGCCCGCCTTCGCGCACGAAGAGCGGATCCTGAAAACAGGCGCGCAGCTTGCCGATGGTGTAGCTGACGGCGGACTGGTTGACGTTCAGCTTTTCGGCGGCGGCGGTGAAAGATCCCAGTTCATGCACCACGCGCAGCATGTCGAGCGCGGCAAAATCGATGCTGGCCGGGTTGGGCGGGCTGGCGGGCATCCTGTCTGGTCTCCGGGCGCCATCAGATTTTCTGATGGGATATAACCATTCCATCGTATTGATGCGCAAGCCCTGCATCTTTTAAGCCGGACCCGGAGGAGACTTTGGGAGGAGTTCATGGCGCTTGCACCGCTGGACACGGAGATTACGCTCGATCAGCTCAGTTCGGATCCCTATCCGATCTACCGGCGGCTGCGCGCCGAAAGCCCGGTGCTGCGGGTGGCGGCGACGGGACGCACCCTGCTGACCAAGGCGGCGCTGACCAAGGCGGTGAAGGACAACCCGGATCTGTTCAGCAGCGACGATCCGCAGACGCCGATGCGGCCCGCCTTCCGCGCCCATACGCTGATGCGCAAGGACGGTGCCGCGCATTTTGTGGAGCGCAAGGCGATCTCCAAGGCGCTGACGCCGAAGATGATCAAGTCGGACTGGGCGCCGCTATATGAAAAGCTGGCCGAAGAGTATGTCGGGCGGCTGCCGCGCGGCGAGACGGTGGATCTGTTCTCAGCCCTGTGCGGGCCGCTGGCGGCGCGGATCCTCGCGCATATCCTTGGCATTCCCGAGGCGAGCGATGCGCAGATGCAGCGCTGGTCGCAGGTGCTGATCGACGGCGCCGGGAATTTTGGCTGGAAGCCCGAGCTTTTTGCAATCTCGGATGCCGCGAACGACGAGATGGACGCGCTGTTTTCGGAACTGGAGGAGCGGCGCCGGACCGAGCCGGACGGGTCGGCCTATTCGGCGATGCTGACTGCCCCTGATCCGATCCCGATGAGCCAGATCCATGCCAATATCAAGATCGCCATCGGCGGCGGCATCAACGAGCCGCGCGACGCGCTGGCCACCATCGTCTATGGCCTGCTGACCAATCCCGACCAGCTGGCCGAGGTGCGGGCGCAGGAGGCATGGGACCGCGCCTTCGAGGAGGGCATCCGCTGGGTCGCGCCGATTCAGGTCAGCTCGCGGCGGGTGACCGAGGACACCGAACTGGGCGGTTTCGAGATCCCCAAGGGCGACACGGTGATGACGGTGCAGGCCTCTGCCAACCGTGACGAGGAACTTTACGAGGATGGCGAGTCGTTTTTCGTCTTCCGTGACAAGAACCCGCATCAGGCCTTTGGCAACGGGCCGCATCACTGCGCGGGCGCCCATGTGGCGCGGCGCACCGTGGGCAAGATCATCCTGCCGCTGCTGTTCGACCGCTTCCCCGACATGCGCCTGCCCGATCCGCAGGCGGTGATCTGGAAAGGCTTCGGCTTTCGCGGCCCGATCACGCTGCCGGTGGTGCTGGCCTGACCCGGCGCCCAAGATTTGAGGAGGAAAACAGATGATCAAGGTGACCTATGTCGCCCCGGACGGAACCGCGACCACCCTTGAGGCGGAGCCGGGCAGCAGCGTGATGCAGACCGCCGTGGCGAATGATCTGGACGGGATCGTGGGCGAATGCGGCGGCGCGATGATGTGCGCGACCTGCCATTGTTACGTGGATCCGGCGTGGCAGGACCGCACCGGCGCCCGTTCCTCCGACGAGGAGGAGATGCTGGAGGGCGCCGCCACCGAGGTGACCGCGGCTTCGCGCCTGTCCTGCCAGATCCGGCTGGACCCCGCGCTGGACGGGCTGGTGGTGCATCTGCCCGAGGAACAGCATTGAACGGGCAGTCGGTTGTCATCATCGGCGCGGGGCAGGGCGGGCTGCAGGCGGCGGTGAGCCTGCGCCAGAACGGCTATCAGGGCGCGGTGACGCTGGTGGGGGGCGAACCGGGCCTGCCCTATCAGCGCCCGCCGCTGTCCAAGGCCTATCTGCTGGACGGCAGGGCCGAGGCGCTGGTGCTGCGGCCCGAAAGTTTCTTTGCGTCAAAGCAGGTGACCTATCTGCCCGGGACATGGGCGGAGCAGATCGACCGTGCGGCCCGGCGCGTCCGGGTCAGGGGGCCGGAGGGGGCGCAGGAACTGCCCTATGACGACCTGATCCTTGCCACCGGCACGCGCAACCTGCGCCCGCCGATCGACGGGCTGGAACGGGCGCATGACCTGCGGACGCTGGCCGATGCGGCGGCCCTGTCTGCGGCACTGGTCCGACCACGGCAGATTGCGGTGATCGGCGGCGGCTTCATCGGGCTGGAATTTGCCGCCGTGGCCCGCAAGCTGGGTCATGCGGTCAGCGTGATCGAGGCGGCACCCCGGCTGATGTCCCGCGCCGTCTCTGCCGCCATGTCGCGGCATTTCGAGGAGTATCACCGGGCTCTTGGCGTGGTGCTGCATCTGGGCGTGCCTGCGGTTCATGTCGGGGCGCAGGCGCTGGGGCTGGCCGATGGCCGCGAGGTTGCGGCGGAGTTTGTGCTGCTGGCGGCGGGCGTGCGCCCGAATGTGGAACTGGCCGAGGCGGCGGGGCTTGCCACCGGCAATGGCGTGATCGTGGATGCGGCGCTGCGCTGTTCTGATCCGGCCATTTCCGCGCTTGGCGACTGCGCCTCATTCCCCGATCCGCGCAGCGGGCGCCTGCTGCGGCTGGAAAGCGTGCAGGCGGCCACCGACCATGCCCGGCTGATTGCCGCGCGGATCGCGCAGGGGGCTGGGGCGGAGTATGCCGCGCTGCCATGGTTCTGGTCCGATCAGGGCGACCAGAAGCTGCAGATCGCGGGCTATGCCGGACCGGAGGCGGAGGAGGAGACCGTCGCCGAAGGGATCGTGGCACGCTTTGACAGCCACGGGCTTGCGGCGGTGGAAACCGTCAACAACGCGCGGATCCACATGAAGGCGCGGCGGCTGCTGGCCTCGGGCGCACCCGTGGATCTGGCGGATCTGGGAGAGGTCATCGCCGCCTGAGCGCGGCAGGACCACGTGCGTCCGCAGGGCGGCGCGGTCCGAAGACAGAGGTTCAAACGGGAGGAGAACCATGAACATCACATCCGTCACCCTTGGGGCGGCCTTTGCCGTCACCCTGGCAGCCAGCGCGCAGGCGCAGGAGCTGAAATACGCCAACTGGGCGCCGCCCTTTCACACCATCACCGCCGCGCAGATCGAACCGCTGGCCGAGGCGCTTGACAGCGGCACCTCGGGGGCGGTGACGCTGCGTGCCTTTCACGGCGGCGAGCTGGGGGCGGGGCCTGCCGACCAGTTCGTGCGCATCGTGCAGGGCACGGCGGATCTGGGCTGGGGCCTGCCCGGCTATACCTCGTCGCAGTTTCCCAAGAGCCTGATCCTTGAACTGCCCGGCGCGCTGCCGCTGGACCAGCCCGGCTATGCGGCGCTGTGGCGCGCCTTTGGCGGCGAGCTGAAGGCGGAGTTTCCGATGACCGAGGTCATCGCGCTGTGGGGGGCCGAGCCCAACATCCTGATGATGAAGGATCGCGAGGTGCGCAGCCCCGAGGATCTGCGCGGGCTGAAGATCCGCGTGGCCGGATCCATCGCCGCCGAGGCCATGGAGGCGCTTGGCGCAACCCCGGTGCAGATCCCGATGACGCAGGTCTATAACGGCCTGCAGACCGGGCTGATCGACGGTCTGGTCAGCGGCGCCTCCGTGCTGTCGGATTTCAAGCTGAACGAGGTGGTGGGCAGCGTGACCACCGGGCCGAACCTTGGGCGGCTGACCTTCTTCACCGTGATGAACAAGGGGGTGTTCGACGGGCTGTCGGACGAGGCCAAGGCCGCGCTTGACACCATCCGCGGCGAGCCGGTGTCGCAGATGACCGAAGAGGCATGGGTCGCCACCGCCGCCGAGGCGCTGGATGCCGCGCGCGCCTCTGACAGCATCACGGTCAACGATCTGGACGCCGCAGAGAGCAAGGTGTTTGACGACGCGCTGACCGAAGTGACCGATGCCTATGTGGCGCAGGTCGGCGGTGAGGCGGCGCTGGCCGCGATCCGGGGCGAGTGATGCGCGCCATGCTGCACAAGACCGCGGACAGGCTCATCAGCCTGTCCGCGTTTCTGGGAACGCTGGGCCTGCTGCTGGTGGTGGGCGTGATCGTGGCCGATGTGGCGGGGCGCAATTTCGGCATGCCGCTTTACGGCGCGCAGGACATCGTGATCATGACCATGGTCATCATCGTCTTTGGCGGCATGGCGCTGTGTGGCCGCGACAATGGCCATATCGTCGTCGATATTTTCGAGCCGCATTTCTCGCCGCGGCTGAACCGGCTGATCGACGTAGCGGCGGCGCTGCTGGGGGTGACGGTGTTCGTGCTGATCGCCTATGCGGTGTTCCAGAGCGCGCAGCTGAGCCGGATGCTGAACCTTGCCACCAACCTGCTGCGGCTGCCGACGGCGTGGTTCCAGCTGGCGCTTTGCGCGCTGTCGCTGGTGGCGGCGCTGGCCATGCTGCTGCGCGCCGTGACCGCAGCGCTTGGTCCTCATTCCCCAGCCCCCATAGATCAGGATCCGTCATGAGCCCCCTTCTGGTTGGCAGCACCGGCTTCGTGCTGCTTCTGGCGCTGCTGCTGCTGCGCATCCCGGTGGCCTTTGCCATGTTCACCGTGGGCTTTCTGGGGATCTGGATCCTCAACGGGCTGCAGGCGGCCATTGGCCTGCTGTCTTCGGAAACCTTCGCGCTTGCCTCGAATTCCGAACTGATCGTGGTGCCGCTGTTCATCCTCATGGGCAATGTCGCCAGCGTCACCGGCATGAGCCGCAGGCTGTACGATGCGGCCTATGCCACCATCGGGCAGGTGCGCGGCGGGCTGGCGGCGGCCACGGTGATCGGCTGCGGCGGGTTTGCGGCGCTGTCGGGATCCTCTGTCGCCTCGGCGCTGACCATGGGGCGCACGGCGCTGGCCGAAATGGACCGGTTCAACTACGACCCCAGACTGTCGACCGGGGTGGTGGCCGCAGGGGGCACGCTGGGCATCCTGATCCCGCCCTCCACCGGGTTCGTGATCTATGCCATCCTGACCGAGCAGAGCATCGGGCGGCTGTTCATGGCGGGCATCCTGCCCGGCCTGCTGCTGCTGGGGCTGTTCCTGCTGACCGTGATGCTGCTTTGCACGCTTTATCCGAAGATGGGGCCAAAGGGTCCGGCCACCAGCACCGCCGAAAAGGGCCGCGCCTTTGTCGGGGCCATCCCGATCCTTGTGGTGATCCTGCTGACCATCGGCGGCATCTATACCGGGCTCTTTTCCCCGACCGAAGCGGCGGGGGTCGGCGCGGCGCTGGTCATCGGCATCGGCGCCGTCAGCGGCAGCCTGACCCTGCACAGCTTCTGGCAGGCGGCGCAAAGCAGCGTGGTCACCACCGCCTCGGTCATGCTGATCCTGATCGCGGCGCATCTGATCAACCCGTTCATCGCGCTGAGCCACCTTCCGGCAGAGGTAAGCCGCCTGCTGGTCACCTTCGATCTGGGCGCCTATGGCACGCTGATCGTGATCCTTGCGATCTATCTGGTGCTGGGCTGCTTTCTGGAAGGGCTCGCCATGCTGGTGCTGACCCTGCCGATCTTCATGCCGGTGATCCTGTCGCTGGGCATCGATCCGATCTGGTTCGGCGTGCTGGTGGTGCTGACGCTGGAAATGGGGCTGATCTCGCCGCCGGTGGGGATCAACGTCTTCATCGTCAAATCGGTGGCCAAGGACGTGCCGCTGGTGGACATCTTCTGGGGCGTGGTGCCGTTCTGGATCGCCATGCTGGTGACGCTGGCGCTGCTGGTGGCGGTGCCGCAGATCTCGCTCTGGCTGCCCGGCATGATGTAGGCAGCGCGGGGGTCTGCGGGTGATGCCGCAGACCCCCGGCGCCTGATCAGTCCTTGTCCACCTCGTCGTGCGGGGGGGTGCGCCACAGCGGCACGCGGGTGGTGACCGCCGCGCGCCCGATCATATGCGCGGCGATGGGGGCGGTCAGCAGCAGCAGCACCACGATGGCCACCGCGCGGATCCACACCTCGGCCGTGCCGAAATGTACCGCCGCCGCCACGGTGATCAGGCTGGAGGCCAGCGTGCCGATCTTGGTGGAGGCGTGCATCCGCATCAGCACGTCGGGCAGGCGCAGCAGTCCCAGCCCGCCTATCGCCGCGAAGAGCGCGCCGACAGCGATCAGAAGCGCGGTGATCATCTCAGTCATTGTTATCCTCCCCGGCAACATTGCGTTCGGCAAACCGGGCCAGCGCCACGGTGGCCAGAAAGGCCACCAGCGCCAGCACCAGCGACACGTCCAGCACCTGCGGCGTGTCGAAGCGGATCGCCGCCAGACCGCCAAAGGCCACCATCGCCATCGTCATCATGTCCAGCGCCACCACCCGGTCGGGCAGGCTGGGTCCGCGCCAGAGCCGGACAAAGGCCATGGCCAGCGCCAGCACGACCAGCGCAAGGCCGCCCGTCACCACAGCGTCAAGAAAGGCGGTCATGTAAAATCCTCCACGGCGTCGATGACCCAGCGTTCGATGCCCGATTTCAGGCTGGCGATCAGCGCCTCGGGATCCGAGGCGAACATCGCGTGGATCGTCAGGGTCTTGCGGTCCTCCGAGACATCAAGGCTGAGCGTTCCCGGGGTCAGCGAGATCAGGTTGGTCACCAGCAGGATACCCTCGTCGCTGCGCACGGTCAGCGGCATTTCGAGGATCGCGGGATGGGCATGGCTGCGCGGGCGCAGGATGTCCCGCGCCACCTCGATGGAGGAGATGAGCAGCTCCCACAGGAAGAGCGGCAGCAGCCGTCCCCATGCCAGCGCCCGCGCCGGGTAGCGGCTGGGGCCAAGCATCGGCTGGATCACGCAGATCACCACATAGCCCAGCAGGGCGCCGATCACGAAATTCGCCAGTGTCACGGTGCCCGTCAGCGCAATCCACGCGATGGCAAGAAGCACGTTCAGTCCAAAGCTGGTCATTGTTCCTCCCCCAGAACGGCGGACACATAGGCGGCCGGGTCCAGCAGGTCGGCGGCGGCGGCTTCGGCAAAGCGGGCGAAGGGATCGGGCGCCATGCCGATCACCATGGTGATGACGGCCAGACCCGCGATCGGCAGCAGCAGCCCGCGCCGGTCAGAGGCCGACAGCTGCGACAGGCTGGTGTCGCGCCCCTCGGGATGGGGGGACCAGAAGGCGGCGGCCCAGATCTTGGTCATCGAATAGATGGTCAGCAGACCCACGACCAGCGCCACGCCCGCGATCACCCAGCCTTCGACGCCGATGGCGGCCTTGACCAGCAGGAATTTCGCCCAGAAGCCCGAGAGCGGCGGAAAGCCCGCCAGCGAAAAGGCCGGGATGATGAACAGCAGCGCCAGCAGCGGGGCGGATTTGTAAAGCCCGCCGATGCGCGACAGTTCGGTGGATCCCGCCAGCCGCTGCACCGCGCCCGCGATCAGGAACAGGTTCGCCTTCACCACGATATGGTGCACGAGGTAGAAGACCGTGCCCACCAGCGCCAGCGGCGTCATCAGCGCAAGCCCCATCACCATGTAGCCGATCTGGCTGACGATGTGGAACGACAGGATCTTGCGGATGTCGCTTTGCGCGGCGGCCCCCAGAACCCCGGTGATCATGGTCAGCCCCGCCACCCACAGCAGGATCTGGTGGGTGTAGCCGATGTCATGATCGAAGATCAGGGTGAAGCAGCGGATCAGCGCATAGACCCCCACCTTGGTCAGCAGCCCCGCAAACACGGCAGAGACCGAAAAGGCCGGGGTGTGATAGGCGGCGGGCAGCCAGAAGAACAGCGGAAAGACCGCCGCCTTCATCCCGAAAGCCAGCAGGAACATCATCGCGATGACGCTGAGCAGGCCCGGATCCACGCCTTCGACCGCGCGCGACAGGTCGGCCATGTTGAGCGTGCCGGTGGCGCCGTAAAGCAGACCGACCCCGGCAAGGAACAGCACCGTGGCGATCAGGTTCAGCGCCACATATTTGACGCCGCCGTCGATCTGTTCGGGGCTGCCGCCCAGCACCAGCAGGCCGAAGGAGGCGATCAGCATCACCTCGAACCAGACATAAAGGTTGAAGAGGTCGCCGGTGACGAAGGCGCCGATGACGCCCGCGATCAGCACGTTGAAGATCGCGTGATAGCCCAGCTGTTCCAGCCGCGTGTCGATGTCAGCGAGCGCATAGACCGACACCGCCAGCGCGATGATCGCGGTGATCAGCACCATCACCGCCGACAGCCGGTCGGCCACCAGCGTGATCCCGAAAGGCGCGCCCCATCCGCCCATCTGGCCGGCGACCACGCCCTGCGCGTTCACCTCGACCAGCAGCAGGGTGGCCGCGACCAGCAGCAGGGCCGATCCCGCAATGGAAATCCAGCGCCCGGCGGCCCGCCCCTTGGCCAGATAGGCCGCGATGGCGGTCGCAAAGGGCAGCATCAGCGGCGCAACAAGAAGCCAGCTCATTTGGTAACCTTCGGTTCAGCCACCCGCATGTCGTCGCCCTCCAGCGTGCCCAGGGTGGTCCAGGCACGGAAGGTCAGCACCAGCGCAAAGGCAAATAGCCCGAAGCCGATCACGATGGCGGTCAGCACCAGCGCCTGCGGCAGCGCGTTGGCCACGGTGCCCGCCGGGGCATAGGCGCCTTCGGGGATCAGCGGCGGCGCACCGGGGGTCAGGCGGCCCGACACGAAGATCGCAAGGTTCGCGGCATTGGACAGCAGCACGAGCCCGAAGATGTAGCGCAGCAGTTCGCCGCTCAGCATCAGGTAGACCGCTGCCGCCGCAAGGCCGCCCACGGCAATCGCAAAGAAGGGTTCCATCAGATGTGCTCCTCCATCTCGAAGACGAGGGTCAGCACCGCGCCGAAAACGACGAGGTAGACGCCGATGTCGAACACCAGCACCGAGGACAGCGGCAGACCCTTGCCGCCGTCTTCTGCACCCAGAAACAGCCACTGCCCGGTCAGGAAGGCATCGCCGGTCAGCGCGGACATCAGCCCCGCCAGCAGCGCAGCACCCAGCCCGAGCATGGCCAGCACTTCCGGCGGCAGGCGCAGGGCCTCGCGCGCGCGGTCCGTGCCATTGGCCATGGCCTGCAGGATGAACCCGGTCGCCCCGGTCAGCCCGCCGATGAAGCCGCCGCCGGGTTCGTTATGCCCGCGCAGAAGCAGATAGATCGAGAAGACCAGAAGCAGCCCGGTCAGGTAGCGTGTCGCCACGCTGAGAATAAGGGAATTCAACGGGTCCGTCCTTTCGTACCGCGCAGAAGCGCGAGCGCCGAGAGTGCGGCGATGGCGACCACGGCGATCTCGCCGAAGGTGTCAATCGCGCGGAAGTCGACGAGGATGACATTGACGATGTTGCGGCCATGGGCGTCAGGATAGCTTGCGGCCTCGAAATAGCTGGTCAGGGACAGGTCCAGCGGCTGGCCCAGCACCGAAAGCAGCATCAGGCTGATGCTGGCGCCCACGGCGACCGAGATCACCGCCGCCCCGGGCCGGAAGCGCGGCGCGGGCAGGCGCGGCAGTTTCAGCAGCGCGACCGCCACCAGCACCACCACCAGCGTTTCCACCAGAAGCTGGGTGATCGCGACATCGGGCGCGCCATAGATCAGGAACACGAGCGAGATCGCGATGCCCGAGGTGCCCAGCCCGGCAATGGCGGTGATGCGCGAGCGGGTCAGCAGCACCAGCACGCCCCCCGCCAGCATCAGCGCCGCAACCGCCGCCGGGGCCCAGGAAAAGCCGTCAAGCGTGAAGGCGGGCAGCGGCAGGCCGCGCACCAGCATGGTCACCAGCAGGGCGCCCGCCACGGTGCCGAAGGTTGCCGCCAGATAGAAGCTGAGCCGTCCGGACTGGATCCGGGCCGCCTGCCATTCGGCAAAACCCTTCAGCCCGTCAAGGAAACGGTCCCAGCCCCGGTCAAGATCGGGCAGCATCCCCAGCGTGTGGGCGAGCCCGGCGCGCAGCGGCCTGTGCCCGGCATAAAGCGCAAGACCCAGCGCGAAGGTGGCAAGGCTGAGCAGCAGCGGCAGGTTGACCCCGTGCCACAGCGTCAGCTCCGCCGCATTGGCGGCATCGCCGGTCAGCGCGGCCACGGTGGGGGTGACCAGTGCCTGCTGCAGCGGCCCGGGGAAGATCCCGAAAAGCGTGCCCGCCACGCCCAGCACCACCGGGCCCGCCAGCATCCGCCACGACCGTTCCTTCGGTGCGCGGGGCAGGTCCGCGGCGCTGCCCAGCCAGAACGGGCGCAGCGCCACCACGCCTGCCACGGCGAACATCAGCGCATTGGCCAGCACCAGCGCGCCCGCTACCAGCACCGGCGCGTCGGCGGCCAGTGCACCGGCGTATTTCAGCTCCTTGCCGATGAAGCCAAGGAAGGGCGGCGCGCCTGCCATCGACAGCGCGGCCAGCGCCGCTGCACCTGCGGTCAGCGTCATGCTGCGCCCCAGCCCGCCAAGCTGCGCCACCTCGCGCGTGCCGGTGGCCGCGTCGATATTGCCCACCACCAGAAACAGCGCCGCCTTGTAAAGCGAATGCACGATCAGGAAGGTGGCGAAGGCGGTCATGGCATAGCCCGAGTCCTGCCCCAGAAGCAGGGTCAGCGTGCCAAGCGCCATCAGCGTGGTATAGGCCAGCGCCTGTTTCAGGTCGGTCTGCCGCAGCGACTGCAGGCTGGCAAAGACGGCGGTGGCGGCGCCAAGGATCGTCAGCGTCCAGATCCAGCCGGGCGTGCCGGACAGCGCCGGATGCATCCGGGCCAGCAGGTAGATCCCCGCCTTGACCATGGTGGCCGAGTGCAGGAAGGCCGAGACCGGGGTGGGCGCGGCCATGGCATTGGGCAGCCAGAAATGCACCGGCACCTGCGCCGATTTGGTCAGCGCCCCGGCAAAGACCAGCACCAGAATGCCCGTATAGGCGGCATGGTCGCGCAGTTCGTCCGCGGCAATGATCTCGGAAATGGAGGTGCTGCCCGCCGCGAAGCCCATCAGGATCAGCCCGGCCAGAAAGGCCAGACCGCCCGCGCCAGTGACAAACAGCGCCTGCAGCGCGTTGCGGCGGCTTTTCTCGGCCTCGTGCGAGAACCCGATCAGCAGGTAAGAGGTAAGCGTGGTCAGTTCCCAGAACACGAAGAGCAGGATCAGGTCATCGGCCAGCACCAGACCCAGCATCGCCAGCAGGAAAGAGGTGAGGAACAGCGCGAACCGGGCATATTGCGGATGCCCGGCAAGGTAGCTGTCGGAGTAAAGCAGCACCAAGGTGCCGATGCCGGAGATCAGCAGCGCAAAGGTCAGCGACAGCCCGTCCAGCAGGAAGGCCAGTTCGATCCCCTGCGAGGGGAACCATGGCATCGACCAGCGCAGCACCTCGCCCGCCGCGATGGCAGGGATCTGCGCCGCGAAGAACGCAAAAAGGGCTGCAGCCAGCAGGACCGGCAGAATGCCGATGAGGCCGTTATTCGTCTTGTCGGATACTGGTGCCATTACTGCGCCCGCATTTCAGGGGAGCCGGTCAGCGATACCGGCGGAACGAAGCCCTCGGGCTTCACGGTCAGAACGGAGCAGGCCACGCGCTTGAGGATGCTTTCGGCGGTGTTGCCGACCAGCAGGCCCGCAATGCCGGTGCGGCCCATTGTGCCCATCACCACGGTGTCGATGCCATCGGTTTCCACATGGTCAAGGATCACATCCGTGGGCGTGCCCTTGAGGTGCAGGACGCGCATCATTTCGCAGCTTCCGGCGAAATCTGCGGTCAGGCGCTGCAGCCGCCAGTCGCTCTGGCGCTGCGCATTGGCGACAAGCCGGTCGACCTCGGCCTCCGGCACGCGGGCGCGGCCATAGCGCAGCGCCGATTCCTCGGGCAGGCGCCACGCGTTGACCACATCAAGCCACGCCCCGTCCCGTCGGGCCAGAGCGGTGGCGAATTCGAGGATCTGCCAGTTCAGACGGTCGCGCCGTTCATCCTCGGGGTCGGGATCGACCGCGGCAAGGATGCGGCGGGCGCGGGGTTCGGCGGCGACGTTCAGCACCCAGACCGGGCAGCCGCATTTGCGCAGCAGCTGGATGTCGGGATCCGACAGCATCGGACGCGCCCGCGACCGCTGCGCGCCCTTGATGACCAGATCATGCCCGTCGCGCATCACCTGCCGGATGATCTGCACAAAAGGCGTGCCCAGCAGGACCAGCGTGGTCACCTGTATCTGCTGCTCGCGCAGCGGCTCGGCCAGATCCTCCAGCCGGGCGCGGTGCAGGGCAACGATGTCTTCCTCGATCTGGTGGGCACCGTCGGATCCGGCCCAGGCCCGGAACAGCCGCGACAGATCGCCGGGCGCGCTTTCGATCACGTCCACCAGCGTCACGCGCGCGGCATGCGACTGCGCCAGCCAGCACAGCCGTTCGAAGGCATGTTCGTAGGCACTGTCCTCGTCGCACACGACAAGGATATTGCGAAAGTCGCGCATCACCCGCTCCCTGTTTTGGCTTTTGTTAGAGCTAGAGCGGTAGGGCTTATTGATCCAATCGAATGAAGGCCCATTTTTGATAGAAACTATCTATAAGAGGCCCACATGCCCACGCTCAGACAGCTGCAATACCTCGTCGCGGTGGCAGATCATCTGCATTTCCGCCGCGCCGCCGAACAGTGCCACGTCACCCAGCCCACGCTTAGCGCGCAGCTGCGCGAACTCGAAGAACGGCTGGGCGCGCAGCTGGTGGAACGCACCCGCGCGCGCGTCGCGCTGACCCCGTCCGGTGCCGCCATCGTGGAGCGGGCGCGGCGGGTTCTGGGCGAGGTCGAGGAGATGCGGGTGATCGGGCGCACCGGGCAGGGGGTGCTGGCCTCCACGATCCGCGTCGGTGTGGTGCAGTCGACCGGATCCTACCTGCTGCCGCTGATCGTGCCGCAGCTGCATGCCGACTATCCGCAGCTTCGCTTCTACATCCGCGAGGGTCTGCCCGCGACCGTGCTGCGCGAGCTGGAGGACGGATCGCTTGACCTGCTGTTCTTTCCGCTGCCCGTGCGCCGCGCCGATTTCGAGACGCTGTCGCTGTTCCGCGAGCCGATCCATGTGGTGGCGCCGCATGACCACCGGCTTGCCGCCGAAAACGCCGTCGATCCGGCGATGCTGAAGGGAGAGACGATCCTCGCGCTGGAAGCCGCGCATAACCTTTATGACAAGGTACGCGACATCGGTCGGGATTATGGCGCCGAGATCTCGCATGATTACGAAGGCACCAGTCTGGACACGCTGCGGCAGATGGTGGCCATGGGCATGGGCATCTCGCTGATGCCCGCGCTTTACGTCCGATCCGAGGTGGAGCCGCAGGACATCGTGGTGGCGCGCCCCTTCCGCGGCACGGCGCCCGCGCGCACCATCGGCATGGTCTGGCGCCGCGGCTCGGCCCGGCACAAGGAATATCTGCTGCTGTCGCAGCTGATCTGCCGGATCCTGAAACAGCGGGTGGCCGAGATCACGGTGCTGGGCTGACCTGTCTGGCTAACGGTCACACGGCGGGCTGGCCCGGTCAGACCCTTGGGTCAAGCCGCCCCTCACCGGGCGCGCGGGCGGAGGTCGGGAGCCTGGTTTTTGAAGGTTGCCCGGAATCATGGAAGGATCGCTGGCCCTTGGTCTGGTGAAATCCGGACAGGGCGCTCTGCGGGACTGGCGCCCTGACTCGCATCAGCAGGATCTGGCGGTCCTCCAGCGGCACCGGAAACTCGCCACTTGGGCCTACCAGTGCCACCATATTGCTCGGGCAGTGCCACCACATCTTGAGCAGGCTCTTGCGAGAGGTCTGGTTTTCCGAAACCGGTGCGCGCGGCCTCAGCCGCGGTACGGGTGTGAAGAGGCTGCCCACATGCTGCCTGATACCTTCCGGCGACAGGAAAATGCCCGCCCCTTCCTCCGGACGCGCACAGACCGGGTGACCGGTCGAGACGGAGGCCGACCCCCTCACCACATGTCAGGCTTGTCTCATGGTCAGGCGCCGCGCCATGGCCATGACCGGCACATGGCCCCATGGGAACAGCCGCCGGATCAGAACATGGTTCGCCAAAGGCTTTTGCCAGAGCCATGCGGCGGATAGGTCTTGGCCACGGCGGCAGGCTTTGATGCGTGTGGTGTGACACTCTGAGGGCTCCGCCGGTTATTGCGCCTGCACCGCCTTGTTCAGATCGTCGATCATGCTCACCATATGGCCCGACACTTTTTCCTGAGAGGCGGCACAGCTGGAAATCGTCTGGATGGAATTTGCGGTACGGGCCATGGACGCCACGATATCCTCGAAGCTGCGCAGCGCTGATTGAGTTCTTTCGGTCCCCTGACCGACCCTTTCACCAGACACGATGATCAGCTTGCCGATTTCATGCGCGGCTTTCGAACTCCGCTCGGCAAGCTTGCGCACCTCGTCGGCCACGACCGAAAAACCGACGCCATGTTCCCCCGCGCGCGCCGCTTCAATCGCGGCATTGAAGGCCAGCAGGTTGGTCTGGTTGGCGATTTCGCTGATCACCCGGGTGATCTCCGAAATATCCGTCGAGGATTTCTCGATCAGTTTGATGGCCTCGATCGCGGCGCTGAGGAAGTCCAGCCCCTGACTGGCGGTCTGGGTGGTATTGTCAGAAGCACTCAGCGAAGCCTGAGTCGCTTCCCCGATCTGGGCAATCGATTTGGAGAGGGCTTCCACAACCTCATCCATCCGTTGCGCCTGCCGTTTGATTTCATGCTCCAGATGAACCTGCTGGGTTATGTCATAGGCATATTTCACCACGCCGATCGGCTGGTTCTGGCTGTCCAGCAACGGCGAGTAGGTCGCCTGCACCCAGACTTCCCGACCGAATTTGCCCATGCGCTTATAGCGGCCGGTCATGAATTTTCCTTCGCGCAGATCCGCCCAAAGGTCGCGATACTGTTCCGAGCGGATCATGTCCTGATCGCAGAACATGGAATGATGCTGGTTCTTGACCTCCCGCAGCGAGTATCCCATCACCCGCAGGAAATTGTCATTGGCCATCTGCACATAGCCTTCCATATCGAACTGAACCATGGCCTGACTGCGGTCGATGGCGCGCAGCTTGTTATGAAGGTCCATGTCGGCGCGTTTGCGTTCGGTGACATCCGTGGCATATTTGACCACTTTCACCGGGGTCCCGGATAGATCAAAAATCGGATTGTAGGTGGCCTGGATCCAGACTTCTCGTCCACTTTTGGTCAGGCGTTTGTATTCGCCCTGCATAAATTCGCCATTTCTCAAGGATTTCCAAAAATCCTCATATTCAGGGCTTTTGACATAGTCAGGCGCGCAGAAAATCCGATGCCGCTTTCCCTTGATTTCTGCTTCGCTATACCCCAGAAGATCAAGGAAATTCTGATTTGCCGCAAGGATTGTGCTGTCAACGGAAAATTCGATTACGGCTTGGCTGCGTTCGATCGCTGCCAGCTTGTTTTTGACTTCCGTCGATTCAATCAGATGGACGGTGATATCTTCGCCTATCATGATGATTTTGTAAACTTTGCCTTCACTGTCGAGCACCGGCACGTATCGCGTGCGCAGCCAGACTTCGCTGCCGTCCCGGCACACGATCGCGTAGACGCCAGAGATGGGCTCTCCCTTCCGCAGTTTCGGCCAGAAATCGCGATAGTCGAGGCTTTGGGTCACGGAGTCCGGACAGATGTCGCGGTGTTTCAGGCCAAGCAAGCTGTCCATGTCATAGCCGCTAAGCGCAAGAAAGGCATCGTTGGTGGCGGTGATCGCGCCTGAGGGGTCGAATTGAAGAAAGGGATTCCCGCGATGCAGCGCATCCTCCAGGGCCCGAAGTTCCGCGCATTGCAGGGTCATTTCGGTGACATCCTGAACGATGCTCAGCACCCGGTCGATTTCTCCGGCCTTGTCTCGGAGCGGCAGAAAAGACGCTGTCACCCAAAGCAGGGCGCCTGATTTGGTGCGACGCTTATAAGTGCCGGTGGCCATCAGTTTTGTGCCAAGCGCCCCCCAGAATTCGGACGCCGCTCCGGCCTTGACGTCTGTCGGCACCCACAGGACACTTTGATCCTCGCCGACCAGCTCGTCGGCGGCAAAGCCCGTGATGTCGCGATAGGTGCCGTTCACCGACAGAATCTTGCCATCTCCGGCATATTCAACCACCGCCATGGTGTGATCCACCATATCGGCCAGACAGCTGTCGCGGTCAGCCTGCAGCGACTGCTCGGTGCGGTCCAGCAGGTGCAGGATCACGCGGGTTTCGCCCGACGCCTCGTGGCAATGAAGAACGCTGACCACCGCTCCCAGTGCTTTGCCATTGCCCTTGCGCAGGTCCAGATTCAGGGTCACGCTTTCACCTGCCAGCGCTGTGCGCAGCTGCGTGGCATGAGCTTCGTCGAGGCAGAAGGTGTCGATCCGCGAGCCGGTCAACGCGGCGCTTTCCATGCCAAGCATTGCCAGAGCCGTGGCGTTCACACCGGTGACCTCGCCGATCTGGGTCACTTCGATCACGCCGTAATGTGCGTTGATGGCATCCAGGCAAGGCAGCGGTGCGACAATGGGAGATGGGGCCGACACCCGCTCGCCCACGAGCAGAAGTTCAAGCGGTTCAGTCTGCGGAATGGGCAGGCTGCGGCCCTGAAACATCCCACCTGAGCGGAGGCCAAGATGGAGGTCAACCGTGGCCTTGGGGTCTGGGTTCAGCGCGGCAGGAAGGTCAAAAATATCGGCCAGTGCGCAGGGCAGCTGGGGGTCGACCCCCAGTGCCGCCCGGGCCGCACTGGACAAGGCAAGCGCCGTACCATCCGATGGACGCAGCCGTATCGCAAATCCCGAGTCGAGGATGGCTTTGCCGAACTCCGTCAGAGGCAGGTCTTTGGTGAGGTCGCTCATGATCCGCGATGTCCTATGGTGATCCGGCCTGCGCCCTTTGGGCCATCGGCGCCGGGGAAGTTTTTCGTCTTGGCGATCCGCTGCGGCGTCCTGCGGGATCATGCTCAGGGCGGGCCTGACGCTGCCATGGCCGGCTTAGGCGCCGGATCGGATGAAAGGCGGGCTGCCCGCGCGGCCCGTCTTCCGGATCGCATTGCAGGGCCGGGTCAGGTGGCCTGCGGGTCGACGGTGAGGCCGATGGCCTCCGCATATTTCAGCCAGGTCTCGACCGAGGCCACAACGGCGCGGACCTCGATCGAAAGCAATTCGATCCCCACCAGAGAGACCCGCACAAAAGCATCCACAACGATGCCCTTGTCCAGGATGCGGTCCACCACCTCTGTCAGGCTGGTGGAGGCCAAAGTCTTTTCAACTGCCATGAAGTGTCCCTTTCCTCGTTACATTTGGTCCGCTTGGACCGGGGAATTCCCCCGACGAGTCATCGCCTCGAATTCATAATCCTGAGTGAATTTCCTAGGGCACCGAAGTTAAGATCATCTATGTATTTTAAGCAGAAGTGCGCAGCTGGGCCGCCTGCTGGCGTTCCTGGCGCGCAATCATCTCGGCCAGCACCATCGTCATGTCGCGCAGGGCCTCGGGCACCCCGTCCGCAGAGGTCTTCTGCAGATCGCCGAGTCGCTGTTCGATGCGGGCCAGCCGCGTTTCCAGCCCGTGCACCGGCTCCTGCGCTTCGAGTCGCCGCGCTGCGGCATCAAGCCTGTTGAAGATGCTGCCTAACCCGGTCAGAAAGCCTCCCAACGCCTGCCGCTCCGCCTCAAGCCGATGTGACTGTGCCCCGATCTGCGCGGAGATCCGGTCCACGCTGCGTCCGATCTCAACGCGCAGCGGGGTCAGGTCGGGAGAAGTCGGAGACGAGGCAAGCGCGTCAATCTGAACCTGAATCTGGTCGAGACGGGTGCAGATATCCTGCACCGGTCCGTCCTGCGGAAAAGTGGTCGAGTCCGGCGGGCGCGCGGCCAATTGATCCTGCAGCACGGTGACCGCCGCTTCCAGCCGCTGGACCGTAGCGCCAAGCGCCCGCTGCAGGGCGAACATGCCCTGTCGCTCTGCATCCCTCCGGTGGTCCAGACTGCCAAGAAGCGCCGCGATCCGGTCCACGCCATGGGCAAGTTCGTAACGTAGCGGGGTCAGATCCAGCGCCGGTTCTCCGGCGGGCGGGGGCGCCTCGGTCAGGATCTCCAGCCGGATGCGCATGTCCTCCAGCACCTCCGCCAGATGCGGGCTCTGGTCGGCCTCGGGCGGGGCCGCTGCTGCAAGCTGCGCAATCACCGTCTCGGTGGCGCGCTGCGCGTCGGTCTGCTGTGCCCGCAATGCGGCAAGACCCTCTGCGAGCCGGTCGAGCCCCAGGCTGACCGCATCTTCGGAGTCGCAAACCCGTGCAAGGATGTCGGGCAGGCTGCGGCCCATCGCGCCGAGGCCCTCATCAATCCGTCCGAGGATCCGTTCTGCCCGGGCGGGAAAATGTGTGTCTTCCCCCATGTCCTCCGGTGGCAGTGTCAGCAGATGCGCCACCTCCATTGTCGCAAGCTCCATGTCGTCAAGACGGCGACACAGCTCGCTTTCGCTGTCCGAGATCATCCGCATCAGCGTTGCCATCGCCCCATGCGGGGGCACAACGGGGCGGTAGGTCGGCTGGGGCAACTCGTCAGTTGGATCGGATGGCACGCAGAAAGCTCCTTTGTCAGAAGAAACCGCCGGAGACCGGCAGTTCCCGCGCCAGATCGAAATGCTGGATAAACTCGCCAGTGTCCGGTTTGCGCAGCATCTTTTCGGCCTCGCGACCGATGGGCTGACAGCGCGTCACCTCCTCCAGCTGCTCCACGGCGGCACCAAAAAGCTGTTCGCCCAGCCGGAACAGCAGCACGCAGGCCTTGTTCTCCTCGTAAAAGGCAAACTCTCCCAGAACGCTGGCGACCGAAAAAATCGGCACGACCCGGGCGCGATGGCTGAGCACGCCCATGTATCCGTCATGGCGTGTTTCGGCGTACAGCAGGCTTTCGGGCAGCCGCAGGATCTCGACAATGTCAATCAGCCGGCAGGCCATGCGCTGCTGTGCCGAACGGGACACGAGGTAGAGTTCCGCCGGCCCCAGCGCCTCCACAGCTCCCGGGTCGGACATGTCTTTTGCGGTGGTGGCGGCGAGTTGTTCCAAGGCCTGGTCCCGCAACACGCGTCCGCTGTCCATCACGAGGTAATGGCTGCCATCGGGCCGCATGTGGATGCCGCAAAAAAGGTTCTTCCGGGTTGAGATCACCGACGGCACATCCAGAAGTTCGTCGTTGCGAATATGCACGATGTCAAAAAACCGGTCGATTTCAAAGGCGACATACCCGCCCGCAGGCACCCGCATCGCCACCGAAGCCGAGCGTTCGGGCCTGCAGAAATTGGCGCCAAGGCCGAGAACCTGCAGACTGTCGAGAATTGGAATATCCGCGCCGTGAAGCTGGATCACCCCGTCACAGGGTCCATGTGCAATGGGGCTGTCACGCAGCGTGTGCATCGGAATCGTGGCGTGGATGTCCTCCACCGGGAAGGCGATGCCATGGCCGTTATAGCTGCACAGCAGGCAGGCGGAACGACCGCCCTGAGCCGCCTGCCGTCCGCCGACGGGTCGGGCGCGCTGGTGGGCGAAAGGCAGTTGCGGCTGGTCAAACAGGATACGCGGATCGAGAATCCCCACGACCAAGCCATCATGTACGAAGCTGCGCCCCCCGGCGAGGAGGGCGGCGCTTCCGACAACCCCCATCTCGGCCAGATGCTGGTCATCAAGGGAGGTCATGCCTTGCAGCGAGTCGACCACAAGGCCGATCATGCGCTGCTGGCTATCGTCCATCAGGATGATGACCACCCGTTCGGACAGGGGCTGTTCAGAGTAAAGGCCCAGAATGGCACCGATATCGGTCAGCGGGATGGTGTCCTGTCGCAGCACCATCGCCCCGAGCAGACCGGGCAGGTCCATCGCCAAGGGGCTGACGTTTCCGGGAAAAGGCACAGCTTCACGGATATGCAGAACCTCGATGGCCACCAATGTGCCGGCAATTCCCACAAGCCCATAGGTTTCAGCGTGAGCAGTGGTGCGGCGGCCGGACGCAGCACCTGCTGCAGTCGGGTCGTCGGCATGAACGGCCTCTGCCTCTGCAGCCGAGGCGACGGTACCGGGGGATTCGTCAAGCGACACTGGTGACAGGCTCCGATCAGGTTTCTATGCATCCTAGAAGTGGCAGCCTAACGTCGGATTAAGGGGACTCAGACGCTGCGTCCCAACGGCCCGAGATCAAGCGACAGATCGCCGGGCTGCAGCCCGAACTGCGCAGCCAGCCGGTGCAATGCCTCCTCCGCCCGCATCAGGGTAAGGCCAAGCCGCTCTTCTTCTTCGGGGGTCAGGCTGCCCGCGTCCATTCTGCGCACCGCCTGCAGTTCCATCAGTTTGCGCAGGAATTCCATCAATCCGAGCACGAGGCGGGCCATGTCCTGTTCCACCCGCTCCGGGTCGATCTCCAGGCGGGAAATTTCCGCCAGCGGCGAGGGCCAGTCTTGGGTCGGGTCGGGCGCGGTCACGTCGGCTCCGTCAGGCGGGCGGTGAGGGCTGCGGCGTAGCCAAAGGCGGGCCATGGTCCCGAGACCCGGCAGTCGACGCCCTCGGGGCAGGCGGCATGCAGCGTTCTGGCATGGGAGTGCATGAGAACCGGCGGCAGCAGCACCGTCGCCTCCACCGGAGCGCCCGGAGAGGTGGGCAGCAGATGTGCGCCGGGCAGGAGATCCCGCAGGCAGTCCTGCATCGCGCGCAGGCGGGCATGCTGCAGCGTCCGTTCCCGCAGCCAGTCCCGTCCCGAACTGGACGGCGGACCCGACCCGGTGGTGTCAGGCTGCAGGGTCACCAGCATTTCCCCCTGACCGGCGAGGTCGTCAAGCGCCGCACCTAAGGCTGCGATGCGGGGCCTGATCCAGTCGCAGGCTGCGGCCAGTTTTGGCGCCTGCCGCGGTGAGAAGGGAAGAAAGGCGCCGAGCTGCTCCTGTGCGGCAAGACAGCGATCCAGCCGGTCCGTGTCGGTTCCGTCCGGCTGCCAGAGCAGGGCCAGCGGGCCCGTCTGAACGTGATCGAACTCGCCCGCCTCTTCCGCCCGGCAGAGACCTACGGCAATCATGCCTCGCCCCGGAGCAGACGGTCCGGCGTGGTGAGCACTGCCTTGAGGCCCAGATAGACCAGATCGATCCCCGCGACGGTGAGCCAGAGCTCGCCTTCGATCACGCAGCCCCGGTCCAGCACGCGATCCACAAGATCGACCAGCGTCCGGTCGCTGCCGGACAGGGCATGGCGGGGAGATAAAAGCTGAGGGTCAGGCATCCGTCATATCCTCCATGGGCAGGTTCGCAAAGCTGTACGGCGGGAAAGGACCGGTCAGGCGCGCGCTCATTCTCGATGCGGCAGACCAGTCCGGGAGCGAGGTCTGCAGCAGCGTCGCCGCCACCGGGTCCATCAGCAGCGACAGCGACAGAAGCCGTGGGGCCATGACCGGACGCAGGTCGCAGTCTTTCGCCACGGCACTGGCATGGCTGCGCAGATGCCGCAGGTCTGTGGCGCGCGCCTCTGCCTCAAAGCTGCGGGTGTCGCGCAACTGCTTGCGGGCGCGCAGGAAATCCCGCCCGTTCGCAGGCTGCGGCAGGGGCTGGACCGGGGTCAGAGGCGCCTCCTCGACCACGAGCGCATACTCGGCCAGTCCCGACATCTTGCGCAGCTTCAGTTCCAGATTGGGGAGTTGCGGCGTGATCGCCGCCTGCAGTGCTGCGCCGTCAGAAAAGCATGTGCCCAGCCGAACCGGCAGGACCGGCCCGGTCATGAGGTAAAGCCCAAGCAACAAATCATGGGCCAACACGGCATGCAGCCCGTCCGGTTCCCCGGGCGGAGTGGTCAGGTCGGACACCAGTGCAGATACCGGACCCAGGGGCACCTGTCGGTGCGGTGGTGCCTCTGCTGGGGTGTCGGCAGGGAAAATCACGCCATGCAGGCAAAGCGGGGTCATGCTGGCCTCGCCCATGGCAGAATCGGGGGCGGCAGGCTTGACGGGTGCACCGGTGTCGCGCATCCGTCGCGCCGAACCTCCAGCAGATGAAGCGGTGGCAGCGGCCCTTCGGCGAGGTCCAGCGCCGCGATCCGTGACAGCAGCGCCACGGCGTCAGGGTCTGCGCCCCGCATCAGGGCCGTCCGCCGCGCGGTGGAAAGCGCGCGCAGGGCGGAAAGGGTGGGCACTGAGCCAGGCGACATCCCCAAAGCCTGCGCCGCCAGCTGGAGTTCGGACCACGGCAACGCGCGCAGGGTCGCGAGCGCAAAAGACATCGCCGGGCTGGGCCCCACCAGTTTTAGCCGCAGTCCCTCCGGCCACATGGCGTCAATCCGGGCCAGCGCCAGATCCAGCTGGCTTTCCGAGGCCCCGTCGATAAGGAGCACCCGGTTCAGCAGCATCTCGGGTCCGCTGACCGGGAGGATGATCCTGTCCAGCACCAGCGGGTCCAGCGCTGCCTCAATCTCGGCAACCAGTGTCTGTGACAGCAGTTCGGGGGGCAGGTCTGGCGCGGTCGCTCGGCGTTCCGCAAAATATGCGCTCAGCCCGGATTGGTCCGCGCAGATGGTCAGCTGAAACTGCACCCTCCCCTCAAGACGGTCGAGCCATGCCGTCAGTTCCCGCTCCCACGGGGCCAGATCGGCGGGACGCAGGCGGATCCCGGGCGGGACCACCAGCACCGGACCGTATGGCATCATAGCCTCGATCAGGGCCTGTCGTTCTGCGGCGCGGCGCAGGACGGCGCGGCGCCGATGCCGCAAGGCAAAGCCTGTCAGCACCGGGGCAGGGCCTTCCACGAGAGCCAGCGCACCGAAGGGTTTTTCCACAAAGCCTTCGGGAAGGGGCATGCGTGGGCGGCGCAGCAGAGCGAGAGGCTCGGTCATTTTATAAGCTCCGCCGCCTGGGCCAGCCGCTGCAGGAGAACATGCTCCGCCGCGTCATATTCTGCCTCGTCGATCAGGCCCTGATCGACCGCCTGCTCCAGATCATCCAGGGCTCGACGGAGGCGCGCCGGATCGTAATGTTCGGCCTCTGCGGCGATTGCCACCTGCTTTGTCACCCAGATTGCCCCGGCGAGCGGTGCCGTGACAGGGGCCGTGATCAGCTTGCGCAGCAGGCCCATCACACGACCTCCCTGTCCATGTCGGCATCGGCCAGTGAAAAGGACACGAAGTTGAACGGCGGGGTCGGGTGAACCAGCCGGATCTCTGGGGCGGCATCGGCAAAGCCACAGCAGGACGCCGCCTCCTCGACCGCGCGGGTAAAGGCGGCCACCTCCGTCTCCGGCACCAGAAACGCGGCACGCAGAACCTGAACATCGTCTTCAGGCGCCTGCAGGACATGATCGCGGGCGAGGGGTCGCAGGGTTTTCAGAAGCGCCTTCTGCGCCAGGCCGCGGCGCAGATCCAGCGTTTCCGCCACGCGACGGCCAAACGCGATCTGGTCCAGCTGGGAGCCTCCGGCGTGGCTGACAAGCCGGTCGCGCTGCTGACGCAGGCCGTCATCTTGGGCCAGCGTGCTGGCCAGCGCCGCCTCGCGCGGAAAGGCGACGCGCAAACCAATCTCGGCATGGCCTTCGAGTCTCTCGAAGGTTGCAGAGATTTCGTCTGCGGCGGCGGTGATGAGGTGATCGATCCGGGCGGCGTCGTGACTGACATGACCAAAGCGAAACGGCAGCAGCGGACCATGAGCCATCAAATCTTCCAGAACACGGGCATGGTCTTTGAGAAAACGGCGACGCTGCGGCATGGGTGTCCCGTCGCTCGGCCCATATGCGAGAGACCACTCCCCGATTCTCCGCGCCTCGACGGATCCGGACAGAGCGTCAACCGGCTGTCCGGCGAGCGCCGCGTCAAGATCAGGGCGGCGAAGCAGGCCATAAAGGTAAACCGAGGTCATGCTTCTTCTCCCGTCCGCGGCGCCCGCAGGGTGAGCGTCTCGGCACGGAAGGTCATTTCCATCTGCTCCCGCGCGAGATCCTCCGGCAGCTGGATCGACAGGCGGTGGCGAGGCGTGTCAACGGTCAGCTGTCCGGGGTGGCTGTCGATGCGAATGCTGGCAAGACTTGCGCCGGGAAGGTGAGCTGTCAGGGTCCAGTCGGCTGTGGTCTGGCGCACCTCATGCTCCGGTGCCGGGCGCGACTTGGCGCTGGCGGCCTCCTGAAACTCCGCGAGGCCGCCGACACGGATGTGATGATCCACATGAACCGTGTCGGCGGCCAGATCCGCAATCGGGCGCAGCCTGTCCGCAATCTCGCGGACTCCGTCAGATAGGCTGCTCAGCAGCCCCCCAAGCCGAAGATCGATCTCGGTCAGCCGAGCCTGGGCGCCTGCCTCGGGATCGGGCGGTGTGTCGCTCTGTGGCTGATCTTTATGATCTGTCATATGAGTCCTCCAGCGATCTGGCCTTGATCCAGGCGGCGCTCCAGCGCCGCAATTCGTTCGATCAGCAACTGGTTTTCCTGCTCCAGCCGATGAGCCTCGGCAGAGAGCCGTGGATCGCTTTCCCACCAGTTGATGCCAAGCTCTTTGGCCTTGTCGACGGTGGCAATCAGGAGCCTCAGCCGGATGGACAGAAGCTCGATCCCCACCAGAGAAACTGAAACATCGCCCGCGATGACGATGCCCTTGTCGAGAATCCGTTCAAGAATGTCGGCAAGCCCGTCCGGCTGCAAAGCGTTGCGCTGGGTCATGGCTCACGCTCCTCGCGGTGATACCGGCGCAGACGACGGAAACTGAGCAGTTCGCCCTCTGCATCCAGCATCAGTTCGTAGGCTGCCAGAAGGTCATTGTCGCCAAGGCGGGCAGGGCTTTCGATGACCTCGATCACCACACGCCATCCGGGGCCCTCGCGCTCTGCAGAGGCTATTCCGTCAAAGGGTTGCATGGTGATGTCGGGCAGTGCGGCGCGGGCCAGGGCCACGGCGGGGGACAGGGAGAGGGGACTTGGCTGCACACGTGCCGAAGAGGCGGGCACGGCCCAATCTCCCTGCTCCGCAGTTTTTCTGGGAGCGGTCATGGCCAGGGCTCCCCTTCCGGCTCGGCCAGTCGCGACAGCAGCTGATCTGCGCGCCGGGTGTTGGTGCGCAACTCCTCTGCAGCCAACTGGCCACGCCGCTTCAGCTCCATCAGGCCGCGATGCAGCCGGTCACGCTGAAACTCGACCTTGACCAGCTCTACGGCGGCTTCGGTGCGGGTGCGCGGAGGGCGGCGGCAGACAGAATTGGGACGCCGAGGATGGGCGGTAGGGGGACGTTTCATGAAGCCACCTTCATCTCTTGCACGTCGTCTTCGGTCGGCAGAGCCCGCAAGGCCTGCTTCAGCGCGGCCTCGAACCCCTCGGAACCGCCGCGACCATAGCGGCTGCGCAGGACGTCCACACAGATTTGGACAAAATTCGGATCCCGCGCGCTGATCTTCGTCTGCTGCGCGGCCACCAGCCGCCCCAGCAGAAGCGCGGTGCGAATAGACGCCGCCGCACCGGCATCTCCGCGCCGCAGGTCGCGCACCAACTGCACCAACCTGTCCGCCATCTCCTTCGGCAGACCCGTGCGCGCGGCGACAATGCCGCGTTCGGTGTCCGCTGGAATGTCATCCAGATCGAAGGTTACAACCCTGTCGATCAGCGCGTCGGGGGCATGTTCGATGCCGACATAATCACGCGGGTTGGAGGTCAGGATCATGCGGAATTCTGGATGCGCGGGCATATGCTGTCGCCCGGCCCGGGCGTCGTGAAAAACCAGAACCCCTTCCTCAAGCACCGACAGCAGCACCGAATTGGCCTGGGGCGAGGCCCGGGTGAATTCGTCATAAATCAAGGTATGACCGTGGCGCATCGCCTCCGTGAGGATCGCGTCTTTCCAGTCGGACCGTTCCTGCGTTTCGGTGCGACGGACGCGGCTGATGTAGCTGTCAACGGTCTGACGTGCGGTGCGCCCGATCTCGCGACCCACCATGTCCTCGCGTGTCAGCCATTTGTCCCCGGTCAGAAAAGAGACGGGGCGGCCCAGTCGAGCCGCGATGCGCAGCGCAAGCGTCGTCTTGCCCATGCCCGCGGGACCACGCAGATGGACCGGCACCCGCACCGCCAGATAGGCCAAGGCCCGGCTTTGCAGCGACAACAACTCCTCATCCTCGAAGAAGCTGTCGGGGGCCATAGGTGACGTGTCTTCAGGATAAAGCGAATGTGCCAAGCGCGGCTCCTGTTTCTGCGGGGACAACGCATCGGCCTCCCGTCGCACCCGGCATAGCATCCACAAGATGAATGTCTGCTTAACCGCCGAGAGGCATTTCCATCTGATTGGACCAGTCTGTGACTTTGCCAAGCGAGTTCCGTGGCAGACTGGCGCCAAACGTGTAACTGACGGGCCGGGCGGCGGGCGCGTGCTCCGCGTCCATCAGACTGCGCAGGGTGTCTTCCAAGACAAGGGGGTCGAGGCCAGGACAGGGCACGACAAACGCCTTGATCCGCTCGCCCTCTGGCCGGACATAAGCCTGTGCCACGTGCGGATGACGTTCCAGAGTCGCGGCTACGGCGGCCATGGACACGTTGTGTCCACCGATCTGGATGGCGTGGTCGCAACGGCCAAGCACACGGAACTGCTCTGCCTGCCAGATCAGGTGGTCCTGCAGGTCCAGCCTCTGACCATTCCGGGTTGGGGGATCACCAGCATCGAGGTGCGGCAGCAGCCGGAACAGCGCCCCCGCGCTCCGCCGGGTCCCGACACCGCCGGTTTCGGAAGAGCCGTAGATCTCGGTAACGCTGGCCAGACCGGCGCGGCGCGCCAAAGTCCAGAGACTGTCAGGCGCAGGCGCCGTGGAAGATAGGGCATGGGCGGACAACGGCTTGCCGGAACAGAACGGTAAAGCCCGAGCAAAAAGATGTGGCGTAGCGATCACAAGATCGCCCGCATCAAGGTGCCGCGACAGGGCACCGGGGCCCTTGTCAGACAGATCCAGGACGCTGACCTTCAGACGGGAGGGCAGCAGCACCGTAAAAAGAAAGCCATAAATGTGCTGCGGAGGCACCAGGGCCACGATCCGGCCGGGGCGGTCAACAAGGCTGTGTGCAATATGCACATCTATTTCAGTCAACAAGTCTTCAAGAGGGTGGAATAGTAACTTAGGCGCGCCGGTGCTGCCCGAGGTAAAAAAACCCATAGCGGCAGCAGTCGGCAGCAGACGAAAATGTTCTTCCAGTAGGTCAGCCCAAATATCCAGTTGCGGCTGGATGTACATGTAGTCTTCAACACCAGTTGATTGTAGAGAAAACCGGGTGTTGAAAACTGAAACAAGGTCGATGCGAGCAAGGCTGTCGAAGCCAAGGCCGTCCTCGTCCAGCCGCATCGTAGCACCCCACTGTGCGGGGTGCAGGCGTCGGGCGCGATCCGGGAAAAGGCGGAGCAGAGTCTCGAAGATCACCGCCTTGCATAGTCTCAAGGCTTGGCCATGGTGGATCATCGGCGCCCCCTCTTCTCACATTTCAGCATCAATCTCATGAAGAAATTCGCCCACCAGACTGGCAAAGTGGGCACGCGCTTCGGAGATTTCAGCACGAAGCTGCATCGCGCAGGCTGCGAACTCCGCCGCACTTGCGCTTGGAGAGGGGATAAAGCGCTCCGCCTTCACGTCCTGTGCGGCGTCGTACTTCTCCAGCGCAGTCATTGCAGCGTCCAGGTTATCGAACTCCCACGCTCGACAGTAATCGGTTTCGTCTTCCGATTGATAGAAACGCTTCACAGTCAGAACAAAACCCTGCGTGCTTCGGAAAAGATTGAATTCATACCACCACGCCATGTCCGGAGCAAAGCTCATTGCCATTCCAAGTTCGGCGCCCGTGAAGATGAGCGGTCGTGCCCCAATTCGTTTGATGCGGTATTGCATTTCAGCAGAAGCGCGCTGTGTCGGGACCGACGTTTCGTAAAAGGGGACAACCTGCTCAGTCAACTTCGCTTCGGTCATATATTGCATTGCAACTCCTCTCGCCGGACACACGTCGGCTGATCAGGTTCGGGTGACAGGACCGGAGGCCTAAAGCGCACCGGCAGGGACAGGGGCCGCAGCCTCCCACGATAGATTTGAACCAACACGGGCCATTATTGCCGCAATCTCGCTCGGATCAGCAATGAATGCCGCCAGATAGCGAGGCCGGGCATCGCTATGCGAAGCAACCACCTGCATAGCGATGCGATCATCGCTAGCGAGGTAAAAGCGCACGCAATCCCCTATTTGCCCAAGTAGAGGCATAGAAAGCAAAAAAAGGCCTTCGAAGCAAAGCGGCCTTAGCCCGTCACGCCGCAACCGGAAGCTATCAGGTTGCGGGCGCGGGGCGCGACTTTGCCGGGTCGCAGCGAAATCATGTGCAGCAGTGACAGTCTCCGGTAGAATTACCCCGCTGCGAAGCCGTTTTAGCTCGGGATCAATCCGGATCCGGTATCGCGTGCCCTCGCCCGGCATCTCCATTTCCGCGGATCATACCCGCTTCACGAACAGCCAGCAGGACTGACCATCGGGTTGAGATTTCATGTGGATCTTCACGTTCGCATCCGTGCCCTTGTAGCCGAATTTGTAGTCGAACATGACGTTCACCTGACCCGTACGATGGAATTTGATGAACTCGCCATGGAAGCGCTTGCCCTTAGCGCAAGGAGCAATCTGGTTGAAGAAGTCCATCCCCACCACCTGATCAGGGACGCGGTTCGCGATCAGGCCTTCGGCTTTGTTGTACTTCAGAATCTTGCCCATCCGATCCAGAAGAACCGCCCCAAAGGGGAGGTACTCGGCGCGCTGGGGCTCGCGGCTCAGGATATTGTCGATGTCCTGGCTTCCGAAAGGTATGATTTCCATTGTGTCGATCCTCGCTCGTTCACGCCGTGCCGTCGGACATTTCAACCCCTTCCTCGTTCTGGAGGAAGCTGTTGTTGCGGGTTAGGGACATATCATGGAGCCTCCGCAGGGCGTGGCCATCAAATTCGGCCGACACTTTCCTGCGCGCCTCCTCGCTGGCCCATCGGTAGTCCATTGCTCCCATGCTCACGACGCATTGGGGAAGGACTTCAAAGCGAAATTTCATGTCGACCTTATGTGCGTCGACATCCATCTCCGTAGCTTCGCCAAATTCGACGAGCGCAGACAGTTCTTCAACGCGACTTTGCGATTCAAGCCGTGCCGTATCCTGAATAATTTCCGACGCAGCGGCCAGAACCCATTCCGGATAGTTTCCGCGGATGACCAATCCAAGCTTGTCGTAGTGGAATTCGAAGCGGTCACCGCTTTCCTTCAGGTATCCTATTGTTTCCATACTCGGAACGCTCCTTTCAGCCGCATTGAAAGACTGCCCTTATTGAACTCTTCCGTACCGACCACGTATCCGATATTTTGCGAATCGCATATATTGGAAAATCTTAACTGGTTAGCTAAGTCCTTATTTTTTGACTCCTTCGCGCTTGGTAGCCAATTGTTAGGGATTTGGCGCGACGATGTCAGGGTTCGACTCTTTGATCACAAGGATGAAGGCTGCTGATGTCGCTTGCACCCGCTGCGCTTGGACCAGACGTGTTGCATTCGGGGACAGTCACCCTGACGCGCAAAAGTAAACGGCCACTGCGCTTTGTCGGGACCCGGCTGTGCCATACGACTGGCGTGGAACAGGACGCGGTTTCACTCTGGGCCCGGCAGGACGGGCGGCTTGCCGTTTCTCTTTGTGTTGCCGGGCGCGAGGATGCGGTGGTGGCGCGCACTCTGGACGAAGCAGGACTTTGGCTCGAGAGACAGTGCATGTGGGGTGGCTGGTCTGATCCTCCTCATAGCGCTCTGGATCTGTTGATTTTTCTCGAGACCTGCCTTGCTGACCGACAGTGGCACGATCGGCTCGCACATCTGGCGCAAGGGGCGCTCGCCAAATGGCCGGACAGCCTGAAGCAGTCGGGAGGAGAGATATGACCGAGCGTGAAAATTATCGGGAATGGGCGCGGTCCGTGCGGTCTGAAGCCCGGCAAGGCATCAGAAGCCTGCGGGCGGAACGGCTTGCGCGACGGGATTCGCTGACAGGCGCTGGCCCTGCAGCCTTGCCACCTTCTGTAGAAGAGCTGCCGCTTTCCATCTCCAGCAAGGCCGCGAGCCTCACCGAACGGGCATCGCTTCCGCCTGTTGCCGAGGGTGAGCCTATGGTGCCCGCGCAAGATGAGGCTTTCCCCTCAGAAATACTGGGGGATACGGGGGCGGATGAACCACAGGACAGTACATCCGGGCAGGAGAGTGCTGACGATTCTCTTGATCTCTTGGCGGAACTGCCGCCGCCAGAGGTGCCTGATCCGGATACATCGACAGAGCTGGCGCTTGGCCAAGGGACGACTCAAGATAGTCTGGACGAGCCGGAGGCTCAGGAAGCGACGGCCGAACTGGCCCTTCAGACAACGCCGGATACACTTGGAAGGCAAACGGAGGCTTCCCTTGAACTCCTTGAACAGAGCTTTAAGTTGCCAGAAGCTGCCGATCCAGAGTCCAAGCCTCTGCGAGGCATCGGGCCGTCTGAACTGGAGTGGCAGGAAGATGCGCTCCGCGACAGCTCGCTTGCCGCTCTTCCGGGGGCGGGGATCGGGCTGATCTGGCTTTTGCACGTTAACGGCGTGAGCAGTTTGCAGGACTTGGCGCAGGCGGATGCAGAAACGCTGGGCAAGGCCTTGGGTCTGGTCGGCCGTCTGGTCAATGTGCAGGACTGGATTGACTTTGCTGCCACTCAGCTTGCAGCGGATGCATCATGAGGCGGCGGCGCCATCCATCCGCATATGAAGTGGGCGCCGCGGGTGGGCCACGGCGCCCCGCTGGGTCAGGCCTCCGCAGCCTCGTTCACCACGGATTCCGCCAGCTTGGTCAGCTTGGCATCTGTTGCCAGCTCTTCCTGCAGAGTCTGGTCCAGAAGCTTTGCAGCGTCTTTCATGCCAAGCTGCAGCGCCCAGCTTTTCAGGGTGCCGTAGCGACTGATTTCGTAATGTTCGACAGCCTGAGCGGCAGCAAGAAGGCCCGCGTCCAACGCAGGGCTGTCCTTGAATTCCTCCATGATTTCCTGACCTTCGGCAATGATGCCTTCGATCGCGTCACAGGTCTTGCCCTGCGCGCGTTTGCCGATCAGCTCAAACACGTCCTGCAGGCGCTCATATTGGCCTTGAGTTTCCTGTTCATGGGTTTCAAACGCGCTTTTCAGGTCGGGATTGTTGGCCGCGCGCGCCATTTTCCGGAGCGCGGTCGTGATCTTCCGCTCAGCGTAATAGATGTCTTTGAGCGTTTCGTGAAACAGCGTGTCGAGGGTCTTGTTGGCCACAATCGGTCTCCTTGTTGTGGAACGGTCCCGCGAGGCGCCGGCGCTGCGGCGACAGGGGCAGGCCTTTTAACAGGTGGTCCGGACCTTTGTTCCCGGTGGAGCCAATGTCGGCCCTGCGTAAAAAGGCCCCGCCGGAGCAGAGCCGGGGGGCCTTTTTCTGATCGCCGACTTAGACTTCGCGAGAGGTCAGCTTTTGCCGGTCGGCCTCTTCTTCTGCGGCGCCACGGACGCGGGCTGCAGCGTCGCGGGTCTCATCAGACAGCGTGCGGGCGGCATCTGCGGCGTCACTGCGTTTTTCGTCCGCAATCTTGCCTGCCTCGTCGAGCGCGGCCTTGCCAACCTGCTTGGCCTTTTCCCGCTCTTCTTCGAAGATCCGCTCGGCTTCATGGACCAGCCGGTCGGATTCTTCTCCCATCAGGGCATCTTCGGTCCGGGTGCGCGGCAGCGCGCTGGCAAGTGCCGCCCCTACCGCAATGGCAAGTGCGCCAGCCACCAGCGGCTGCTCTTCAAGAAACCGACTGGCATTGTCGCGACCGGCGCGCCAGTTGTCCCGCAGGACGGGCGCCGCGCGGTCCCGTGCCGTCACGGCGGCATGCCGAGCCGAAGCGATCCGCTGACGCGCAGTGTCCCCCAGATGTTCGGTGCCGTGATAGAGCCGGTCACGCATCTGCGACGCGCGATGCGCAACGTCATGCCCGGCCTGTGACATGCCTCGCGCTGCCTTGGCCCGGGTGCTTTCCTCGTCAGAGGTGCCACCGTCATAGCGGTCAGTCGCATCAAGCCATGCGGGGTAAGACGGATCGCGGCCCGTGGTCGCCGGATGCACCGGCGGGGTGCCGTAAAGCGCGCGCGGATCGGGGCGGTCCACCCCATCCTGCAGCGGGTCATAAGCTGCCGGGGCAGCAGGGCGGTCATCATGCGAGCGGCCAAAGATCAGCCAGGCCAGCCCGATGCCGGTGACGGCCAGCGCCACGGGGTTCTGCTGCACGGACCGGGTGACGGCGGTGCCCATTTCGCTGCCATGGCTGCGAAAGGCTTGGGTCACCTCGCGCACCACGGCTTCCGGCGTGAAGCGGGACTGGATCTCGCGCAGCGAATCCGAGAGGTCGGAGCGATGGCGCTCCACGTCGCGTTCAATGTCTTGCGGGCTGCGGGTGTCGCTGGGCATCTCAGGCTCCTTTTACGGCGCGCGCGTCGCGCTTGACGTTTTCGGCGGTGCGGCTGGGGGCAAGACTGGACATCTTGAGATCATTGAGCCCCTTGGACAGCAGCGCCCAAGCGATCCCGGCAAAAGCCACGCCCACGATCAGGGCGGCCCAGCCCGGGTCCAGACCCAGTTCGGCGAGCCCGGCGGACAGCGCTGCGGCCAGCACGTTGAGCGCCGTCATCAGCAGCACCACGGCGGCAACGATCATCCCCAGGGCCACACCAGCGCGGCGCAGGTTCTGGTCGACCTCGGATCTGGCAAGGTGCAGCTCCGCCCGGATCAGGGCGCTCAGCTGGTCAACGATGGTGCTCAGCAGGGAGGTGGTGCTTTCGGTCTTGTGCGGTTCCATGGTTCAGCGGTCCTCCTGCGGGGGGGTGACGGGCGGCGTCATCACGGGGGTGGCGGGGGTGCTTTGCACGGCGGGGGTGGCAAGCGGATCCGACGGGGCGGGCCGGTCCATCGGGGCAGATCCGGTCGGTGTCGCCTCGGGGGCGGAGGCGCGGACCATGCGCACGGCGGCGAAGCCCAAGAGGGCGGCGCCCCCCAGAAAGGCTGCCGGGTTGCGACGGCCAAAGGCGCTGACCTCGCCCACGATCTCCGTGACATCCCGTCCGCGCAGCGCGTCGGAAAAGCCTGCCAGCTGCTCGGCGAGCGAGCCGAAGATCTGCGCCTGCGGCGAGCCCTTGCGCAATTCGCCCGAGGCGGTGCGCAGCGCGTCGCCTACCGAGGAGACATCCTCGGCAACGCTGTCCTTGACGTGTTCGGCCCGGTCGCGGACCTGATCGGTGGCATCGGCCTGCAGCGACTGCGCTTTGCGCGCGGCGTCATCGCGCAGGCGGCGTGCCTCGTCGCTGGCTCCGGACGTGTGCTCGGTTGTGGTCATGGGGGTGTCCTCCTGTGTCATGCGACGAAATTGAGGATTGCCAGAACAATGACGACGAGCCCGACAATGTAGATGATGGAATGCATTTCTGCGCCTTCCTTGTTTGGGTGGCTGTTCGGGACACCAACCAGAGAGGAGCAGCGAATGTTCCTGCTGATGTGCAGGTTTTGTGAAATGACGACCCTGCACAGCGCCGTTTGGCCGACAGACAGGGCTGTCGGGCTGTTCCGGGCGGGACTGTGGGGAGGAAAGGGCCGCAGCCGGCAAAAACCGCCCGAAGGCGGCGCAGCAGTGCGGCCGGATCATCCCCGCCCCGCGCGCAAGGGCGGGGCGGGGGGTGTCTTAGTCGCGGGGCAGGCGGTAGACCGACACCATGTCGCCCACTTCGGGCTTCAGGATCGAATTCCCGCCCGAGATGAAGGCCACGTATTGCAGGCCCTCGTGCTCGTAGATCGCGGGGTTCGACACGGAGGGCGCCTCGGTCAGATCCTGCCACAGCTTTTCACCGGTCTGCAGGTCATAGGCGCGCACCATGCTGTCCATGGTCGCCCCGATGAAGATCAGGCCGCTGGCGGTCAGGGCGGGACCGCCGATGGTGGGCGAGCCCCAGGCCTCGGGCATGTAGAAGCCATAGCGCTGCGACATGCCGAAGGGGCGGCGCCAGAGCGTTTCGCCGGTGGTCATGTCGATGGCCATCATCTCGCCGAAGGGCGGCTTCCAGCAGGGCATGCCCCAGCGGTTCAGCGCGGTCTGCAGCGACATGCCGAAGGGCGCGCCGGTCTGCGGGTGAAACCCGCTTTCGCCCGGCCCGGCTTCGCCCTGGATCGCGTCATATTCCTCGCGCGGGTGAAGCTGGATGTGCTGCACCACGTGGCTGAGGTTCACGACCGCGATCTGGTTTTCGGGATCAAAGCCCACGCCGCCCCATTGCACGACACCCGCGCTGTTGGGATAGGCGCCCGCGCCCGCGCCTTCGGTGGTGGGCGGCTGATACATGCCTTCGTAAACCATTTCATCCCAAAGCCGCGAACATTCCCCGAAAGAGGCGATATCGGCCAGCGGCCAGACATCGGGCAGGCGCGATTGGTCGATCAGCGGCGGCGGGTTGGTGGGGAAGGGCTGGGTGGGGGCATAGACCTCGCCCTCGATGTCGCCGGCGGGCACGGCGCGTTCCTCGATCGGCCAGATATCCTCGCCGGTCTCGCGGTTCACCGCAAACAGGAAACCCATCTTGGTCGGCTGCAGCAGCGCCGGGATGTCTTCGCCCTCCACGGTGATGTCCATGAGCGTGGGCGCGGCGTTGATGTCGTAATCCCAGATGTCGTGATGCACCCATTGCCGCGACCAGATCACCTCGCCGGTGTTCACGTCCAGCGCGGTGGTGGAGGTGGCATAGGGGATCTCTTCGGTCCGGTTGCCACCCCAGTAATTGGGCGAGGGCGAGGCGACGGGCAGATAGACGATGCCGCGCTCCTCGTCCGCGCTCATCGCGGTCCAGACATTGGCGGTGCCGGTCTGCTGGCGGATCTCTTCGGGGATGGTGTCAAAGGTCCATTCCAGCGCGCCGGTGCGGGCATTGACCGAAAACACCGATCCCGGCGGCGCTTCGGCCCAGTCCCAGTCATTGCCCGCCCAGCCGATGATGACGTGATCGCCGACGATGGTGGGCGGCTGCAGCAGCGACAGCGGCCAGCGGTCGTTCACGGTGTTCCACTGGTTCACGTCCAGAATGCCGTTTTCGGCAAAGCCCGCGCAGGGTTCGCCGGTGTCGGCGTCGATGGCGAAGAGCCGCGCGTCCATGGTGCCCAGATAGACGATCTTCTGGCAGGCCTCGCCTTCCACCGGCTCTTCGGCTTCCCAATAGGCCACGCCGCGGTTCTTGAGCGCGGGCTGGGTCAGCGCCTCCAGCCGCGACTGGCTGTCAAAGGACCAGACCTCTTCGCCGGTCGCGGGATCAAGCGCGAGCACGCGGTAGAACGGCGTGCCGATATAAAGCAGGCCGTTGGCATAGATGGGGGTGGCCGACCAGACGGTCGCGGGCAGATCGCCGGATCCGTCGGACACGTCGCCGGTATGCACCCGCCATGCCAGTTCCAGATCGCCGACATTTTCCGGGGTGATCTGGGTCAGGGGCGAATATTTTGCCGCCGAAAGCTGGCCGTGGAACCCGGTCCAATCGGTGCCAGAGGGCGGGATGCGCGCGTCGGACGGGAAATTCCGGGCGGCCTGCTGGTCTGCCGCAGGGGCGTCGGGGGCCTCTCCGCTTTCCGGCTCGGCTTCGGTTTCCATCTCGGCTGCGGGGGTCTCGGGGGCTCCCTCCTCAGCGGCGGGGGCCTCTGCCGCGTCGGGCGTGTCCGTCTCGGCGGCAGGGGCCTCGGCCTCCGGCGTCTGCGCCGGTGTCTCGGGGCTTTCGGCCTCGGGGGAGTCGATGGCGGGGGGCGTCATGTTTTCTTGCGCCAGCGCGGGGGCGGCCAGCAGCGCCAAGAGCGCCGTGGTGCAGGTCAGGGTCCGGGTCATGCGCGGGTCTCCTCGGGGCCGGAAAGGGCGGTCAGCCAGCCAAGACCGGCTATGGCAAGGGCGGTGACCATGCCCCATTGATGCAGCAGCACCGCCGCCAGCAGGGTCAGCGCCAGCGCCAGCCCCAGCAGGGTCATCAGGATGACGCGCAGGGTCCGCGCCCTTGCCTGTGTCATCAGGGCTGCCCCCAGAAACAGGCACAGCGCGCCGAAACTGGCGGCAAGCGGGCCCCAGACTCCGGTGACGCCCGTCATGGGGGCAAAATAGCCGTATAGCCCGAAGCCAAGCGCCACGAGGGCGGCCAGCATGAGCAGGGTCAGGCTGGAACGATAGCTCATTGTCCTGTCCGTTCTGTTGAGTGCGTGAACTGCGGACCGGACAGGATGCCGGACCGCTCCCCCATAGGAGTAGGGCGCGGAGCGGTCAGGGCAACCATCGGCAGAGCGGTCTGTCAGTCGCCGCCTTCGAACATGCGGTCCCGGGCGGCGATGATATGGCGGCGCATCGCGGCGGCGGCGGCCTCGGGATCGGCGGCGCGGATCGCCTCGATCAGGGCGCGGTGCTCTGCCTCGACCTTGGCCTGCCGGTCGGGGGCGCCCTGCAGCGTCAGCGACCGCGACAGCGTCATGCCAAAGGCGATCTGCGTGGCGAGCGATTCCAGCACGGTGACATAAAACGGATTGCCGCTGGCCCGCGCCACGGCCAGATGCAGCTGGTGGTCGGCCTCCACCCCCAGCTGCTGCTGCCGGTAGCTGCCCGCAAGCTGCGCCTGCGCCGCCTCCATCGCGGCCAGATCGGCCTCGGTCCGGCGGCGTGCGGCCCATGCGGCGGCGGCACTTTCCACATCGGCGCGGAATTCATAACAGCGCCGGATGTCGGTGATCGATCCCAGCGGCACGAAATCCATCACCGCCCGGTCGGGCCTGCGCGTGACATAATTGCCCGAGCCCCGGCGCGAGGTGATGATGCCATCCTCGCGCAGCCGGGCCAGCGCCATGCGCAGCACAGGGCGCGACACGCCGCAGGTCTGCGCCAGCACTTCCTCCGGGGGCAGGCGGGACTGCAGGGGATAGGTGCCCGCCACGATATCGGCCAGAAGCCGGTCGTGAACCTGATCGGCGCGCGAGGGATCGCGGCGGGTGTCCTGCATGCCTGCCTCCGGATGCGGTCAGATTGCGACGCCTGCCGCAGTATAGATGGATTCCATCAGCCGCAGCGTGCGCAGATTGTCCAGCCTGTCGGTGGGGAAGGGCGCCCCGGTGCGCAGCCCCTCGACAAAGGAGGTGACGGCACCGGTGAAACAGGCCTGATAATTGGCCTGAAGGTCGTGCAGCGACACGTTGTCGGGTTCCGACAGCCGGGTGATGCGGTCGCGGTCATAGACGATGGTATCCGCCTCGCCCAGCAGTTCCAGCCGGTCGGTGGGCAGCGGCGGATAGCCGGGGGCAGAGATGTTGGCGTCGATCTGCACCAGCGCGCCGCTGTCCGCGCGCAGCGTCACCAGCGCCACATCCTCGCCCGCCAGATCGGGATTGATCCGGTCCAGCGTGGCCGACATCACCTGCATTTCGCCAAGGATCGACCGCAGCGCGTCAAGGTGATGGATCAGCACCTCGAACACCAGCAGCCGCTTGAACTCCTTGAGATAGGGCTGGCGGCCCAGCAGGAACGGCACCTTGCCCGGATAGTCGAACAGCGAGGAGGACCGCACCGTCAGCCGCGCATGGCGCAGCGGGCCCACCTGACCTTCGGCGACGCGGCGGGCCAGTTCGGCGTAATGCGGGCGGAAGCGGTAGTTTTCATGCACCATGAAGCGCACGCGGTCGCCCACCTCGGCGATCAGCGCCTCGGCCTCGGCCACGGTGGGGGTCATCGGCTTCTGGCACATGACATGGATGCCGCGATCGGCGGCCATCTTCACCAGCGGCGCGTGGCTGCCCACCGGGGTGATGATGTCCACCGCGTCGGGCTTCACCGCCTCCAGCATCTCTTCGGTATCGGCATAGACTGCGGGGATGCCGAATTCCTCGGCCTTGGCGCGGGCGCGGGCGGGATCGGGGTCGCAGATGGCGGCCAGCGTCACATCCTGCTGCGCCTTCCAGCCCTTGAGGTGGAATTCGCTGATGGCGCCGGCTCCGGCGATGGCAACGGTAAGGGTCATCATCCTGTCCTTCGGGTGAGAGTCGGCGCCTGTCTACGTCCGGTTCGCGGATTTTACAACTATTGACTCATTCGGGCCGGGAAATTACTGCTTTGCCCAGATTCACCCTCCGGAGCCCTGCCATGCGCACCACCGTCACCCCCGCCGATCTTGCCGCCGCCGTCATGGCGGTGCCGCCGCTGGCCCGCCACGCCGACGGCACCTTCAACGATGCCGCCAATGGCGCGCTGATCCGCCATCTGGAAGCGGGCGGCGTCAGCACCATCCTTTATGGCGGCAACGCGCTGGCCCATCACTGGCCGGTCTCGGTCTATGCCGACTGGCTGGACCGGCTGGAGGCGCTGGTGGAGGCGGATACATGGCTGCTGCCCTCGGTCGGGCCCGATGCGGGCAAGATGATGGATCAGGCGGCGGTTCTGGCCGACCGCGATTTCCCGGTGGCGCTGCTGGTGCCGATGAGCCCGCCGCTGACCCATGACGGCATGGGCGACGCGCTGCGCGCCTTTTACGATGCCTGCGGGGTGCAGCTGCTGGTCTATATCAAGACCGATGGCTACATGCCCGCCGATCTTCTGGGCGCGCTGGTCGCCGAAGGTGTGGTGTTCGGCGTCAAATATGCCGTGCCGCGCGCCGAAGGGGCGGCGGATCCCTATCTTGACGCGCTGATCGCCGCGATCGGGGCAGAGCGCATCATCTCGGGCTTTGGCGAACCGCCCGCCGTGCCGCATCTGCTGGATCAGGGGCTGGCGGGCTTCACCGCAGGCTGCGTCTGCATTGCGCCTGCCATCTCCACCGCCATTCTTGCCGCGCTGAAGGCGGGCGACCGGGCCGAGGCCACCCGCCTGCTGGAGCCGATCCTGCCGCTGGAGGTGCTGCGCAACGGCATCAACGAAATCCGCGTGCTGCATGCGGCGGTGGCGCTGTCGGGGTTGGCGCAGACCGGGCCGATCCTGCGGCCGAGTTCCGACATCCCCGATGACCGCCGCGCCGATGTGGCCGAGGCCGCGCGCGCCCTTCTGGCGGCGGAACGGGCGTTCCGCGCCGCCTGAGCTTGGGCGCCTCCTCCGCCAGACTGCGAGGGTCCGCCGACAGGCGGGCCCTTTTGTCATGGGGTGCGCACATCCGCTTGACTGTCCGCGCTGCAGGGGAAAGAAACGCGCCTAGGATCCGCCCCGCCGCGATCCGGCCCGCTTGTTGCGTTTCGAGGCCGGAAGACCAGAGCCCCAAGGGCCAATCGGCCGTCTTTCCGGAAGGAGAACCCCCCATGAAGTTCCGTTTTCCCATCGTCATCATCGACGAAGACTTCCGCTCCGAAAATTCCTCGGGGCTGGGCATCCGCGCCATGGCGCAGGCCATCGAGGAGGAAGGTTTCGAGGTGCTGGGCGTCACCAGCTACGGGGATCTGTCGCAATTCGCGCAGCAGCAAAGCCGCGCCTCGGCCTTTGTGCTGTCCATCGACGACGAGGAATTCAGCCCCGGCCCCGAACTTGATCCGGCGGTGCTGAACCTGCGCAACTTCATCGACGAGGTGCGCTGGAAAAACGCCGATGTGCCGATCTACCTTTACGGCGAGACCAAGACGAGCCGCCACCTGCCCAACGAGATCCTGCGCGAGCTGCACGGCTTCATCCACATGTTCGAGGATACGCCGGAATTTGTCGCCCGCCACATCATCCGCGAGGCAAAAAGCTATCTGGAGGGCATCCAGCCGCCGTTCTTCAAGGCGCTGCTGGATTACGCCGAGGATGGATCCTATTCGTGGCACTGCCCCGGCCATTCGGGGGGCGTGGCCTTTCTGAAATCGCCCATCGGCCAGATGTATCACCAGTTCTACGGTGAAAACATGCTGCGCGCCGATGTCTGCAACGCGGTCGAGGAACTGGGCCAGCTTCTGGACCATAACGGCGCCATCGGCGCCTCCGAACGCAATGCCGCGCGCATCTTCAACGCCGATCACTGCTATTTCGTCACCAACGGCACCTCGACCTCCAACAAGATGGTCTGGCATCACACCGTGGCGCCCGGCGATGTGGTGGTGGTGGACCGCAATTGCCACAAGTCGATCCTGCACAGCATCATCATGACCGGCGCGATCCCGGTTTTCCTGAAGCCCACGCGCAACCATTTCGGCATCATCGGTCCGATTCCGTTTTCGGAATTCTCGCCCGAGGCGATCAAGGCCAAGATCCGCGCCAACCCTCTGCTGGAAGGCGTGGATGCCGACACGGTCAAGCCGCGCATCATGACGCTGACCCAGTCGACCTATGACGGCGTGCTCTACAACACCGAAACCATCAAGGGCCTGCTGGACGGCTATGTCGAGAACCTGCATTTCGACGAGGCCTGGCTGCCCCATGCCGCCTTCCATCCGTTTTACGGCACCTATCACGCCATGGGGCGCAAGCGCGAACGCACGCAGCATTCGGTGACCTATGCCACGCAGTCGATCCACAAGCTGCTGGCCGGGATCAGTCAGGCGAGCCATGTGCTGGTGCAGGACAGCGTTGAGACCAAGCTGGACCGGCATCTGTTCAACGAAGCCTATCTGATGCACACCTCCACCAGCCCGCAATATTCGATCATCGCCAGCTGCGACGTGGCCGCCGCGATGATGGAACCGCCGGGCGGCACCGCACTGGTGGAAGAAAGCATCGAACAGTCGCTGGATTTCCGCCGGGCCATGCGCAAGGTCGACGAGGAATTCGGCAATGACTGGTGGTTCCGCGTCTGGGGCCCCGACGATCTGGCCGAAGAGGGCATCGGCCGCACCAAGGACTGGGTGCTGAAAAAGACCGATGCCGAAGGGGTGCAGGCCTCGGGCGAAGACAGCTGGCACGGTTTTGGCGACATGGCCCCCGGCTTCAACATGCTGGACCCGATCAAGGCAACGCTGATCACGCCGGGGCTCAATCTGGATGGCCGGTTCGAGGAGGAGGGCATCCCCGCCTCCATCGTCACCAAATATCTGGCCGAGCATGGCGTGGTGGTGGAAAAGACCGGGCTTTACAGCTTCTTCATCATGTTCACCATCGGCATCACCAAGGGCCGCTGGAACACGCTGCTGACCGCGCTGCAGCAGTTCAAGGATGACTACGCCAAGAACCATCCGATGTGGAAGATCATGCCGGATTTCTGCGCCAAGCAGCCGCGCTATGAACAGATGGGCCTGCGCGATCTCTGCCAGCATGTGCATGCGCTTTACGCCAAATACGACGTGGCGATCCTGTCGACGGAAATGTATCTCAGCGATCTGACCCCGGCCATGGCCCCCGCCGAGGCGTTTTCCCATATCGCGCGGCGCACCACGCAGCGCGTGCCGATCGACGAGCTGGAAGGCCGGATCACCACCAGCCTTGTCACGCCCTATCCGCCGGGCATCCCGCTGCTGATCCCGGGCGAGGTGTTCAACCGCAAGATCGTGGAATATCTGAAGTTCAACCGCGAGTTCGCCAGCGAATGCCCGGGGTTCGAGACCGACATTCACGGTCTGGTGCAGGAGACCGAAGCCGACGGCAAAGTGCATTACTACGCCGACTGCGTCGCGGTTTAAGGCAGCTCAGGCGGGGCGGCGCGGGTCAGACCAGCGTCGCCTCCCAGATGCCGCGCTGGACCAGTTCGCGCGCCACGTCCAGCGTCACCTGTTCCACCGACCGGCAGGCCCGCGTCATCACCCGCGCGGGGTTGGACACCAGATAGACGGGGCGGGTCATGCGCGGCTCCACGATGGGGGCGCGCAGCAGTTCGCCGCGCCGGACAAAATCCTGCGCCGCCACCGGGGCGAAGATGGTATAGCCTGACCCGCGCGCCACCAGTTCCTTGATCTGGGTCATCGCGTCCATTTCGATCACCACGTTCAGGCTGACGCCGTTGCGCTGGCAGTAACCCTCGATGGTCTGGCGCAGCCCGTTCGAGGTCAGGATCATGTCCAGCCGCTGCAGGTCGCGCAGCGCCACCGGCGTGCCGGGCGGCGTGTCCAGCGGCCAAGCATCCGGGGCCGAATAGAAATACAGCGCCTCGTCCATCACATGCGTCGCGCGCAGCGGCCCCGCATCGCTGAGGTCATAGAGAAAGCCGATATCGACGGTGCCATCGTCGATCCAGTGCTTGATATACCCGCTCATCGCCTCGACGGCGCGCAGCCGCACCTCGGGCAGTTCCAGCCGCACGGTCTCGGCCAGAGGCACCGACATGACCATGGAACAGGAGGGCGGCATGCCGAACCCCACACGTCCCCGGATCACCCCGCCCAGTTCCCGCATGTCGGCCATGCAGCGGTCCAGACTGTCGCAGATGCGGCGCGCGTGTTCGACCAGCACATGGCCTTCCTGCGTCAGCAGCGTGCCGCGCGGCGAGCGGTCCACCAGCTTGACGCCCAGTTCCTCCTCCATGCGCTGCACATGCTGGGACAGCGACGGCTGCGCCACGCCGATGGCCTGCGCCGCCGCGGAAATCGACGGGGCATCGGCGATGGCAAGGAAATAACGCAGCTGCCGGATGTCCACCATATCCGCCCCGCCCTGTCAGTCGAACTCGATCACCTGCCGGATGGCGGTGCCGTCGTCCAGCTGGTCCATGGCGCGGTTGATGTCCGCCAGCTTCAGCCGGTGCGTCAGCATCTTTTCCACCGGCAGCTTGCCGCGCGCATAAAGCGCGAACATCCGCGGCAGATCGCGCTGCGGCACGCAGGATCCGATATAGCTGCCCTTCAGCACCCGTTCTTCGGCCACCAGCTGCAGCGCGTTCAGCGCCATGCGCGCGTCCGGATGGGGCAGGCCCGCGGTGACGGTGGTGCCGCCCCGGCAGGTGCAGCCCCATGCCGTTTCCAGCGCCGTGACCGACCCCGCCAGTTCGATCGCCACATCGACGCCGCCGCCGGTCAGATCGCGCACCGCCTCCACCGTATGGGCATCGGCCTTGACGGTATGGGTGGCGCCCATGTCGCGGGCCGCCTGCATCTTGGAGTCGAAGCGGTCGATGGCGATGACCTGTCCCGCGCCCGCCGCCACGGCCCCCAGCACCGCCGACAGCCCGACTCCGCCCAGCCCGAACACCGCAACCCGCGACCCCGGCGGCACGCGCGCGGTGTTGAACACCGCCCCCGCGCCGGTCAGCATCGCGCAGGAAAACAGCGCCGAGACATGCGGCGGCAGATCGGCCTCGACCTTGACCAGCGACTGCCGCGCCAGCACGGCATGGGTGGCAAAGGCCGACACGCCGACATGATGGTGCACCGGCGCGCCCTCCCGCGACAGGCGGCGGTGGCCGGTCATCAGCTCGCCGCGGCCATGATGCGCGGCGGCCCGGGTGCAAAGCGCGGGGCGGCCCTCGGCGCAGGGCAGGCAGGTGCCACAGCCCGGCGCGAAGATGCAGACGACGTGATCGCCGGGCGCCAGATCCGTGACCCCCGCGCCCACCTCCTCGACATGGCCCGATGCCTCGTGGCCCAGCACCATGGGCACGGGGCGGGGCCGGGTGCCGTTGATGACCGACAGATCGGAATGGCAGACCCCCGCCGCCGCCACGCGGATCAGCACCTCTCCGGGGCCGGGAGGCGCCAGATCCACCTCGCCCACCCGCAGCGCCTGCGCCGCCTCGAATCCCTTCGGGATCCCGCCGCGCTCCAGCACGGCAGCCGTGATCTTCATGCGCTCCTCCCTGTCAGCCCACGCTCTCCTCAGCGCTCAGGCTAGACGCATCCCTGCGCGGCGAAACCGGAACCCTTGCTGCGATAGCACAAACCTATGGCCGGAATCGTCGAAGGATATTGGCCCGGTTTGGCCCCGCCGCATAGGCTTTTGAAGTCTCAAGCTCTGGGAGGAAGCTATGGGTACTTTCCAAAACCGTGCAAGATTGCGGCTGCTGGCCGGGACGCTGGCGGCCATGGCGGCGGGTCCGCTGCTGGCGCATGACACGTCCGGCAGCCCGCCGGACTGGGCGCAGACCCGCTGGGGCGAGGGCGACGAACTGGGCGCCGCCAACCACATGACACCAGAGCGGGTGAAACAGGCCGCAGGGCTGGTGACCGAAGGCAAGGTCTACAGCCTTGGCATGATCGTGGGGGCGGACACGCCCGCCTTTCCGCCGCGCAGCCTGTCGCTGACCATCCTGCAGCCCGGGCAGAACGGCAATTCCGGGCTGGGCGACAACACCTTCACCTATAATGACGACATCTTTATGGGCTGGCTGGGGATCGGTCCGCAGATCGACGGTCTGGGCCATTCCGGCGAGGATCACCTTTATTACGGGGGCCGGAGCTATGACGACTTTGCCCCGGCCTCGGGTCTGACCGAACTGGGGCTGGACAAGCTGCCGGGTCTGGTGGGCCGGGGGGTGATGCTGGACATGGCCGCCTATTTCGGCACCGACATGGTCGAAGGCGGAACGCCCTATACCGCAGACGACATCCGCGCCGCCGCAGAGGCGCAGGGGGTGGACCTGCGCGAAGGCGATGTGGTGCTGTTCAACTCCAACTGGATGAACCTGCTGGACGGCGACAGCCCCGATCCCCAGACCTTCGGCGCCATCGAGCCGGGGCTGGGGGTCAGCGGTGCCGAATATCTGGCGGAAATCGGCGTGATGGCCGTAGGGGCCGACACATGGGGCATGGAGGTGGTGCCCGCCGAAACCGAAGGTCAGGCGTTCCGCGCCCACCAGATCCTGCAGACCCATAACGGCATCTACATCCTTGAAAACATGGACACCCGCGCACTGGCCGCCGACGGGGTGCATGAATTCCTGTTCGTGCTGGGGCAGGCGCGGGTGAAAGGCGCGGTGCAGATGATCATCAACCCGATCGCCATTCGCTGACCGGGTGCCCAAGGGCCAGATCACCGGCCAGATCCCGGGCCGTTCCCGGACCGGATCACCGGCCACTTCACAGGGAGGAGAGACAATGAAAAAGCTATTCGTCACCACGGCGCTCTGCGCGGCGCTGCCGTTCGGCGCCTTCGCGCAGGACAAGCCGGACACGCTGAAGGTGGGGATGACCACGTTCCTGACCGGATCCGCCTCGGTTTTCGGGGTGCCCGCGCGGGATGCCATGGATCTGATGGTGGCCAGCCTCAACGAGGCGGGCGGCATCAACGGCGTGCCTGTCGAGGTCATCTATATCGACGAGGGCGCGGGGGCAGAGGCGCTGACCTCGGAATTCCGCCGCGTGTCGGGCGAGGCCGAGGTGATGCTTTCGGCCATTTCCTCTGGCAACTGCCAGACGCTGGCGCCGCTGGCCGAGGATCTGCAGGTGCCGAACCTGATGTGGGACTGCGGCACGCAGCGCATCTTTGAAGAAAACGACTACAAATACGTCTTCCGCACGCAGGCCAACGCCACCGCAGAGATGATGGCGGCAGTGGTCTATCTGCTGAAGATGAAACCGGATTTCCAGACCATCGCCGTGGTCAATCAGGATTATGCCTGGGGCCGCGACAGCTGGGACATCTTTTCCACCGCGCTCAAGGCCATGAAGCCCGAGGTCGAGGTGCTGGGCGAATTCTTCCCGAAATTCGGCTCGCCCGACTTCTCCACCGAAATCTCGCGGCTGCAGGCGCTGCGTCCGGACGTGATCCTGTCCACCTCTTGGGGCGGCGATCTGGACACGTTCGTGCAGCAGGCATTCCAGCGCGGGCTGATGAACAGCTCCACCTTCGTGCTGCCCCTCGCCGAAAGCTCGCTGGAACGGCTGGGCAGCAGCCTGCCCGCCGGGCATGTGGTGGGGGCGCGCGGGGATCACTATTTCCTGCATCCCGAACGCCGCGATGACGAGGATTTCAAGACCTTCGTCAGCGACTTCAAGGAAAGCACCGGCAGCATTCCGATCTATTCGGTGTTCCATGCCGCGCAGGCGCTGGAGGCGATGAAAGCCGCCTATACCCGCGCGATCGAGGAAAACGGCACCGACTGGCCGACCGAAGACCAGCTGCTTGCCGCGTTCGAGGGGCTGGAGTTTCAGGCCTATGGCCGCCCCATCACCCTGCGCGAGGACAATCAGGGCATCGAAGCGCAGCTGATGGGCATGAGCGTGCAGTCTGGCGATTACCCCTTCGCCACGCTGGAGGACATCATGATCTTTGACGGCGCACAGCTGCTGCCGCCGGTGGGGGAAACCTCGATCGAGTGGATCAAGGGGCTTGATGCCTCTTTCCCCGACAGCGTCGAGGCGGCGTCCTACGACAACTGACCACGACCCGGCGGAGGGGTCTCCCCTCCGCCCGGCGCCATGGAACGGAACCCCCATGAACCTCACCATCTTCCTGCTCGCGCTGTTTGACGGCATCTCCTATGCGGCGCTGGTGTTCATCGTCGCGCTGGGGCTGACGCTGATCTTTGGCGTCATGCGCATTCTCAACGTCGCGCATGGCTCGCTTTACGCCATCGGCGCCTATGCCACCGCGTCGCTGACCAGTTACGTGCTGGCGCTTGGCTTTGCCCCGGTGCTGGCCTTTCCGCTGATGCTGGTGTCGGCGGTGCTGGTGGGCGTCCTGCTGGGGGGGCCCATCGAATGGCTGCTGCTGCGCCGCATCTACAACAAGCCCGAGGTGCTGCAGCTTCTGGTCACCTTCGCCGTGTTCATGATCCTGGAGGACGTGCAGCGGCTGGTCTGGGGCACGCAGCCCTATTTTCAGGCGAGCGCCCTGCAGGCGCTTGGCAATGTCACGGTGTTTGGCGTCACCTATACCGTCTACCAGCTGATCCTGCTGCCGGTTCTGGCGGTGACGCTGCTGCTGGGGCTGCGGTTCTTCCTGCGGCACACGGTGATCGGCAAGCTGATCCTCGCCACCACCGAAGACCGCGAGGCGGCGCAGTCCATCGGCATCGATGCCGACCGGGTGTTCCTGTTCACCTTCGTGGTGGGGGCGGTGCTGGCGGGTCTGGGCGGGGCGCTTGCCTCGCCCACCACCTCGATCCTGCCGGGGATGGGCGCGGACATGATCGTGCTGTCCTTCGCCGTGATCGCCACCGCCGGGCTGGGCCAGATCGAAGGTGCGGCCATCACCGCGCTGCTGATCGGGCTGGGGCGGTCCTTTGCCGTCTATGTCTGGCCCGAGGTGGCGGTGCTGGTGCCCTATCTCATCATGGTTCTGGTCCTGCTGGTGCGCCCCGAAGGGCTGTTCGGCAGCCCGGTCGCCCGCAAGATCTGAGGAGCCGAGATGACCGGTCATTCCACATCCTCCCCCCGTCCCGCGCCCGGCTCCCGTGGGCTGCCGCTGCGGTCCCTGCTGACGGCGCTTGGCGTGCTGGCCCTTGCCGTCATTCCCGTCATGGCGCCCGGCCTGCAGCTTCTGGTCAACCTCGCGCTGGCCAAGGGGCTGGCGGTGCTGGGGGTCACGGTGCTGCTGCGCGCCGGACAGGTGTCTTTCGGGCACGCGCTGTTCTTTGGCGTCTCCGCCTATGCCGGGGCGTTCTGTGTCGCAGCGCTTCCCGGGGCCGATCTGGTGCTGGTGCTGGTCGCAGGCGTCATCGGCGCGGCGCTGGCCGGGCTGCTGGTCGGGCTGTTCGTGGTGCGCTACCGCGGCATCTTCTTCGGGATGCTGAACCTCGCCTTTTCGATGATCTTCTGGTCGATCCTCGAAAAATTCTACCACGTCACCGGCGGGGCGGACGGCATCCGGCTGGACCGGCCCACCGTGCTGGGCATGGAACTGGGGCGCGGCGCCTTTGAACTGGTGCTGTTCTATCTGGCCATCGCGCTGGTGCTGGGTCTGGGCTGGTTCACGCTGCGCTGGTTCGCCTCGCCGGTGGGGCAGCTGTTCCAGACCATCAAGACCAACGAGACGCGGCTGGAATATCTGGGCCTGTCGCCCCGGCGGGTGCTGCTGTCGGGCTATCTGCTGTCGGCGGTGCTGTGCGGGGTCGGCGGGTCGCTCATGGGCATGACGCAGGGCGTGGTCACGCCGGAATATGTCTGGTGGGTGCGCTCGGCGGAAATGGTGTTCATCGCGGTGCTGGGCGGGGCCGGATCGGTGCGCGGCGCCTTCGTGGGCGCGCTGATCTACGAAATGGTGCGGGTCTATGCCTCGGCCTTTGCGGGGGACATCTGGCAGATGCTGCTGGGAGCGTTCCTGCTGGTCATCATCCTGTTCGCGCCGGGCGGCATCATGGGCATCCTTGACGGGCTGATGCGCCGCGCCACCCCCGCCCGCGCCCCCGCCCGCACCAAGGAGGCAGGCCAATGACCACGCCGCTGCTGGAAACCCGCAACCTGACCATCCGCTTTGGCGGGGTGATTGCCGCCAATGACGTGTCCATGCGCATCGAGGCGGGGCGCAACCTTGCCATCATCGGGCCGAACGGCGCCGGCAAGACCACCTTTCTCAACATCTGCACCGGCTGGATCAAGCCGCGCGAGGGGCAGGTGCTGTTCGAGGGGCAGGACATCACGCCGCTGCCCCCGCGCAAGATCGTGGCGCGCGGCGTCGCCCGCGCCTTCCAGATCCCGCAGCTGTTCACCGAACACACCGCGCTGGAAAACCTGCTGATCGCCGCCGCCGCGCGCGAGGGGCTGCGCAACCCGCTGCAGAACCTGCACCAGATCCGCCAGCGCGACGAGATGATGCATCTGCTGGAAATGGTGAACTGCGCCGATGTCGCGCATCGCGTGGTGGTGGAACTGTCCGAAGGCCAGCGCAAGCTGATCGACATCGCGGTGGCGCTGGCGCTGAAGCCGCGGTTGCTCTTGATGGACGAACCCACCTCGGGCGTGGCCTCGTCGCAGAAACACGAGGTCATGGAAATTCTCGTCGGCGCGCTGGCGCAGGCGGGGGTCACGTCGGTCTTTGTCGAGCATGACATGGGCATCGTCAGCCGCCACGCCGACGAAGTGGCGGTCTGGAACACCGGTCGCGTGCAGCTGCGCGGCACCCCGGCGGAAATTCTGGAGCATCCGGACGTGATCCGCGACGTGATCGGAGAGGAGATCGCCTGATGCTGGAATTCCGCAATGTCACCGCCTCCATCGGCATCATCCAGATCCTGCGCGGTCTCGATTTCCGCATCGCCCCGGCGGAAACGCTGGCGCTGATCGGGCGCAACGGCGCGGGCAAGACCACGCTGCTGCGCACGATCATGGGCTTTACCCGCGTCACCGGAGAGATCCGGTTCGGCGACACCCGGCTGGACAGCATGGCCCCGCCCAAACGCCCCGGTCTGGGCATCGGTTATTCCCCCGAGGACCGGCGGCTGTTTTCGGCCTTCACCGTCGAGGAGAACATCCTGCTGCCCGCGCAGGCCGCCCGGCTGGGCGCGGCCGAGACGCAGAAGCGGCTGGACCGGATTTATGACATCCTGCCGGAACTGCGCGACATGGCGGGCCGTCCGGCGGGCAACGTGTCGGGCGGGCAGGGCAAGATGGTGGCGCTGGGGCGCGCGCTGATGTCGGGCACGCGGCTGGTGATGCTGGACGAGCCGTTTCAGGGGCTGGCCCCGGCGCTGGCCCAGCGATACGCCGCAGCGCTGCGCGCGCTGCGCGACGCGGATCGCAGCGTCACGCTGATCATCACCGAATCCAACCCCTCGCTGCTGCGCGGCTTTGCCAGCCGCACGCTGGTGATCGAACGCGGCGAGGTGGCCGAAGGCACGCTCGACCCGGATCGCAGGACGGCATGACATCCCGGCACGGACAGACCAGAACGAAAGGACAGCACATGCGGCTCAAGGACAAGATCACACTGGTGACCGGCGCGGCTTCGGGCTTTGGCCGTGGCATTGCCGAAACCTTCCGGCGCGAAGGGGCGCAGGTCGCGGTGGTGGACCTGAACGGCGAGGGGGCCGCAGCGGTCGCGGCGGATCTGGGAGAGGGCGCCATCGCGATCCCCTGCGACGTGGCGCAGGGCGATCAGGTGCAGGCGGCGGTGCGGCAGGTGATCGACCGCTATGGACGGCTGGACGTGGTGGTGAACAACGCGGGCTGGACCAATCCCAACCAGCCGCTGATGGAAACGGACGAGGCCACCTTCCGCAAGATCTATGACATCAACGTGCTGTCGATCTTTCACATGACCAAGGCCTGCGTGCCGGTCTGGCGGCAGCAGGGCGGCGGCGTCATGCTGAATGTCGGATCCACCGCCGGCATCCGCCCGCGCCCCGGCCTGACATGGTACAACTCCTCCAAGGGGGCGGTGAACCTGATGACCCGCTCGCTGGCGGTGGAGCTGGCGCCGGACCGCATCCGCGTCTGCGGCATCGCGCCGGTGATGGGCGTGACCGGCCTGCTGGAGCAGTTCATGGGCGTGCCCGACACGCCCGAAAACCGCGAAAGGTTCATCGCCACCATTCCGCTGGGCCGCCTGTCCGAACCGCGCGACATCGCCAATGCCGCGCTGTATCTCGCCTCGGACGAGGCGGATTTTATCACCGGGGTCATCCTCGAGGTGGATGGCGGGCGCACCATCTGACGCCCGCGCAGCATTGGGACGATCCACATGGTCGATCAGCGGTCCTTGAACGCCGAAACGCAGGCCATGGGCACCCGCTCCAGCGCCGAACTGGGGCCGGTGACGGCGGCGGTGCTGGCGCATCTGGCGGCAGGGCAGGTGCGGCGGGTGCTGGACATCGGCTGCGGTCAGGGCGGGCTGGCGGCGGCGCTGGTGCGGCGCGGCTATGCGGTGACCGGCATCGATCCGCAGGCCGGGGCGG
>NZ_JAYKSL010000016.1:0-27653 GCF_035481585.1 Salipiger marinus | reverse complement strand
CCCCCCCCCCGCAGCCGCGCCCCGGGGGCCGAGTTTCACATCGCCGGGGCAGAGGCGATCCCGGCGCGGGACATGAGCTTTGGCGCGGCCATCCTGATGAACACGCTGCACCACATCCCCGGCCCCCTGATGCAACCCGCGCTGGCAGAGGCCTTTCGCGTGCTGCGCCCCATGGGGCTTCTCGTCGTGGTCGAACCGCTGGCAGAGGGGTCGTTCTTTGACGCGATGCGGCCTCTGGATGATGAAACCACGGTGCGCGCGCAGGCCTTGGCCGCGCTGGCAGCGTTCGAGACCGACACCGGCGCGCAGCCCCTGTCCGACACGAGTGTGGAGCGGATCAGCCGCTTTGCCGGGCTTGACGCCTTTCTGAGCTATGTCTGCCAGCCGGATCCGGGCCGCGCCGAGCAGGCCACGCGGCAGCGCGCTGCCATTGCGGCGGCGTTCGAGCGTGCGGCGGAACCCGCCGATGGCCTGTTCGTGCTGCGCCAGCCGCATCTGCTGCGGGTGCTGCGCCGCCCCTAGGGCGTGGCAGGCCCCGGAATCACCCCCCGCGTGGCCGATGTCCGCCATGATGACAAAGGCTTCGCGGGGCTCCGGCTCTGCCCCGGCGGACCGGGGCAGGTCTGGGCGGTCAGCTGCGCCCGGCGATCAGCTGGCGCATCATCTCCACCTCTTCTTCGGTGAGGCTGGTCAGGGGCGCGCGCACCGGGCCGGTGGCAAAGCCGCGCAGCGCCACGCCCGCCTTGATCGCCGACACCGCATAGCCGGTCTTGCGGTCGCGGATCGCCGCGAAGGGGTAATAGAACTCCTGCAGCAGCCGTTCGCAGGTGGCATCGTCCCCGGCGGTGAAGGCGCGGTGAAATTCCAGCGCGGTCGCGGGCACGAAATTGAACACCGCCGAGGAATAGGTGGGCATGCCCGCCCCGCGATAGGCCTGCGCAAAAAGCTCGTGCGTGGGCATGCCGCCGATATAGGACAGCCGGTCCCCCAGCTGCAGCGTGACCCGGCGCACCGTGTCGATGTCGCCCGTGCCGTCCTTGAACCCGATCAGGTTCGGGCATTCGTCCGCCAGCTGCGCCAGCGTCTCTGCCGACACCCGCGACTGGCCCCGGTTGTAGACGATGACGCCCATGTTGGTGGCGCGGCACACCTGCCGGATGCGGTCGGCAACGCCATCCTGCGGCGCCTCGGTCAGGTAATGCGGCAGCAGCAGGATGCCGTCGCCGCCTGCCGCCTCGATCTCGCGGGCCAGATCGCAGGCGACGCGCGTGCCATAGCCGCAGCCCGCGATCACCGGCGCGTCGCCGGAGACGCTGCGCGCGGCTTTCACCACCTCGACGATCTCGCCCGGGGTCAGCGAAAACATCTCGCCGGTGCCGCCTGCGACGATCAGCCCCGCCACATCATAGTCCGAAAGCCACGACAGATGGTCCATGAAGGGTTTCGGGGCAAAACGGTCCTCGCCATCAAAGGGCGTGACAGGAAAAGACAGCAGGCCGCTGCGAATGATCTCGCGCAGGTCGGTGGGGGCGATCATGATAAGTCTCCTACGTCGGGGGCATGTGGCTTGCCGAGCCAATTGATATACACTAATATTTTAGTTTTACGGCATGGTCAAGCAACCCCGGACTCAGGTTAGCTGCGCGCAACAAGTCCTTGAGCGACGTCAGGAACACCTATGAACACATCTTTGCAGGCGGCGCTGGATCTGATGCGCCCCGAACCCAGCATCCTCCGGCCCACGGCGGCCTCGCGCATCTATGACGACCTGCGCCAGCGCATCCTGTCGCTGGATCTGCCGCCCGGCACCAACCTGCTGCGCGCCGAACTGGCCAAGGACTATGAGGTCAGCCAGACCCCGCTGCGCGACGCGCTGCAGCGGCTGGATCAGGACGGGCTGGTCAAGATCTACCCCCAGTCGCGCACGCTGGTGACGCGGATCGACGTGCCGCAGCTCAACGAGGCGCTGTTCTTGCGCCGCGCGCTGGAAACCGAGGTGGTGCTGGGCCTCGCCCGCGCCAAGGTGCCCGAAACGGTGGTGCGGGCGCGTGCCGTCATCGCGATGCAGCGCGCCGTGGCCGAAGAGGGCACGCAGCTGCGCAAGTTCCAGCAGCTCGACGAATATTTCCACTTCATCCTGTTCGAAGGGCTGGGGCGCGAGGCGCTGCACGCGCTGCTGCGGTCGCGTTCGGGTCATCTGGACCGGGTGCGCCGCCTGCAGCGCCATTCCGAAGAGAAGCTGCAGCAGATCCTGCAGGGCCATACCGCCATCATCGACGCCATAGAGGCCGGGGATGAAGCCCGCGCCATCCACGAAATCCGCGACCATACCTACAAACCCGAAGACTGGGCCGACGAATACCGGATCCTGCACAAGGATTACTTCGCCTGATCCGGGCCGAAGGCCCGACCCCAGATCCACCCTGACCCAGCAAGCGCGGCAGCCCTTGGCGCCGCGGAAAGGAGACTCATGCTTAGCGAAACCAAAGGGCTGCATGTCGTGGCCCAGACCCCGTTCCACCCCGATGGCGCGGTGGATCATGACAGCCTGCGCACGCTGTCGCAGTTCTATTACCGCCACGGCGCGCAGGGGCTGACCGTGCTTGGCGTCAGCGGCGAGGCGCAGAAGCTGACCATGGACGAATCGGTGGCCGTCGCCGCGGGATTTGTCGCCGCGGCGGAGGGTCGGCGGATCATCGCGGGCGTCTCCTCGCCCAATCTCGCGCAGATGGTCGAACTGACCCGGCAGGTGATGGCCGAAGGCTGCGACGCGGTGATGATCTGCCCGCCCGGCGGCATCCGCACCGACGAGGATCTGATGCGCTATTTCGAGGCGGTGTTCGAACGGATCGGCGATGTGCCGGTGGTGCTGCAGGATTTCCCCGCCGCCTCCGGCGTGGTGATGTCGGTGCCCGCCATCGTCCGGCTGCTGGAGGCCTTTCCCCAGATCGGCGTCATCAAGGCCGAGGATTTCCCGAGCCCGAAAAAGATCAGCCGCCTGCGCGCCGAGACGACGCGCCCGGTGCGCATCCTGACCGGCAATAACGGGCAGTATCTGGTGCAGGAACTGGAACGCGGCGCCGATGGGCCGATGGCGGGCTTTTCCTATCCCGAGATGCTGTCGGGGGTTTACGAGCTGATGACCGAAGGCCGCCGCGCCGAAGCGCATGACCTTTTCAACCGCTTCCTGCCGCTGCTGAAGCACGAGGCGCAGGGGCAGTGGGGAATCGCCCTGCGCAAGGAAATGCTGCGGCGGCGCGGCGCGCTGGCCTGCGCCGCCCTGCGCGGCCCCGGCCCCAAGCTGGACGACACCGATCTGGCCGAACTGGATTTCCTGCTGAGCCGCATGGATCTGCCAGCCTGACAGGGCCCCGGCGGGGCGGATCACCTGCCGGATGCGAAACATCTTGTCAGCGTCCCGCTCTGTCATATAGTAATGTATTAGTTGAGAGCTGACCTGGAGACAGCTTGGCGACAGCCCCGCGCGGCCGCATCTGGTCCCGCGGGGGAGGACCGTCAGGGCAGGGGACACCCCGTGTCAGGCCCGGACGGATGCGACATGGATGGCGCATCCCATCCAGCATGTGGGAGGATAGACATGACCAAGCGAACCATCTTCGGCCTTCTGGCCGCAGCCGCCGCGACGCTGGCACCCGTTGCCGCGCTGGCGGAATACCCCGAGCGGGACATCCGCGTCGTCGTGCCATGGGGCGCGGGCGGCGGCACCGACGGCATCGTGCGCAAGATCACCACGCTGGCCGAGCAGGAGCTTGGCGGCGCCTCGATCTATGTGGAAAACATCGAAGGCGGCGTCAGCGCCACCGGCATCGGTCAGGTGATGAGCGCCCGGCCCGACGGCTATACCCTTGGCGCGCTGACCTATGACAGCATCGTCACCGTGCCGTGGCAAGGCATGCTGCCCAGCTACAAGATGGACAAGCTGAAGCTGATCGCCCGCGTCACCAGCGAACCCGACGCGATCATCGTGGATGCCGGATCCGACTACCAGTCGCTCGACGATCTGGTGGAGGCGGCCAAGGCCGATCCCGGTCAGATCCGCATCGGTGTCCAGAACCTTGGCGGGCGCGTCCACCTGACGCTGCTGCAGCTGCAGAGCCTGACCGACACCGAGTTCAAGATCGTCTCCTATCCCGGTGGCGCCGCCCCGCAGAAAGAGGCGCTGCTGTCCGACGAGGTGGATGTGGTGCTGACCAGCCTTGGCGATTTCGCCAACCTGATCGAGGATGGCACGGCGCGCGGACTGGTCGAGTTTTCCGACACCCGCAACCCGACCTATGACGTTCCGACCTCGGACGAGGCGGGCGTGGATCTGATGAACGGCAGCTTCATCGTCATGGCCGCCCCCGCAGGCACGCCCGATGACGTGGTGGCCAAGCTGGAAGGCGCCTACAAGGCCGCCTATGACAGCGCCGAGTTTCAGGACTGGATCGCCAAGGTCGGCGTGACCCCGAACTGGCTGGGCTCGGACGAGGTGACGCAATGGGCGGATGACACCGCGCAGGGCCTGTTCACCGAAATGGACCAGCTGGTCGAAAGCGGCATCCTGTCGAAATAACCTTTGCGTTTCCGGCGGCACCGGGCATCGCCCCGGTGCCGCCTTTTGTCCCAAAGGAAGGCTCTGCGATGGGCGAACGTGCGAATCTGTTCCGTGCCGGCGTGCTGCTGCCGGTCTTTCTTCTGGCGGTCACCACCGTCTATCTGGCAGCGTCTTTCGACATCCACACCCAGTTTTCCGGCGATGGCGAGATGAGCCCGCGGTCGATCCCGATCCTTGCCGCGCTGCTGATGTATGCAGCACTGGCCGTCGTGCTCTGGACCGAACTGCGCGAACCTTCGGACAGCATCGCGCTGCGCGACATGGCACGCCCGGCGCTGGTGGTGCTGGCGACCTCCGCCTACATCTTCCTGTTCCGCCCCTTGGGCTACATCCCCTCGACGCTGGCCTATAGCGCGGTGCTGCTGATCATCTTCCGGCTGGAAACCCGCAGGCCCCATATCTTTGCGCTCTACGTGATCGGGGTGACCGCAACCTTCTACGGTCTGTTTGCGGGCATTTTCGGCGTGCGCCTGCCCGCCATGTTCGAGGGCCTCTTCTGATGGACACGTTTCTCAACCTGCTGACCGGCTTTTCCGCGCTGGCCGACTGGTCGGTGCTGGCCTTCATGGTCGGCGGCTTTCTGGTGGGCACCTTCTTCGGCGCCATGCCGGGGCTGACCTCGGTGCTGGCCATCGCCCTGCTGCTGCCCGTCACCTATACGATCGACGTGGTGCCCGCGCTGGTCATGTGCGCCTCGATCTTCATGGCGGGGATGTATTCCGGCTCGATCACCGCCACCACCATCAACATTCCCGGCGCGCCGTCGTCGATGATGACGGCGGTCGAAGGCAACCAGCTGATGCTGAAGGGCCAGGGCGCCAACGCGCTTGGCCATGCCGCCCTTGGGTCGATGATCGGCGGCTGCATCGGCACGGTGCTGCTGATGGCCTTCATGCCGGTGGCGGCGGAACTGTCGCTGCTGATCCGCACGCCGGGCAAATTCTCGCTGGTGCTGTTCGCGCTGGTGGTCATCATCATCGTCGACAAGGACAACATCGCCAAGGGCGTGGTGGCCACGCTGCTGGGGATCATGATCGCCACCGTCGGCATCGACGTGCTGCAGCCGATCCCGCGCTTCAACTTCGGCACCGAAACGCTGGTCGAAGGCATCGACATCATGCCGCTGGTGATCGGCGCCTTTGCCGTCAGCGAGGTGCTGACACAGGCGCAAAGCTGGAACGACCCGCTGGCCAGAACGCTGGAAAAGGCGCGCGGTCTGGTGATCCGCCGCCGCGATTTCATCCCGCCCATGTCGGAAATCCGCGCCATCGGCCTGCTGGCCTATCTGCGCAGCGCCTTCATCGGCTATGGCATCGGCATCCTGCCCGGCGCGGGCGGATCCATGGCGGCCTTCGTGTCCTATGCCGTGGCCCGGTCGGGATCGAAAAAGCCCGAGGAATACGGCAAGGGCTCGCGCGAAGGCATCGCCGCCGCCGAATGCGCCAACAACTCCATGTGCGGCGGCGCCTTCGTGCCCATGCTGATGTTCGGCATTCCGGGCGATCCCACCACCGCCATCGTGCTGGGGGTGCTGGTCATCAACGGGCTGCAGCCCGGCCCGAGGCTGCTGGAAAGTCAGGCCGATCTGCTGGCGCCCATGCTGGGCTCGCTCTTCCTGTCGGCGCTGATCCTGATCCCGCTGTCGCTGTGGCTGCTGGGGCCCTATTTCGTGCGCATCGTGTCGATCCCCAAGGGGCTGCTTTACACGGCCATCGCCGTGGTGGCGCTGGTGGGCTCCTATGTGGCGACCTATTCGGTGTTCCAGATGGCGCTGGCGGTGCTGTTCGGGGTGCTGGCCTATTTCATGCGCCAGCAGAACTATTCCACCGTGTCGCTGCTTCTGGGCTTCATCCTTGGCCCCGATCTGGAGGAATACCTGCGGCGCGCCCTGTCGCTGAACGATGGCAACCCGATGATCTTCCTAACCAGCCCGGACAGCCTGTTCTTCCTCGTGCTGACGGCGATCTTTGCCTATGTGATCCTGTTCCGCAAACCCAAGCGCGGCCCGCTGGCCCGCGACGGCTAGAGGCCGCGTGTAACGGACCCATCGCCAGCAGGGCGCGCGGCCAGACCGGTCGCGCGCCCTGTGCCGTTCCGGGGCAATGCCGCAAAATGCCCGGTAATACGTCTTATGGTAAATAAATCGCAAAGCCGCCGTTCTCCTGCGGATCCGCAGACTTGCACCACCCCGGGCAGATTTCTGCTGGAGACGGGGCAATTTTATGCCAGAAATAATGCACGGAAACCCCGGTCTTTGTTCACGTCGCGCTTGCGATGAGGCTTTATCGGGCCGTTCGTCCCGTCACGGGGCACACACAGGGAGGAATTTTCATGAAACGCTTCACCGCCGTTCTGCGCGGCACTCTTGCTGCATCCGCTCTTTCGCTCTGCGCCAGCGGCGCCATGGCACAGGATTTTGTCAACGTCCTGACCGGCGGCACCTCGGGCGTGTATTACCCGCTGGGTGTCGGCCTTTCCAACATCTACGCCGAAAACATGGACCGCGTGCGCACGCAGGTGCAGTCCACCAAGGCCTCGGTCGAAAACCTGAACCTGCTGCAGCAGGGCCGGGGCGAGATCGGCTTCGCGCTTGGCGACAGCGTGGCCGCCGCATGGAACGGCGATGCCGAGGCGGGCTTCCCGGAAAAGCTGGACCAGCTGCGCGGCATCGCGGGCATCTATCCGAACTTCATCCAGCTTGTCGCCCTTGCCGAAAGCGGCGCCACCACGCTGGAGGACATCAAGGGCAAGGCCGTGTCCGTCGGCGCGCCCGCCTCGGGGACCGAACTCAACGCCCGCGCCATCCTTGGCGCCGCAGGCATGAGCTATGACGATCTGGGCAAGACCGAATACCTGCCCTTCGCGGAATCGGTCGAGCTGATGAAGAACCGCCAGCTGGACGCGACGCTGCAGTCGGCAGGGCTTGGCGTGGCCTCGATCCGCGATCTGGCCTCCTCGGTGGAAATCTCCGTGGTGGAAATCCCCGCCAGCATCGCCGAAAGCCTTGGCGCGCCCTATCAGGCGGCGACCATCCCCGCCGGCACCTATGACGGGCAGGAGGCCGACGTGCCGACCATCGCCATCTCCAACTACCTTGTCACCCATGCGGGTGTCTCCGACGAGGTGGCCTATCAGATGACCAAGCTGCTGTTCGACAACCTCGAAGAGCTGACCTCCTCGCATCAGGCCGCCGCCCAGATCAAGCTGGAGGCTGCGCTCGACGGCATGCCCGTGCCGCTGCATCCCGGTGCCGAGCGGTTCTACCGTGAACAGGGCATGATCAACTGATCCACCCCGACCGGGGCCGCCACCGTGCGGCCCCTCCCCATGTTCCCGGAGTTTGACATGAGCGACATCGCATCCCCGCCGGTGCAGCCGGAACCGCATGGCGCGGCTTTCCCCGCAGGCACGGTCGGACGGGGGCTGTTCTGGCTGGCCGTCGTCTTTTCGCTGTTCCAGATTGCCACGGCCGCGCATCTGGTCGATATGCCCAGCCAGATCACCCGCGCGGTGCATGTGGGCTTCCTGATGGCCCTGACCTTTCCGCTCATGGCCTATGCCAAGCCGCGCAGCGGGCTGCTGACCTCGCTGGGCTGGACCTTGGCGCTGGCCGGTGTGGCGGTGGCGCTGTATCAGTGGGTGGAATACCGCGACCTGATCCTGCGCGCGGGCCGTCCCACCGATCTCGACATCACCGTGGGCGTGATCGCGCTGCTGACCGTCTTTGCCGCGGGCTATGCCATGATGGGCATCGCCCTGCCGATCATCGCCGGGCTGTTTCTGGCCTACTGTCTCTTTGGCGAATACCTGCCCTATCCGCTGAACCATCGCGGCTATGCCTTCGGGCAGGTCATCGACCACATGGCCTATGGCACCGAAGGCATCTACGGCATCCCGATCTACGTCTCCTCGACCTATATCTTCCTGTTCATCCTGTTCGGCTCGTTTCTGGAACGGGCGGGCATGATCCAGCTCTTCACCGATGTCTCCATGGGCTTTTTCGGCCACCGTCAGGGCGGCGCCGCCAAGGTTTCCGTGGTGTCCTCGGGGCTGATGGGCACCATCTCGGGCTCGGGCGTCGCCAATGTGGTGACCACCGGACAGTTCACCATCCCGCTGATGAAACGCTTCGGCTACCGGGCGGAATTTGCGGGCGGCGTGGAATCCACCGCCTCCATGGGGGGGCAGATCATGCCGCCGGTGATGGGCGCCGTGGCCTTCATCATGGCCGAAACGCTGGACGTGCCGTATGTCGAGGTGGTCAAGGCCGCGCTGATCCCCGCCATCCTCTATTTCGCCTCCGCCTTCTGGATCGTGCATCTGGAAGCGGGCAAGTTCGCGCTGCGCGGCCTGCCCAAGGACGAGCTGCCCTCGCCCTTCCGCGCGGTCAGGGAACGCTGGATGCTGCTGGTGCCGCTGGCGGTGCTGATCTACCTGCTGTTCGGCGGCTATACGCCCCTTTTCGCCGGGACCGTCGGGCTGGGGCTGACCGTGCTGCTGATCCTTGGCGGATCCATCGTGCTGGGCCTGCCCAAGGGCATCATCCGGGTGCTGTTCTGGATCTGCCTCGGGCTGGTCACGGCGGCCTTCCTCAACTTCGGCTCCATGGTGCTGTTTGCGGCGGTGGCGGCGCTGATCGCGTGGTGCGCCCTGTCGAAAGGCGGGCGCGAGACGCTGGGCCTGCTGCGCGACAGTCTGGGCGAAGGCGCGCGCACCGCGCTGCCGGTCGGTGTGGCCTGCGCGCTGGTGGGCATCGTCATCGGCACCATGACCCTGACCGGGGCGGCCAACACCTTTGGCCAGTTCATCGTCTCCATCGGCGAACAGAGCCTGTTCCTGTCGCTGGTGCTGACCATGATCACCTGCATCTTCCTTGGCATGGGCATCCCCACCATCCCCAACTACATCATCACCTCGTCCATCGCGGGCCCTGCCCTGCTGGATCTGGGGGTGCCGCTGATCGTCAGCCACATGTTCGTGTTCTATTTCGGCATCCTTGCCGATCTGACGCCGCCGGTGGCGCTGGCCTGCTTCGCCGCAGCCCCCATCGCCAAGGCCAGCGGCCTGCGCATCTCGATGGAGGCGATCAAGGTCGCGGCGGCGGGTTTCGTCATCCCGTTCATGGCGGTCTATACCCCGGTGCTGATGCTGCAGCCGGGCGGCCCTCTGGCCGAGGCGATCGGCTTCTGGCCCGCCGTCGCCTACACCGTGGTGAAGACGGTGCTGTCCATTGGGCTCTGGGGTGTGGCGGTGATCGGCTGGATGGGCCGTCCGCTGGGCTGGCCGATCCGCATTCTGGCCATGGTCGCCGCCTTCACGCTGATCGCTGCCCTGCCGCTGACGGACGAGATCGGCTTTGCGCTGGCGGCGCTGACCGCAGGGCTGATCTGGTTCGGCAAAGGCCGGACCGCGCAGGCATGAGCCTGACCTGCCTGATGCTGGGCGCGGCCACCGTGATGCTGGCCGCGCCCGAATTTACGCTGGACTGGAGCCATTCCGTCGAACGGGTCCAGTGGCGCGAAAACTGGCGCGTGACCGGCACGGCGCTGGTGCTGGACCGCTCCGCCATCCGTGGATCCGGCGCCGGGATGGAACCCGGGCCGGATGCCACCCTGCAGGACGGCTGGTGGGTGTCGCCGGGCGGGCTGCAGGTGCCAGAGCTTCGGCTTGCCGCGTCGGGGGCCACCGGGGGCGGCTGGCGCTTCTGCGCGGACGGGCGCTGCCGCGACATCGGCACCACCTCCGGCCCGCCGGTGGTGATCGCCCCCTGCGGGGCAGACCGGGCGGGCGGATGATCCGCGCCCGGCAGTCGCGGGTCTGGGCGGGGCTGTTCGCCCTTGCCGCGCTGGCCGCAGGGCTGGCGGGCCTTGCCGCATGGAGCCTCTCCGCCGCCGCGCTGTCGGAACGGCTGGACCGCGCCCTGCTGCTGACCGCCCGCACCATAGAAGCCGAGATCGAACGCTTCCGCTACCTGCCCGGCCTCGCGCTGGAGGATCCGCGCATCCGCGCCGCCGTCACCGCCCCCGAAAATGCCGCGCGCATCGATGCCGCCAACCGCGCGCTGCAGGTGGCCGCCGCCCGCTCCGGCGCCGACGAGCTTTACCTGCTGGACGAAGGCGGCACCACGCTCGCCTCCAGCAACTGGCAGGATGCCAGCAGCTTTGTCGGGGAAAACTACGCCTTCCGCCCCTATTTCCGCGATGCGCTCGCCTCTGGCGCGGGCCGGTTCTATGCCGTGGGGGTGACCACGGGCGAGCCGGGCTATTTCCTCGCCTCCCGCGCCCGCATCGGCGACAGGCAGGCGGTGATGGTGGTCAAGGTCGATCTGCAGCCGCTGCAGACCGGCTGGGCCGAGGCGGGCGGCGCGCTGGCCGTGGTCGACCGCTTTGGCATCGTGATCCTGTCCGGCGCGCCCGACTGGCTCTATCATCCGCTGGTCCCGCTGGATCCCGAGGCGCGCATCGCCATCGCCGCCTTCCGCGCCTATGCCGACCTGCCGGTGCTGGACCGCCCGCCGCTGCTGGCCAGCGCCGCCGATCTGGCCAGCAACCGCATCGACACGGCAGAGGGACGGCGCGCGCTGCGCCTGCGCGACCTGCCGCTGGACGACTGGCGGCTGATCGGCAGCGCGCCGCTGGATCCCGCATGGCGCAACGCGCTCGCCATGGCCGGGGCGGCGGCACTGGTCACCGTGGCGCTTGGCGCGCTGGCCCTGACATGGCAGCAGCGCCGCCGCCTGCTGGCGCTGCGGCTGAAACAGGGCCGCATTCTGGAAACCCGCGTCGCCGAACGCACCGAAGCGCTCGCCCGCGAGATCGAGGAACGCCGCCGCGCCGAATCCGACCTGCGCGAGGCGCAGGACGCGCTGATCCATTCCGAAAAGATGGCGGCGCTGGGGCGCATGTCCACCGCCATCGTGCATGAGATCAGCCAGCCGCTCGCCGCGATGGAGGCGTCGCTGGCCGCCGCGATCCTGTCCGGCAAGATCGAGGACGAGCCGTCGCGCCGCCGCATCGAAAAGGCGCGCGGCAACATCCGCCGCATCCTGCGCACCATCAAGCATCTGAAAAGCTTCGCCCGCAAGGAAGCGGGCAGCCTGCGCCCGGTGGGGGTGGACGAGGCGATTGCAGGGGCGCTTGATCTGGTGGCGCCGCGCGCCGCCACCAGCACGGCGCAGATCCGCTTTGCCCCCGAAGGCCGCTCTCCGGTGATCCTCGCCGGTCAGGTGCGGCTGGAACAGGTGCTGGTCAACCTGCTGATGAACGCGCTCGACGCCACCGCCGACCACCCTGCGGGGCAGATCGAGATCACCCGCCAGCAGACCGGCACCCGCGTCGACATCGCCGTGCGCGACAATGGCGCAGGGATCCCGCCCTCGCTGCTTGCCCGCGTGACCGAGCCGTTCTTCAGCACCAAGGCGGCGGGGGACGGGCTGGGGCTGGGGCTGTCGATCTCGCGCACCATCGTGGAGGAGTTTCGCGGCAGGCTCGATCTGCGGCCCGCGCCCGGCGGCGGCACGCTGGCGGTGGTCAGCTTCGATCTGCCCGATACCGGAAAGGCCGCCGCATGACCGAACCGCTGATCTTTGTCGTGGATGACGATGCCGACCATCTGGAAAGCCTCGTGGATCTGATCTCGGCGGCGGGGCATGACACCCGCGCCTTTGCCGACGCGCCCGCAGCCCTTGCCGCCGTGCCAGAGGCGCGGCCTGGCCTGATCCTGACCGATCTGCGCATGCCGGGCATGGATGGCATCGCCCTGCTGGCCGCGCTGACCGAAGCGGGGCATGACATTCCGGTGGTGGTGCTGACCGGGCATGGCGATGTGGATCACGCGGTGCGGGCCATGCGGCTTGGAGCCGAGGATTTTCTGGAAAAGCCCTATGATGCCGACCATCTGCTGCAGGTCATCGCCCGCGCGCTGACCACCACCCGGCTCAAGGCCGAGGTGGCGCGGCTGCAGGACCGGCTGGAACAGCAGGGCGATCTGATCGGCGAGTCGCGCCCTATGGCCGAACTGCGCCGCAGCCTGACCGAACTTGCGCCGCTCGACATCGACGTGATCCTGATGGGCGAAACCGGCACGGGCAAGGAACTGGCCGCCCGGCTGCTGCACCGGCAGAGCCCGCGCGCCACCGCCCCCTTCGTCATCGTCAATTGCGCCACCCTGCCCGATCAGGGCGCCGAGGCGGTGCTGTTCGGCGATGGACAGGCGGCGGGCCTGATCCCGCAGGCGGCGGGCGGCACGCTGTTTCTGGACCAGATCGACACGCTGGCGCTGGCGCTGCAGCCCAAGCTTCTGCGGGTGCTGCAGACCCGGCAGGTGGAACAGGGCGGACAGGCCGGTCCGCCGCTGGGGTTCCGGGTGCTCGCCTCCGCCTCCCGCCCGCTGACCGAGGCGATCGCCGAGGGCCGGTTCCGCGAGGATCTGTATTACCGCATCGCGGGCTATGCGGTGGATCTGCCCGCGCTGCGCCAGATCCCCGGCGACATCCCGTTGCTCTTTGACCATTTCCTTGGCCTTGCCGCCGCGCGCCATGGCCGCGAAAAACCCGCGCTGGGGTTTCAGGACCGCAAGGTGCTGCAGGCGCATCACTGGCCGGGCAACGCGCATGAACTGCGGCTGGTGGCCGAACGCCGCGTGCTGGGGCTGGGCCGGGGCGGCGCCGTTCCGCCCGCCCACACGCCGCCGCCGCTGGATACCGGCGCCACGCTGCGCGATCTGGTGGCACAATACGAGGCGCAGGAGATTGCCCGCGTGCTGGACCGCTGCAAGGGCAATACCGAAGCCGCCGCCCGCATCCTTGGCATTCCGCGCCGCACGCTGAACGACAAGATCGCCAAATCCGCTGCCCTGCGGCGTGACCGCTAGCGCGCCGCACCGCCGATCCGCAGGGAACGACTTGTGCCGCCGCGCGCTTCGGGTCATGCCAGAGCCGCACGCGCAGAAGGAGCAGAGCCAGATCATGACCAGCGCCCTTTCCCTTGGACCCGACGAGACCGGCACGCCGTGGCTCGGCGATCCGCAGCACCGCAGCTTCCTGCGCGCCGGCGCGCTGCGCCAGCTGCTGTTCTTCCGCCCCAGCCTGCGGGTGGATGGCGGGTTCGACCTGCTGGACCATGACGGCAGCCCCCTGCCCGACGCGCCGCAGGAACTGCACACCACCACGCGGATGGTGCATTCCTATGCCATCGGCAAGGCGGCAGGTGCGGCAGGCTGCGATGCGATGATCGACGCCGGGATGACCTTCCTGCGCGAGCAGCATCACGACCCGCGTCATGGCGGCTATGTCTGGTCGGTGCCGCGCGGCGATCAGGCCGGGGATGACCGCAAGCTTGCCTATGGCCATGTCTTCGTGCTGCTGGCCGCCGCCAGCGCCCAGAAGATCGGCCATCCCGACGCCCCCGCCCTGCTGCGCGACGCCAGCGCCGTGCTCGACCAGCGCTTCTGGGAAGAGGACCCCGGCCTTTTTGCCGATGAATTCACCCGCGACTGGCAGCCCTTTTCCGACTATCGCGGCATGAATGCCAACATGCACGGGGTCGAGGCGCTGCTGACCGCCTATGAGGCGACGGGAGAGGAGATCTTCCTGACCCGCGCGGGCCGCATTCTGGAATTTTTCCTGTCCCGCATGGCCCCCGCGCGGGACTGGCGCATCCCGGAACATTACACCGCCGACTGGCAGGTGGATCCCGCCTATCAGGGCGACCCGATGTTCCGCCCCGCCGGCACCACGCCAGGCCATTCGCTGGAATTCGCCCGGCTGGTGCTGCAGCACTGGGATCTGGCCGGACGGCCCGGCTCTGGCGCCCCCGACCGCGCCGCGCAGCTGGTGGACCGGGCGCTGGCCGATGCGTGGCTGCCCGAAGGCGGGCTCGCCTATACGCTGGACGACAGCGGCGCCGTGGCCGTGCGCAACCGCTACTGGTGGCCGGTGACCGAAGCCATCGGCGCGCTGGCGGCGCTGCAGAAGATCGCCCCCTCTGACGCGCGCGAGGGCTGGTACCGGCGGCTCTGGCGCTTTGCCGACGCGCATCTGGTCGACCATGCCAAGGGCGGCTGGATCCCCGAGCTTGATGCCGAAGGCCAGCCCGCCGCCACGCAGTTTCAGGGCAAGCCCGATCTTTACCATGCGCTGCAGGCCACGCTGTTCCCGCTGGACCGGGGCCTGTCGCGGCACGAACCACGGCTGGCCGATCCGCTGCCGATCTGAACCACAGGGCTGGCCCCGCTCCCGCCGCCCGCCTAGGATGGGCGCAATCCGGAGGGTTTGATGCGCATCCTGCTGGTCGAAGATGACCCCATCGTGGGCGACGCGCTGGTCACCAGCCTTGGTCGCGAACGCGCCTCTGTCGACTGGCTCCGCGACGGGCTCGCGGCAGAGGCGGCGCTGGCGGGCGGCGGGTTCGACCTGTGCGTGCTGGATCTGGGCCTGCCGGGCCGGGACGGGCTCGACATTCTCGACAGCCTGCGCGCGCGGGGCGATGCCACGCCGGTGCTGATCCTGACCGCCCGCGACGGGGTCAGCGACCGCATCCGCGGTCTTGATGCCGGGGCGGATGATTACCTGCTGAAACCGTTCGACACCGGCGAACTGCTGGCGCGCTGCCGCGCCCTGCTGCGCCGCGCGCAGGGCCGGGGCGAGGACCGGCTGCAGATGGGCGCGCTTTGCGTCGATCTGGGCGCCAACTCCGTCACGCTTTTTGGCCGCCCGCTGCACCTGCCGCAGAAGGAATTCCGCCTGCTGCTGTATCTCGCCGAACGGCGGGGCCGCGTCGTGCCGAAGGGCCAGCTGGAGCAGATGCTGTATGGCTGGGACGAAGGCGCCGAAAGCAACACGGTCGAGGTCTATGTCTCGGCGCTGCGCCGCAAGATCGGGGCCGACCGCATCCGCACCCTGCGCGGCGTCGGCTACATGATGCCATGACCGCCCCCAGCCTGCGCCGCCGCCTGCTGATCGGACTGCTGCCCTCGCTTGCGGCGCTCTGGCTGCTTGGCACCGGCTACATCCTTGCGCGCAGCTGGGACGAGCTGGAAGAAGCCTATGTCGACCAGCTGGACCAGCTGGCCTACAGCCTTGCGCAGATGCTGGACGAAACCGTGGGTGATGCCGCGCAGGCGGTGGACAGCGTCGCCGAACGCCGCGACCGCAACTATTTCGTGCTGGTCACCTCTGACAGCCGGGTGGTGATGCGGTCGGCCCGCGCCCCTGCCGACCTGACGGCGATGCCCGACAGCGGCGATCATCCGCTTTATTACCTTGCCTCCGCCACCACGCCCGAAGGCCGCCTGACGGTGATCGCCGGGCTGGAAAAGGCCGAGGTGCGGCAGCTGACCACCGACATCGTCACCGGCGTGGCGCTGTCCATGGCGCTGGGGCTGGTGGCGATGCTGGCGGTGCTGCTGCTGACGATCCGCCGCGCGCTGGCGCCGCTTGACGCGCTGCGCGGCGAGCTGGAGGCGCGCCAGCCCGACGCGCTTGATCCCATGCCGGTGGCCCGCCTGCCCGCCGAACTGGCCCCCGTCGCCGCCGCGCTGAACCGGCTGCTGGACCGGCTGCGCCACGCGCTCGCCGCCGAACGCCGCTTTGTCGCGGATGCCAGCCACGAACTGCGCACGCCGCTGACCGCGATCCGCGCCCAGCTTGACACCATCGACCGCGACGGCCTGCCCCCCGACACCCGCCGCGCGCTGGACCAGATCCGCCGCGCCGTCGACCGCTCCAGCCGCCTTGCGCAGCAGCTGCTGCGGCTGGCGCGCGCCGATGCCGCCCCCGCCGCCCCCGCGCCGCCGCTGCATCTGGACCAGCAGCTTGCGGCGATCCTGTCCGACCTGTTCCCGCTGGCGCTGCGCCATGACAACGCGCTGGAACTGGACTGCACGCCCGTGCTGCTGGCCATCGCCGCCGAGGATCTGGAAATGCTGGTGGCCAATCTGGTGGAAAACGCCATCCATCACGGCGGGCCCGGCGGCAGCGTGCGGGTCGGCTGCGGAGAGGACAGCGCCGGCCTCTGGCTGCGGGTCGAGGATGCGGGCCCCGGCATCGACCCTGCGGATCTGCCCCGGCTCTTCGACCGGTTCCACCGCGGCAGCAGCGCGGGGGCGGGCGGCGCGGGTCTGGGGCTTGCCATCGTGGCCGCCATCGCGCAGCGCACCGGCGCGCGGCTGGTTCTGGACCGCGCCCCCGATCTGGGCGGGCTGCGGGTGGAACTGCGATTCCCAAGACAGCTGTGATGACCTTTGACCCTACGCCACGAACCTGAGGTTTTCCTGAAGCGCTAAGCTTCTGCCGCGACACGAAAATGTCGATTGCCGCAGGGCGCGCGGGGTGGCAGGCTGACCCTGCTCCTCCTCCCCTGCGCGGGCTCTTTTGCCGCGCGCGCCGCACTGTAAGGACATCGTCATGCGCCTCGCCCGGATTCTGCTGGGGATAGTCCTGATCGCCGGGGCCGGATTTTTCGGCTTCCAGATGACCGGATCCTTTCTGGCCGCCGCCCCGGAGCCCGGACCGGGCGCGGGGCCGGGATCCGGCGCGCCACAGGCGCTGCGGGTGATGACCGAACCGGTGGAGGAACTGGATTTTGCCGAAACCGTCGAGGCGGTGGGAACCACCCGCGCCCGCCGCTCTGTCGAACTGCGGCCCACCACCTCGGGGCGGGTCGAAACCCTGTCCTTCGCCCCCGGCGACGAGGTGACGGCGGGCACCGTGCTGCTGCGGCTGGAGGATGCGTCGGAACAGGCGGCGCTGAAAGCGGCAGAGGCGACGCTGGCCGAGGCGCAGGCCGCCTTTGACCGGCAGGAGCGGCTGCAGGCCTCTGGCAGCGCGTCAGAGGCGGCCTTCGATTCCGCCCGCGCCACCCTGCTGCGCGCCGAGGCCGAACGCGACATGGCCGCCGCCGAACTTGACGACATGGTGCTGCGCGCGCCCTTCGACGGGGTGGTGGGCTTCACCGATCTGGCCGAGGGGCAGCTGGTGGACAGCGCCGATCCCGTCACCTCGCTGGACGATCTGGCGCTGGTGGAGGTGGCCTTCAGCGTGCCGGAACGGGTGATGGGCCGCGTCCGGCTGGGCCAGACCGTCAGCCTGATCTCCGCCGCATGGCCGGACCGGGTGTTCGCCGGCAGCATCAGCGCGATGGACACGCGGGTGGATCCGGCCACCCGCTCTGTCGCACTGCGGGCCGAGGTCGACAATTTCGACCGGGCACTGAAACCGGGCATGTTCATCGAGGTGACGCTGGTGCTGAGCGAACGCAGGGCTGCCGCCGTGCCCGAACGCGCGCTGACCGTGTCGGGCGAACAAAGCTACATCCATGTGGTGCGCGACGGGCGCGCCGCGCGCGTCGATGTGGTGGCGGGCCAGAGCATGGGCAGCCGCATCGAGGTCTCCGGCGATCTGGAGCCGGGAACGCTGGTCATCACCAGCAACCTGCACCGGATCAGCGACGGCGCCTCGGTCGATCCCATCGCGCCGCAGCAGGCGCAGGTGGCCACGCCATGACCCTTCCCGAGCTTTCCCTGCACCGTCCGGTTCTGGCCACGGTGCTGAACCTGCTGATCGTGCTGATCGGCGCCGTGGCGCTCAGCCGCCTGCCCGTGCGCGAACTGCCGCAGGTGGATGCCGCCGAAGTCACCGTGCGCGTCAACTATACCGGCGCCGCCCCCGATGTGGTCGACAGTCAGGTGGCCAGCGTCATCGAAGGCGCGCTGGCGGGCATTGCCGGGCTCAGCAGTATGTCCACCGAAAGCGAACGCGGGCGCATGCGCAGCGTGCTGACCTTCGATCCCTCGCGCGACATCGACAGCGCCGCCAATGACGTGCGCGCCGCCGTCGACCGGGTGGTGAACCAGCTTCCCGATGCCGCCAACACGCCGCGCGTGGAAAAGAACGACGACGAAGGCGATCCGGTGGTGCGGCTGTCGCTGTCCTCGCCGAACATGACGCCGCTGGAACTGTCCGATTACGCCGACCGCAACATCGTCGACCGGCTGTCGCGCCTGCCCGGCGTCGCCAATGCCCAGATCTATGGCGAACGCGCCCGGGCCATGCGCATCTGGCTCGACACCGGGCGCATGTCCGCCCATGGCGTGACCCCCGCCGATGTGACCTCCGCGCTCAATGCCAACAACATCGAACTGCCCGCCGGAGAGCTGGAAACCAGCTCGCGCCAGCTGCAGCTTCTGGCGCGCACCCGGCTGACCTCGGTCGCGGAATTCCAGCGGCTGGTGGTGCTGGAGGATGACACCCGCCCGCTGCGGCTTGGCGATGTGGCGCGCATCACCGAAGGCGCCGAGGGCCGCGATTCCATCTTCCGCTCCGATGGCGAGGTGGCGCTGGGTCTGGGCATCCAGCCGCAGGCGCAGGCCAATACCGTGGCGATTTCCGATGCCGTCCATGCGGAACTGGAACGGATCCGCCCCACCCTGCCCGAAGGCATGGTGCTGAAGGTCACTGCAGACGAGGCCGTTTACATCGAAACGACGCTAGAACAGGTGATGCACGTCTTTTTCGAGGCGGTGGGGCTGGTCACGGCGGTGATCTTCCTCTTCCTCGGATCCGCCCGGCTGTCGGCCATTCCGGTCACCACCATCCCCATCTCGGTGCTGGGCGCGGCCATGGCGATGCTGGCCTTGGGCTTTTCCATCAACACGCTGACGCTCTTTGCCATGATCCTTGCCATCGGTCTGGTGGTGGATGACGCCATCGTGGTGCTGGAAAACATCCAGCGTCTGCGCGCGCAGGGGCTCAGCCGGGCAGAGGCCGCGCGGCAGGGCGCCAATCAGGTGAACTTCGCCGTCATCGCCACCACCGCCGTGCTGATCGCCGTTTTCCTGCCGGTCAGCTTCATGGAAGGCGAGATCGGCAAGCTTTTTGCGGAATTCGGCATCGTGCTGGCCGTGGCCGTGTCGGTGTCGGGCTTCGTGGCGCTGACGCTGGCGCCGGTGCTGGCCGCCCGGCTGATGCCGCGCGAGGACAGGCCCAGCCTGCTGACGCGCGGCGTGGCCCGCGTGGTGGGTGCCACCGAACGGGTCTACCGCGCCGGGCTGCGCCGGGCCATTGCCGGGCCGGAACTGGTGCTGGCCCTCACCGCCTTTGCCGTGGCCGCCAGCTTTGCCACCTATCAGACCCTGCCACAGGAGGTGACGCCGGAAGAAGACCGTGGCGGCATCCGGATGTTCGTCACCCTGCCGCAGGGCAGCAATCTGGCGCAGACCGATGCCGTCACCCGCAAGGTCGAGGCAGTGCTTGACCCGCTGCGCGAGGAAGGTGTGGTCACCAATGTCACCACCATCGTCGGCACATGGGGCGAACTGCGCCGGTCCTTCCTGATCGTCAGCCTTGCGCCATGGGGCGAACGCGACCGCAGCGTGCAGGACATCATCACCGAACTGCGCGCGCCGCTGTCGCGTATCACCGAAGCGCAGACCTTCATCCGGCCTGCGGGCGGGCTTGGCATCGGTGGCGGGCGCGGCAGTCTGGACTTTCTGCTGGGCGGTCCCGATGCCGCCACGGCGGCGCAATGGGCGGAACAGCTGTCCGACAGCATGGCGGGCGATCCCGATCTGAGCCGTCTGGAGGTGGATTATGCCGCCAACCAGCCCGGCGCCACGCTGAACATCGACCGGCTGCGCGCGCAGGATCTGGGGCTGGACGCGGAAACCGTCTCGGAAACGCTGCAGGCGCTGGTCGCCTCCCGTCAGGTCGGCGAATTCAGCCGCGAGGGGCGGCAGTATCCGGTGATCCTGCAGGCTGAACCCGAAGACCGCGATTCCGCCGCCGACCTGCTGTCGGTGCTCTTGCGCAACAGCCGGGGCGACCTGATCCCGCTCTCGGCCTTTGCGGATATCGAGACCGAGGCGGGCGTGCCCGCGATCCGGCGGCAGGACCGCGTGCATTCCGTCGAAGTAGAGGGCGATCTGCGCGACGGCGCCGATCTGGCTGCCGTCATCGCGCGGGTCGAAGCGGCGGCGCTGGACCTGCCCTCCGGCGCCACGCTGGCATGGGACGGTCAGGCGGCGGATTACCTCGCCTCGTCGGGCAGCATGGCCATGGTGTTCGGCATGGCGCTGGCCATCGTGTTCCTTGTCCTCGCAGCACAGTTCGAAAGCTTCCGCACGCCGCTGGTCATCATGCTGACCGTGCCGCTGGGGCTGGGCGGCGCCGTCGCCACGCTCTGGCTGACCGGGCTCAGCGTCAACATCTACAGTCAGGTGGGGCTGGTGCTGCTGGTGGGTCTCATGGCCAAGAACGGCATCCTGATGGTCGAATTTTCCAACCAGCTGCGCGAAGAGGGCATGTCGCTGCGCGAGGCGGCGCTGGAAGGCGCCGTGACCCGGCTGCGGCCCGTCACCATGACCTCCATCGCGACGGTGCTGGGCGCGGTGCCGCTGGCGCTGGCCACCGGGGCGGGCGCCGAAAGCCGTCAGGCCATCGGCATGGTCATCGCGGGCGGGCTGTCCGTGGCCTTCGTGCTGACGCTGTTTGTCACGCCGGTGATCTATGTGCTGATCGAAGGCCTTGGCCGCGCCCCCGACACGCCGAAAGCCCCCGCCGAAGTTCCGGCGGAATGACGACATCACCACCAAGGGAGGACACGCGATGAACGATCAGGACCGCAGGCTGACCGCCAAGGATTTCAGCCCCGAACTGCTGGAGCTTTACGATTTCTACGCCCATGGCATGATCACCAAGCGGGAATTCCTCGACCGGGCGGGCAAGGTCGCGCTGGGGGGGCTGACCGCCGCCGCCGTGCTGGGCATCATGAGCCCGAATTACGCCATGGCCGAACAGGTCAGCTTCAACGATCCCGACATCAAGGCGGAATGGATCACCTATCCCTCGCCCAACGGCCATGGCGACATGCGCGCCTATCTGGTGCGCCCCACCGGCAGCAGCACCGCGCCCGGCGTGGTGGTGGTGCATGAAAACCGCGGGCTCAACCCCTATATCCGCGACGTGGCGCGCAGGCTCGCCAAGGCGGGCTTCATCGCCATGGCCCCCGACGGGCTGACCCCGGTGGGCGGCTATCCCGGCAATGACGAGGAAGGCCGCGCCCTGCAGCAGCAGGTCGATCCCGAAAAGCTGATGAACGACTTTTTCGCCGCCGTGGAATTCCTGATGGCGCATGACGAGGTGACCGGCAAGGTCGGCATCACCGGCTTCTGCTATGGCGGCGGCGTGTCGAATGCGGCGGCGGTGGCCTATCCCGAACTGGGCGCGGCGGTGCCGTTTTACGGGCGCCAGCCCGATGCCGCCGACGTGCCCAAGATCGAGGCGCCGGTCCTGCTGCATTTCGGGGAACTGGACGAGCGCGTGAACGCGGGCTGGCCCGCCTATCGCGATGCGCTGGACGCGGCGGGCAAGACCTATGAGGCGCATATCTACGAAGGCGCCAATCACGGGTTCCACAACGATTCCACCCCGCGCTACGATGCCGAGGCGGCGGAACTCGCATGGCAGCGGACCATCGACTGGTTCAACCGCTACCTGACCTGAGACAGGAAAGAACTTGCGCCGCCGCAGGAGGGAACACCGCGGCGGCGCAAGGCCGGATCAGCCCTTGCGATGGGGCTTCGGCGCAGGCTTGCCCGCGCCTTTCGGCGCGAACTTGCCTTTGGGTTTGCCGGCACCGGCGGGCTTGCCCGCAGGTTTGGTGCCGGGTTTCGCCATGCCATCCACCCGCGGGCCCTTGGGCTTGGGGCGGGAATGCACGGCGGCATCTTCAAAGCTGCGGCGCGGCTTGGCCGGCGCATCGCCTTCGGGCGCGCGCCGGGGGCTCGCACCCTCGGCTTCAAGCGTGCGGCGCGGCTTGGCGCCGGGGCCCTTGCGCTGCGCGCCGGGGGCAGACGGCCCGCCAGCGCGGAAGCCGCCCGGACCACCGGGGCGCGGCTTGCGGGCGGCGCCGCGCAGATCGTCGGGCAGACCGTCCACCGGCTCCATCACCAGACCGGGCGCGATCTGCAGATCGGGGCCCAGCGTGTCCATGAAGCCATCGGCAGCGGAATCCGCGATCTCCACATAGGTCAGCTCGTCGGTGATGCGGATCGCGCCCACCTCGTCACGGGTGATGTCGCCCGCCTGACACATCTTCGGCAGCAGCCAGCGCGGGTTCGCATTGCCCTGATAGCCCACGGAAATCGTGAACCAGCGGCTGGCACCAAACGGCGCGGGGGCGGCACTGGCGGCCACCGGGGCCGCGTTGACCGGCATCAGCTCCTCGGGGGCGGACCGCTGCCCGCGCCACAGGCGCAGCATGGCCAGCGCCAGTTCCTCGGGGCCATGCGCCTCGACCATCTGCTGCACGCTGGCAAGATCGGCCTCGGTCGCGGGTTCGGTCCAGATCGGATCGGCCAAGAGCCGCGCCTCGTCCCGCGCCAGAACGGCATCGGCAGAGGGGGCGGATTCCCATTCGCAGGTCAGCTTGGCAAAGCGCAGCATCCGCTCGGCCTTCTTGCGGGCGCGCGGCGACACGATCAGCGCCGAAATGCCCTTGCGCCCGGCGCGGCCCGTGCGGCCCGACCGGTGCAGCAGCGCCTCTTCGGACAGCGGCAGTTCGGCATGGATCACCAGATCGAGGTTCGGCAGGTCGATGCCCCGCGCCGCCACATCCGTGGCCACGCAGACCCGCGCCCGACCGTCCCGCATCGCCTGCAGCGCATGGCTCCGCTCCGCCTGGCTCAGTTCGCCCGACAAGCCCACCACGGCAAAACCACGGTTGGACAGCCGCGTCACCAGCCGCGACACGGTGGCGCGGGTGTTGGCGAAGACGATGGCATTGGGCGCCTCGTGAAAGCGCAGCAGGTTGGTGATGGCGTTTTCTTCATCGCGCTCGGCGACCAGCACCGCGCGGTAATCAATATCGGAATGCTGGCGGCTGGAGCCCTGCACCGACACGCGCTGCGCTTCGCGCTGATAACGTTCGGCAAGCCGCGCGATTTCCGGCGACACGGTGGCCGAGAACATCAGCGTCTGGCGGTCAGGGGCAGAGGCCTGCAGGATGGTTTCCAGATCTTCGCGGAAGCCCAGATCCAGCATCTCGTCGGCCTCGTCCAGCACGACGGCGCGCAGCGAGGACAGATCCACGTTGCCGCGGCGCAGGTGGTCGCACAGGCGGCCCGGCGTCGCCACAAGGATATGCGCGCCACGGTCCAGCGCGCGGCGTTCGTTGCGGGCATCCATGCCGCCCACGCAGGACGCCATGACGGCCCCCGCCTCGGCGTAAAGCCAGCTGAGTTCGCGCGTCACCTGCAGCGCAAGTTCACGGGTGGGGGCGATGACCAGCGCCAGCGGTGCGGCGGCGGGACCGAAGCGGTCCTCTTCGCCCAGCAGTTTCGGTGCGATGGCAAGGCCAAAGCCCACGGTCTTGCCCGATCCGGTCTGCGCGGATACCAGCAGGTCAGCACCTTCGCGGCCAGGCTCGGTCACGGCCTCCTGCACGGGGGTCAGGGTTGTGTAGCCTTTGGCGGCCAGCGCGGAGGCAAGGGTTTTTTTCAAGGGAACGTCCGACAAGAGAGAAGGGAGCGCGCAGCGGCCTTTCGGCGCACACCGCGGGAACCCGGGGCATATACACCTGCGCAGCCCACGTAAAGGGCTGGTTTGCGCTTAGCTGAAAAGACCCGAGATCGCAAGAAAACAAAGCGCCGACAGCGCCGCCGCTGCGGGCACCGTCACCAGCCACGCGGCGAGGATGGTCAGGAAATGCGACCGCCGCACCAGCTTGCGCCGCTGGCGCTCCTCCCGCGCGATGCGTTTGGCGGGGGTCCGGGTGCGGGTGGCGCGGGTGGCGCGGCGTTCCGCATGCCATTCGCGGAAAAAGCCCACGCCGAACACGCCCCCCACCGCGATATGGGTGGAACTGACCGGCAGCCCCAGCGCCGAGGCGGCAATGACCGTGACCGCCGCCGACAGCGCCACGCAATAGGCGCGCATCGGGTTCAGCTTGGTGATCTGGTTGCCGACCATGGCGATCAGCTTCGGCCCGAACAGGATCAGCCCGCAGGAAATGCCGACCGCTCCGATCAGCATGACCCAGACCGGCAGCACCACGGCCTCGTCGACGATACCGCCCTGCAGCGCGCGCACGATGGCGGCAAGCGGCCCCACCGCATTGGCCACGTCATTGGCGCCATGGGCAAAAGACAGCAGCCCCGCCGAAATCACCAGCGGCAGCCGGAACAGCACCTTCAGCGCGCCATTGCGGTTGTCGAGCCCGCGCGCCTGCCTGCGCACCAGCGGCACCGACAGCGCCCCCACCGCCAGCCCGACCAGCGCCCCCAGCCCCAGCGCCTGCGGCAGGGTCACCGCGGCGACCCGGCTCAGCCCCTTCAGCGCCAGATAGGCGGCAAAGGCCGCCGCCATCAGCCCGATCAGCACCGGCACCCAGACCCGCGCCGCGGCGATGCGGTCGGGCACATACATGATCCGCCACTTGATGAAGGCCAGCACCGCTGCCGCAAAGACCCCGCCCATCAGCGGCGAGATCACCCAGCTTGCCATGATCGCGCCGATCATCGGCCAGCTGACCGATCCGACCCCCGCCGCCACGATCCCGGCCCCCAGCACGCCACCCACCACCGCATGTGTGGTCGACACCGGCGCGCCGATCCATGTGGCGATGTTGACCCAGACCGCCGCCGACAGGCTCGCCGCCAGCATCGCCTGAATGAAGGTTCCGCGCGAGGTCAGCGCCGCAGGCGACAGGATGCCTTCGGAAATCGTGGTGACCACCTCGCCGCCCGCCAGCAGCGCGCCTGCGGTTTCGCAGATCGCGGCCAGCGCGATGGCCCCCGCCATGGACAGCGCCCGTGCCCCCACGGCGGGGCCCATGTTGTTGGCCACGTCATTGGCGCCGATGTTCAGCGCCATATAGGCGCCGACCGCCGCCGCAAGGATGATGACCAGCCCGCCCGGTTCGGTGCCGCTGGTCAGCCCCGCCATCAGCGCCGCCACGATCACGAAGACCAGCGCCAGCCCCACGCCCACCAGCGGACGCGCGGCATAAAGCGACGCGGCCTCCAGCCGCGACAGGCGGCCCAGATCCCGGTCCAGCGTTTTCCAGTGATGCGATCCGCCGCGCTGCATGCCGCGCCTGTTCCTTTCGCGCAAGGCGGCGCTCAGGCCGCCGGAAGATCCCGCACAAGGACGGAGGCCCGGCGCAGCAGATCCTGCAGATCCGGCTCGTCCACCGCCGCCGCCGCCTCGTCAGGGCTCATCCAGCGTCGTTCACGCTGCCCCACCTCGGGGTAGCTGTCCTGCAGCCCCGCCACCTCGAAGGCGAAGACATGCACATCCGTGTCCAGCGGCAGCCCTCCGTCCAGCCGTTTGGCATAGCGGTAGCAGCCGATCTTGTGCCCGCGCGGACTGACGGGCGTCACCCCCGCCTCTTCCCACGCCTCTTCCAGCGCGGCGCCAGCCGCATCCAGTCCCGCCTTCGGCCAGCCCTTCGGCAGCACCCAGCGCCGCGTCTCGCGCGAGGTGACGACAAGGATCTGCAGACCGGATCCGGCATGACGGTAACATAGCGCGGCCACCTGACATTGCGGCGGGCGCGAGAAGAGCAGTCCGATATATTTTTTCCACAGGGTGCGCAACATGGCGCGGAGGGATACACCCACAAGATTACCGACTCAATCTGTTTGCTCTCGAATAATTTGGCGCCGTGCCGCGAATGTGATGGAACCCGCCCCTGCTTGACTGTCGCGCCCCCCTGCCCCAGCTTTCCGGCATCACAGAAGGCAGGAGACCCCGCATGACCCGCAGCCCCATCGACCCCGATCTGATCGACCGCCTCGCCGAGGTGGCGGTGCGCACCGGGGTCAACCTGCAGCCCGGACAGGAACTGGTGCTGACCGCCCCCGTCTCGGCCCTGCCGCTGGTCCGCGCCGTCAGCCGCGCCGCCTATCGCGCCGGGGCCTCGCTGGTCACGCCGCTGATCGCCGATCCCGAGGTGGCGCAGGCCCGCTACCGCCACGCCCCCGACAACAGCTTCGAGGTGGCGCCGGACTGGCTCTATTCCGGCATGGCCGAGGCCTTTGGCCGCGGCGCCGCCCGCATGGCCATCGTGGGCGAGGATCCGATGCTGCTGGCCGAGGCTGATCCGTCGAAAGTGTCGCGCGCGGGCAAGGCCAATTCCCGCGCCTACAAGCCCGCCATGGAAAAGATCACCAATTTCGACATCAACTGGTCGATCTGCGCATGGCCCGGCGAGGCATGGGCCGCCCGCATGTTCCCCGACCTGCCGCTGGATCAGGCGCAGGCGAAGCTGGCCGAGGCGATCTTTGCCGCCTCCCGCGTCAGCGGCGCCGATCCCGTCGCGGCATGGGCCGATCACAACGCCACGCTGCGCACCCGCACCGACTGGCTCAACGGCCAGCGCTTCGCGGCACTGCATTTCCGCAGCCCCGGCACCGACCTGACCGTGGGGCTGGCTGACGATCACGAATGGCATGGCGGCGCCAGCACCGCGCAGAACGGCGTGACCTGCAATCCCAACATCCCCACCGAAGAGGTCTTCACCACCCCCCATGCGCAGCGCGTCGAGGGCACGGTGCGGTCGACCAAGCCGCTGTCGCATCAGGGCAGCCTGATCGACGGCATCGAGGTGCGGTTCGAGGCGGGCCGCATCGTCGAAGCCAAGGCGACCAAGGGCGAAGACGTGCTGCGCGAACTCCTTGCCACCGATGACGGCGCCGCCCGTCTGGGCGAGGTGGCGCTGGTGCCGCACAGCTCGCCGATCTCGCAGTCGGGGCTGCTGTTCTACAACACGCTTTTTGACGAAAACGCCGCCTGCCACATCGCGCTGGGGCAGTGCTATTCCAAATGCTTCCGCGATGGTGCCGACCTTACCCCCGATCAGATCGCGCAGCAGGGCGGCAACAGTTCGATGATCCATGTGGACTGGATGATCGGCGGGGCAGACACGGACATCGACGGCCTCACCGCCGACGGAACCCGCGTGCCGGTCTTCCGTCAGGGTGAATGGGCCTGATCCAGAAAATCCGCGGCGCGGGCAAGATCGGCGGTGAACTCCGCCCT
>NZ_JAYKSL010000015.1:114294-126990 GCF_035481585.1 Salipiger marinus | reverse complement strand
TGCGTCGAGTGCGGCTGCATTCTCTCGCAAGGTACAAGCGGCTGGAGGAGACCACCTTCACCTGGCCGGTGGTTCGGGACGGCGTGATGACGTTGAACCGGCGCAGTCCGAGGCGCAGTTTGCCGGTCTCGACTGGCGCAAAGTGAAGGTGTGAACAGGCGTGAAATTTTGGGTCTGAGGCGTATTTGGTTCAGCTGAATCCTTGAAACGCTACATTTCGGCAATCTTCGGGGGAGGTTGCGGATGGCATCTGGAACGGAGCTACGGGCGTTCCTGCCCGGAGGGTTGAAGGCGGAACGGGTCGAGCTGGTTGACGGCAGGGTACTGATCCATGCGCGTCCGGTCGGCAGAGCCGCCGCCTGCCCAAGATGCGGCGAGATGTCTCGGCGCGTTCATAGCCACTACCGGCGTCGTCTTACGGATCTGCCGGCGCATGGGCGGCAAGTCAGTATTGTTCTGTATGCTCGGCGCTTTCGGTGCCGGTCGGTCTCATGCCGGGCACCGATCTTAGCGGAGCGGCTCACGCCTGCGATTGTCAGCCTTACGGACGGCGGACGGGGCGTCTGCAAGACTTGGCCCGTCATCTCGGTGTCGCCCTCGGTGGGCGGCCAGCTCAGGCCCTGGCTTCACGACTGCTCCTGCCAGTCACCAAAGACACCTTCCTGCGCAGCGTCCGCACCGCGATGAGACCGCCAGCCAGTGCGCCACGAGTGATCGGCATCAGCTCAGCGCCCCCGCCGAGCGCGCCGATGCGATGGACGCCGGAACCGAGATCACCTGCGCACAATGGCAGTCATCCCCGGTTGGCATTGGCGGACGATGTTTTTCTCCCGCGCGGTGGCAACTTTTGCCAGCCTGCCGGACGAGACGATCTATACACTCTGCTCCTGGGGAAATACTTTCTGTCTTGTCAGTCCGAAGCTTTTATTCCGTCAGGTGGGAAGTATTTTCTTGCGTTATCGGATATTACTGTCCCCGCTCTGATCAGCGGCTTGCACAACATCGGCTCCGAACAATACGGGAATACCTACCGAAACAAATTTTTCGCTGTCCTAAGGTCGACTTCCCGGTCAGTAGTCGGTATGTTTCATTGGACTTATTGGCCTTGGCGGACCAAAAGGTTGTCCGGAGAACCGCATTGAATCAGCCAACCTCTCTTACCTTCCGCGGGGCGAATTGCGATTTTCTGCTGGGCGATTTGGTCGGTTCGAGGCGTTGCAACGCCGTTCGGCGTTCGCAAGGTATCTGGCCAAAGAGAAAAGCTTTGAGAGCGGGATTGGATACACCTCAGAATGCGCACAAGCAGACTGAAGGCGCTCCTTGAACAGGAAAACTGTTTTTCATAATGCCAGTTGCAAGGAAAGGGCGGCCGAAGGTGCTACCCGCCGGCTTTTGCGCAGCGCCGCTTTAGCATCTCTATTGCTCCAGCCCGGACCACGGATCCTTCGAGCCCCGACAGTTCCACAGGCTGCTCGCCATCCTTTCAAGATCGGCGCGCCTGCCGGGCATCAAGAGCTTGCCACAGTTCACCCTAGAACATCCGCTGCGGAGCACATTCCGGGATCAGGCGCCCCGGTTCATCCGCATGCCGGTCGAAACCTTGGAGCAGGTCAGGCGGCCTCGTAGCGGGAGAAGACCTCTGTGCTGCCGTCTCTGCGGATCAGGAAGACATCATAAGCCTCGCGGGCATCTTCTGGGCCCATGCCGGGGGAGCCGTAGGGCATTGCCGGCACAGCAAGGCCGATCGCGTCAGGGCGCTCGGCCAGCAGCCTGCGGATGTCCGCCGGAGGCACGTGCCCTTCGACCATATAGCCCGCGATCTTGCCCGTGTGGCAGGAGATCATGTCCGCCGGAATGCCGCTCTCGAGCTTGTGCGTCATCAGAAGCGTGCCGAAGCTGGGCTCGGTCGTGACAGCGATACCGTCTCTCCGGAGGATGTCAATCCAGGCCGTGCAGCAGCCGCAATTCGGATCCTTGAAGACATGGATCGACGGCAGGTCCTGCGCAAGAACTGCAAAAGGGGAGGTGGCGGTGAAGCCTGCTGCGCAAGCAATCAGGGCGCGTCGGGTCAGGGTCATCGGTGGTCTCCTGTCAGATCGTGGCAGATGGTCCGGTGCGGTTCTGGTCGGGCAGGCTGCGTCTCCCCTGCAGGACGGCTGGAAGAAAGGCAGCCGCAGGGCGTTCAGGCGAGACGCGCGGTGGCTCCGCTCTCTGCCAGAATCGCGGGTCAGAGCGTGGTAATGCCGAATACTGGTGTCGCAAGAAAAACACCCCTCAGCCGATGCGCAAGGGCAATGTTCTGTCGGATGTTCGCCATCCTCGCCCGCGAGGAGCGGATCCTGCCAGCCCCGTCCCTGACGGGATCACGCAGGATCGCCGCATCGACCGTCTCCTGCGCCACATCGGTGCCCGGGCCCAGTGCGGGGCAAGGGCGGGCGTGCCGCTCATGGGCCATCAGCCGACGGATGTGCAGGCTGCCCCTGAGAGCGCAGGCGGCCTGATCCAGAGGGCGTGACGCCGCGCGGCAGCCCCGGCTGTGGCTCGTCTTGCTGGGCGACAACGTGCATATGCGCGCACAGGATGAGGACGACCGTTTCCCCCGAGCTTCAAGCGCTTGACGACAGATGGGGCAGATTTTCCGGTAGGCGACGACATGATTTCCTGCAAAGAACCGCTACTTCTTCGCTTTGTTCAGCACCGACACCCTGCAGTCACCAAGGAGATGACCATCCGGTTTCCTGTCCTCATTGCCCTCATCCTCGCCCTGTCGGCGGTGGGGCTGACCTACGAGATCGCGGCGGGCCGTGTGCTCGCCCCGTTTTTCGGCACCTCCCTGCTGACCTGGACCACCGTGATCGCGACGGTGCTGGGCGGCTTTTCCCTTGGCAGCGCGCTTGGCGGGATCGTGGCGGAGCGGCCTCGCGCCGTCGCCTTGCGCAATGTCCGCAGTGCGCTTGTCGCGACGGCGGTGCTTATGGCGGTGTCGCCCACGCTGCTCGGCCTGCTCCATTCCTGGGGGGTTCGCGGCACCGACGGGATGATGCTCAGCGTGATCCTCGTCTTCTTCCCGGCTTCGGTCTGTGTCACGCTGCCATCGCCCCTGCTCGCCAAACTTGCGATCGAGGCGCGTCCGGGCCGGGAGGGATCCTCGCTGGGCTTCGTGCTGGCCGCTGGTTCGGTCGGGGCGATCTTCGGGGCCATCCTTGCCGGGTTCGTCACGCTGCCATGGATCGGGTCCACGGCGACGTTTGCGGCCTGCGGGGTGGCTGTGCTGCTATGCCTGCCATTCGTGCGCGGCGGCCAGACGGGTACACCCGGAACGACCATCGCGGCTGCGGTCTTTGTCGTCTTTGCGGGCCTCGCCGGAACCCCGGCCTGCCAGTACGAATCGGGCCTGTCCTGCCTGCACGTCGACCGGCAGGGTCCGGAGGTGCGCCTTGTCTCGGACGGAACCATGCAGGCCGCCGAAAGCACCGCGCCCGGAGAGGCCAGCGATGATGGCACGGTCGGGCTGGCCCTCAGCTACACCGAATGGTTCTGGGCGCGGATGGATCGCGACCTTGGGCCCGACCCTTCGGTGCTGTTCGTCGGTGGGGGCGGCTACACGCTGCCAACGAAGCTGCTCGCGTCGCGCCCCGCAGCAGAGGCGGTGGCGGTCGAGATTGATCCGCTGGTGACGAAGGTGGTGCGTGCGCATATGCCGCGCGCGGCGGAGATGATCGCGCGGACCGGCTTTGACGCGGCCGAGGGAGACGGAGCAGGCCGGCGTCTTGGCATCTTTCACGCCGACGGGCGGGTCTATCTGAACGAAACCGAGCAGCGCTTTGATGCCGCCGTGATGGATGCATTCTCCTCCGGCTCGGTCCCGGCGCATCTGGTCACGCGCGAGGCCTTCGCGCGCCTGCGGGAGATTGTCGAAGGTCCGGTCTACGTGAACCTTCTGGACAGGCCCGACGGCCCGCTTGCCCGGGGTGTCCATGCGATCCTGCGCGAGCTTTATCCGCATGTGGAGGTTGTTCACGGCGCCCGGACCTCGACCGGTCGCACCAATGTCCTGTTTGCGGCGTCGCGCCTCCCGCTTGCCCCGCTGGACAGTTTGCCTGACAGATACAGCCCCGCGCGGATCTCGGATGCCCGGGCCTTTACCGATGACCGCGGATGGGTCGGCCACCGGTGACGCCACAACTTCGGAAGGCGTGAAAAGGCCCACAGGGCCGACACACGCTGTCATCGGCCTTTCCATGGGTCAGGCCGCCTGTCCCTGCGGCGTGGCGATCCAGCGGGCAAGATGCGCGGCATACTCCTGCGCGGCGGCCTCTGTCTCTGCGGGTGACAGCTTGTCGGCACGGTAAAGGACAAAGGGATCAGCCCAGACCAGCCCGCAGCGATGCGCCGTGGCGCGCAGCGGCGCCAGCAGGTCGGCAACCGGCATGAGGTTGCGCCCGCCGTGACGATAGGCGTCGGGCGTGTTGCCTGCCGTGGCCGCGATCATCAGTGGCATGCCTTCCACGCGGCGCCCTTCGGTCTCGTAACTCAGGTAGAACATGCGCGTCAGCACGGCATCCTGCCAAGCCTTCAGAAGCGGCGGGGTCGAATACCATTGCACCGGGAATTGCAGCACGATCCGGCGGGCCGACAGCAGCCGCGCGGCCTCGGCCTCGCCATCGCGGAAAAGATCAAGCCCGTTCGGGGCGCTGGCTGTCATGTCCACCACCTCCACATCGGGCAAGGCGGCAGCGGCGCGGGCCATCGCGGCATTGGCCTTGGACCGGGACAGGTCGGGATGGAACAGCAGGATCAGGGTCTTTGTCATCGTCATCTCCGGTGTTGGACTGACGCGACGATGCGGGCTTCCAAGAAATTACTCCAATCGATAAAAAATCTGATCTATTATCACTCTTATGAATTTGCGTTCGCTTGACCTGAACCTGCTGGTGATCCTTGATGCGCTGCTGGACGAGGCGCATGTCAGCCGGGCCGCCGATCGACTGGGCCTGTCGCAGCCCGCCGCGTCTGCCGCGCTGCAACGCTGCCGCCATCTGTTTCACGATGAACTGCTGGAGCGCGGGCGCGGCACCATGCGGCTGACGGCCAAGGCGGAATCCCTGCGCGCTCCGCTGAAATCGCTGCTGGCAGGCGTGACCGATCTGGTCGAACCGCCGGAGCTGCCGCTGGCCGGGATCCGCCAGACCCTGCGGATCGCCATGGCGGATTACCCGGCGCTGTTCGTGACGGGCCCGCTGCAGCGGGCGCTGGCCGACACCGCCCCCGGCCTTGATCTGGTGATCCAGCCCTGGCACGGCGCCCGGGCCGCAAAGGCCGCGCTGATGGACGGCAGCACCGACATTGCCATTTCGGTCTTTGCCGATGACGACGCAGACATCCAGCGGGATGAAGTGCTGGCCGAGCGGTATGTCCTTGCGCTGCGCCCCGGACATCCGGCGATTCCGGACTTCGGTCTCGACCAATGGCTGGCCTGGCCGCATATCCTTGTTTCGGGCCGGGGCGAGGCGCGCAGCCCGCTGGATGCCGAACTGGCCCGCCTTGGCCGGACGCGCCGCGTGGGGCTGGTGGTGCCGAGCTTTGGCATGGTGCCCGACTTGCTGCGCGGCTCGGACATGATCGCCATGCTGCCCTCGCGGGTGGTGGCCACGGCCCGCGACCTTGTCACCTTGCCCACCCCCATTCCGGTCACCGGCTTTACCCTCCACCTTGCGTGGCATCAGCGCCGCGCAAAGGACCGGGCCCTGCGGCATGTCGCGGATCTGCTGGCGGCGGCGCTAAGATAACGCGGCGCGGGCCCGGATCGGACAGGTTCCCACGCAGCCGTCGCATTCTGGATAGTGGCGTGCCAAGCGAACACGTAAACTGCGCCATGATCCGCATTCCGAAAGGCGGTCTGCACCGGGCAGGCGATACAGCCGCCTGCCTGCGCCAGCCCCGCGATGGACAGGGGCGGCTGGTGGCCAGCCCCGCCCGATCTGAATGCTGCACAGAAGGCCGAGGTCAATGAAACCGGACTTTCCCTTTTATGCCGGTCTGCCGGTTCACCTGAACGGGCGGCACTGGCTGATGCTGATGGCCGCGCTTGTGCTGGCCTTTGGCGTTCTGGCCCTGCTGCCACTGCAGGGCTTTCCGCAGAGCCTGATCCCGGCGCTTCTGTTCGTGATCCTCCCGCTCTTGGCGCTGCGCAGGGTCGCCGGGCCTCACTGGACTGTGCTTTTTGGACCTGTCGGCCTGTGGCAGCTGGGCCAGATGGTCGCCTTCGCCGCGCTGGCGCTGGTCGGGTCGCTGGCCATGGGGCTGATCCTGTCGCAGTTTGTCACCTTCAGCCATAATCCCGTGGCCGTTTCTTTGGGCAGCATGACCGCCCCCGAGCTTGTCGCACGGCTTATCCCGACCCTCCCGCAACTGGTCGGAGAGGAACTGCTGGGGATCCTGCCCTTCCTTGCCGTGCTGTGGGTCTGCGTCTCGCGGATGCATCTGTCGCGGCGGGTCGGGATCATGCTTGCGCTTGTCATCTCCTCCCTCCTCTTCGGGGCGGCGCATCTGCCGACCTATGACTGGAACTGGGCGCAGGCGCTGATCGGGATCGGCACTGCGCGTGTCTTGCTGACGCTGGCCTACATCGTCACCCGCAATCTGTGGGTTTCGGCGGGGGCGCATGTCCTGAATGACTGGACCGGTTTCCTGTTTGCCTTTGCCGTGGGCCACGCGCCCATCGGCACCACTGCGTGAGCAAACGCCATGGCCGTTGTCTCGCAGCAGTGCCATCCGCCTGAACACGCGGGTCCGGCGCCGGGGCGGTTGATAGTGCTGCGGGCCCAGCCCCGGCCCCGTCAGCCGCCGACAGTCATCGGCCCGGTCAGAAGCGACAGCGCAAGGATGGCAAGAAAGCTGACCCCGCCCAGCGAGATCGCCAGCATCGCCTGACCGATGGCTTTGGCACGGCTGGTGTTGCGATGGACCATGAACCCGCGCGTCAGCGCCACGGCATACCAGCAGAGCCCCAGCCCGAACACCGTCAGCGCGAGCCCCGACCAGCCCGCCGAAACGCTGCCCAGCATGATGGCCAGATCCAGCGTCACCACAAAAGGCACCGTGACATAACATTGCGCATAGAACATCGGTCGCAGCGTCTTGCGGCTGAGATCCTGACCGGACAGCCGCACATGCTGGATGCCCAGAAGCAGCGGGAACAGGCTGAAGGCGACCGCCCGCAGGACCAGCAGATTGCGCTGGTCCGCCAGCACGCCTTCGAAAATCGCCTCTTTGTGGATGAAGCCGCTCTGGATCATGTGGGCGATCATCAGCGTCAGGAACAGGAAGATCGGCGGGCTTAGCGCGTCAGCGAATTGATCCTCGGGCGGGCGGTTCAGCTCCTGCTCGGCATAGGCGATCATCGACATTGGCCGGAGGACGCAGCGCAACAGGGTCAACGGGTAAAAAACCAGCCAGGACACCACCTCGTAAAGCAGCAGTTCCGCCGAGCGGAGGAGGTTCATGAAATCCATGGCGCGCCTGTATCCGGGATGGATGATCCTAACCCGACGCCGCAAGTGACGCCATGGTGCGGTCGGATTCGGTGAAGGATCGCATCCGCGCCACCGTCTGAGTATGACAGCAGTTGCATTTTTTGCAGCCGGACATTGGCGCCACGACACCGGAACGCGGGCTGCTTGCCCGCGGCTCCCGCCGCGCAGGCGGGCAGCTGTCACCTGCTGGCCCCGGGTCCGGCGGGAGGAGGGGCGGGGGGCAATGCAATTGGTAAAAAATTTCTGACAAAATATCCGGCTGATGCGGCGCTGCCCGCTATTGGCCGGGGCATTTGTCCTGTAGCGGGGCAGGGCGCCTGCCCTTGGCGGACCGGACCGGCGGGCTGGTCCGACCTGCTTTCCCGGCGCCCCGCCTTGACACTCCTCCGCGCTTCGCCCCCAAATGGCCGGATGCAACCAGAACGACTGTGATGTTGGAAAATAAAGAAAAAAGCGTTTCGAAAGTCCTTGAGGCCGCCCGTCGCAAGCTGCTTGATACCGGAACCCGCAACCGGCTGGTTCATGTGAACCGCGCCAATTCCCGGGCGAACTGCCTGACCCTCATCAACGAGCGCGCTGACGAGGTTTTTGCGATTCTGCGCGGCAGCAGCAGGCGCATGCGCTTCAAGGCCATGGGCAAGGACCGGACCGGCGAGGGCGAGGGCGAAGACATGGCGCTGGCCCTGCCTGAACCCGATCTGCCGCCCGAATCTGACCGGCTGACCGACGGCTTTCTGGAAACGCCGCTGGGGCCGGAGGCGCTGGCCCGCCGTCTGCTGCGGCTGGCCTCGGATGCGCGCACGGCGGAGGAAGAGCAGGGGCTCAACATCCTTTACCTTGCCATGGGGTTCCTGCGCTGGCGCGAAAGCCCGTCCTCGGAGGTCGTGCGCGAATCGCCGCTGGTGCTGATGCCGGTGCAGCTGCTTCGCAACGACCGCACCTCCACCTTCGACATTGCCGGGCGCGAGGATGACATCTCGACCAACCTGCCGCTCTTGGAACGGCTGAGGCAGGATTTCGGCATCCTGCTGCCCGAGATCGACGAGACCGAAGGCTGGACGCCGTCGCTGTATCTGGCGCAGGTGCAGGAGGCGGTGGCGGCGCAGCCCGGCTGGTCCGTGGATGCCGACGGCATGCAGATCGGCTTTTTCTCTTTCGCCAAGCTGCTGATGCATCGCGATCTGGACCCCGCCACATGGCCCGCCGACGCTTTCGCCAAGAACGGCCTGCTGCGCGGGCTGCTGGCTGACGGGTTCGAGGAGGACAGGCCGGTCTTTGGCGCTGAGGACCGGCTGGACGACCTGCTTGATCCGGCGGAGATCATTCAGGTCATCGATGCCGACGCCTCCCAGACCAAGGTGATCGAAGAGGTGCGGCGCGGCGCCAGCCTTGTGGTGCAGGGCCCGCCCGGCACCGGCAAGTCGCAGACCATCACCAACCTGATCGCGGCGGCAGCCCATGACGGCAAGTCGGTGCTGTTCGTGGCCGAGAAGATGGCCGCACTCTCGGTGGTGCATGACCGGCTGGTGCGCGTGGGGCTGCGCGACATCTGTCTGGAACTGCATTCGCGCACCGCGAATAAAAAGGCGCTGGCGCAGGAACTGGGCCGGACGCTGATGGCCAGCACCGACAAGCTGCCGGACGCGGCGGATCCCGCCCGCCTGCGCGCCACCCGGGACCAGCTGAACCGCATCACCGCGCTGCTGCACGAGCCGCTGCCGCCCACCGGCGACACGCCGTTTCAGGCAATTTCCGAGATCGTGGGCTGCATCGGCAAGGGCGCGCCGCCGCCCGTCATCCCGCTTGCCGGGCTGGGGCAGCTGGACCGGACCGCCCGCCGCCGCGCGCAGGAGGCCATCGCGGGCTTTGTCGTGGCGCTGGACCGGGTGGGGGCGCCGGAGCAGCACCCGTTCCGGGGCACCGCCGCCTTTGATCTGCAGCCCACCGACCTGTCGCGGCTGGAGATGGACCTGCGCGCCGCGCTGGCAGAGATCGACGCGCTGCGGCCCGAGGCGGCGCGGATCGCGCAGGCGCTGGACCTGCCGGAGCCGCAGAGCCTGACCGGCCTGCTGGCGCTGGTGGCGGGGCTGCGGGCACTGGCCGCACAGCCGGAGGGCGCAGGAGAGTGGAGCGCGGTGCTGTTTGACGCCGCCGACCAGCCGCGCCTGCACGAGGCGCTGGCAGCGGGGGCGGACTGGGCTGCGGCCCATGCTGCGGCGGAAAAACGCTTTGCCGCCCCGGCATGGACGGCGGAGGTGGCGCCGCTGCGCATGGCGCTGGCGCGTGGACAGGCCTCGCTGCTGTCGCGGATCTTTGGCGGCTATCGCCGGGCCTCGACGGATCTGGCGGGGCTGCTGTCGGGGCCACTGCCCAAACCGCCCGCCGAGCGGCTGGCGCTGGTCGATGAACTGGCGGAGGTGCAGACCCGTCGCCGCCGCCTTGCCGAAGAAGAAAGCTGGCTGCAGGCCACGCTGGCGGGCGCATGGCGCGGCGAGCGCACGCCCTTTGCCGAAGCGCAGGCCGTGGCGCGCTGGCTGGCCGATCTGCGCCGCGCGGGCACCTTCAGCACTGCGGCGCAGCTTCTGGCGGCGCTGGACGCGCTGCCCGACCCGCAGGCCGAGGCTGACGCGCTGGACAGCCGCATCGCCGCCTGCCGCGAGCGGATCGCCGCCCCGGTGGCACGGCTGCGGCTGGATCTGGCGCAGGCGGGGCTGGGGCGCGAGCTTGACGCGGCAGCGCTGGGCGATGTGCACGCGACCTTCGCGCAGATGGCTGCCGCACCCTCGCGCTATGGCGACTGGGGCGGGCTGGCGCAGGCCATCCGCCGCGTCGTCGCCGCCGAGGCGGGGGATGTGGTCGATGCGGTGTCCTCCGGTCAGGTGGAGCCGTCGCGCGCCGCGCAGGAATTCATCTATGCCTGCGCCGAGGCGCGCTGGACCGCCGCCCGCGCCGCGCGTCCCGATCTGAACAGCCTGCCGCAGCTGGACCGGCACGATCTGGTCAGCCTGTTCCGCGATCAGGAAAAGGACCGTATCGAAACCGCCAAGACGCTGATCCTGTCGCGCCATTTCGACCAGATGCCGCGCGGCACCGTGGGCGAGATGGGCATCATCCGGGGCGAGGTGGGCCGCAAGAAGGGCCACAAGTCGGTCCGCTGGCTGATGCGCAAGGCAGGCGGCATGGTGCAGCGCATCAAGCCGGTGATGCTGATGAGCCCGCTGTCGGTGGCGCAGTTCCTGCCGCCGGGCAGCGTGACCTTCGACCTGCTGGTGATCGACGAAGCCTCGCAGATCCGCCCCGAGGATGCGCTGGGGGTGATCGCCCGCGCGCGGCAGATCGTGGTGGTGGGCGACCAGAAACAGCTGCCGCCCACATCGTTCTTCGACCGGCTGGTGGATGACGCCGAAGACAGCGAGGAAGAGGACGAGGATCTGCCGGTGGGCGCCACCGCCGCCGATATGGAAAGCATCCTGTCGCTCTGCGAGGCGCGGGGCCTGCGCCAGCGCATGCTGGAATGGCATTACCGGTCCCGCGATCCCTCGCTGATCCGGGTGTCCAACGCCGAATTCTACAATGACTCGCTGGTGCTGCCACCCTCGCCGCTGCAGCTTGATCCGGATTACGGGCTCAAGTTCCGCCGCGTCTCCGGGGTCTATGCGCGGGGCGGCAGCGGCCTCGGGCGGCAGGGCACCAACCGCATCGAGGCGGAGGAGGTGGTGCGCGCCATGGCCGACCATGCGCGGCGCTGGCCCGACCTGTCGCTGGGCGTGGTGGCCTTTTCCAAGACTCAGGCCGACATGCTGACCGAGGTGCTGGAACTGCAGCGCCGCGCCGATCCGGTGCTGGATGCCTTCCTGCGCGAGGGCAAATCCGAGGATGTCTTCGTCAAGAACATCGAAAACGTGCAGGGGGACGAACGCGACGTGATCCTGATTTCGGTGGGCTATGGTCCGCAGGAACCGGACGGGCGGCTCGCCTCCATGTCTTTTGGTCCGGTCAATGGCGAAGGCGGGGAACGGCGGCTCAACGTGCTGTTCTCGCGCGCGCGGGTGCGCTGCGAGGTCTTTGCCTCCTTCGATCCGGGCGACATCGACCCCACCCGCGTCCGGCGCGACGGGCCGCGCGTGCTCAAGCGCTTCCTTGATTACGCCAAGACCGGGATCATGGATGTCCGCACCCCTACCGGGCTGGAGCCTGACAGCCCCTTCGAGGAGGATGTGGCCAGCGTCATCCGGGATCTGGGCTTTGTCGCGGATGCGCAGGTCGGCAGCGCGGGCTTCCGCATCGACATCGGCGTGCGGCACAAGGACCGGCCCGGCCAGTATCTGGTGGCGGTGGAATGCGACGGCGCGACCTATCACAGCGCCCTCTGGGCGCGGGAACGCGACCGGCTGCGGCAGGACATCCTTGAAAACCTCGGCTGGCGCTTTCACCGGATCTGGAGCACCGACTGGTTCCACCACCGCACGCGCGAGATCGCGCGGCTGAAGGCGGCGCTGCTGGCCGCCCATGCGGCGATGGAACAGGGCATCCGCGTGCAGGGCGCCAATCAGGTGGCGATGCCGCAGCTTCCCGACCTGCCCGCCGAGGTGGCGCCCGCAGCCGGTCCCGCGGCGGAACCGGGCCCGAAGATGCCCGCCTATGTCCGCGCCGATCTGGTGGTGCGCGCCGGGGTGGACCCGCACGAGGCGCCGGTGACCCATCTTGCCGATCTGGTGGTGCAGATCGTGTCGCTGGAAGGTCCGGTGCACCGGGACGAGATCGCCCGCCGCATCTCGGCCGCCTTCGGGCGGGCGCGGGTCGGATCCCGGATCAGCGAGGCGACGGGCCATGCCATCGGGGTCGCCCTGCGGCAGGAGCCTCAGCTGCTGCGCGACGGCGATTTCCTGATGACCGAGGCGCAGGCGGGCGATCCGCCGGTGCGCGACCGCTCCGAGGAAACCGGCAGCCTGCTGAAGGCCGCCTATCTGCCGCCGGTCGAAATCGCGGCGGCGGCGCGGCTCGTCCGGCAGGACAGCGGCGATGTCTCCGAAGACGAGATGATCCGCGCGGTGGCCCGGCTTCTGGGCTTCCAGCGGGTGGGCAGCGACCTGTCGGCGGTGATCTCCGCCGCGCTGTCCGGCTGATCGTGCTGTGGCGCGCCCCTGCTTTCGGGCGGGGG
>NZ_JAYKSL010000015.1:53017-114194 GCF_035481585.1 Salipiger marinus | reverse complement strand
GGCGTTCCCCCCCCGGGGCTCAGTCCAGCGTGGCGCGGAATTCGCGCCATTCGCCCTTGGACATGCCGGAGTTTTCCTGCGTGACCTCCTCGCCCTTCAGCATGCGCCGCAGGCAGTCCAGCGCGGTCTTGGACAGGGTGGCGCCGCCCAGACGGTAATCCTCGAAGGCGGCATAGGCGAAGGGCACCCAGTCGGCGACGATGCGGCACATCGTTTCAGCATAGACGCGGATTTCATACTGCGCATGGGAATCGGCGCGCAGGCGCAGGAAATGCAGCAGGTTGTGCAGATCCACCTTCCAGTACCATTGCGTGTAGATGTTGGCGGGCAGGTTCATCCGCGCCAGTTCCCGCGCCAGTCCCTGCTGCCCCTCGGTCGAGATCATCTCCTGATAATGGTCATAGGCGCGCGAGGCGTCATCCTGCAGATAGCGCAGGACGCGCTGCGCCTCCTCGCCCGACAGCGCCGCGCCGCGGCCCTGATTGTTGATGACCGACTGCGCCGCAAGCTGGCCGGGCTCGGGGATATAGAATTCCCGGTCAAGGATCGAATACCGCGCGGAATATTCGTTCACATTGGCGGTGCGGTGGCGGATCCACTGCCGCGCCACGAAGACCGGCAGCTTGACGTGGAACTTGACCTCGCACATCTCGAAGGGCGTCGAATGCCAGTGCCGCATCAGATAGCGGATCAGCCCCTCGTCATTGGACACCGATTTGGTGCCGCGCCCGTAGCTGACCCGGGCGGCCTGACAGATGGCGGCATCGTCGCCCATGTAATCCACCACCCGGACAAAGCCGTGATCCAGCACCGGATGCGCGGTATAAAGATGCGCCTCCATCCCCGGCGACGTGGCGCGCAGGGTCGGGCGGGCCGTGCTGCGCTGCTCTGCGATCTCGGCTTCTTGTTCGGGGCTGAGCGGCATGACGATTCCTTTTCCACCAGAAGACTCGCGGCGTTCCTACATGGGCTCCGCCTTCTGGGGAACCGTCCGACTGCGGGCATTCGAGACACAGTCGGGCAGCGGATCCAGCGCAGTCTGACGCCGCTCGTTGACAGAACCGTGATCCTCCGCGAGCCTCATGACAAAACCAAATTATAAACGCTTGAGGCAGCAGAATGATGGATCGTGTTCTTGTGGCCGTTCTGGCCCTTGGCCTGCTTGCGGGCTGCGGCGACGGCAATCCCCTGTCCGGATCGGACGACGACACCGATACCGGAACCGATCCGGGGACCGATACCGGCACCACCGATCCCATCGACAGCGACGGGCGGCTTCCGCCGGGCACCGAAAGCCCCACCCCCAGCAGCCGCATCGTGCGCTACGAGCCGCAGGACGAGGAGGCCGGCACCGGGATGATCCGCTCGCCCGCCTATGATCGCGAAAACGATACGTTTTTTGTCGATAACCTCGCCTTTGACGGCAATGCGCCTTACAGTCGGGACAATCAGGTGGGCAGCCTTGGGCCGTTTGCGGTCTACGAGAACGCGGCCACGGTGCTTGATCCGGTCACGAACGAGACGATCGGCCAGTTCACCCATAAGGCGATCTATGCGGTCAGCCAGTCGGGGCAGACCGAACTCGCCATCGTGCGGACCGGCGCCTATGTGGATTACGGCTTTGGCGGCTTTGTCTATCAGCGCAACGGCGGCGTGACCCTGCCCGAGACGGGGCAGGCGATCTATCGCGGCAGCTATGCCGGGCTCAAGGATTATTCCGGGGCGGGCGGGCTTGATTATGTCACCGGCGATGCGACGGTGGCGATCGATTTCGAGGATTTCAACGACGGTTCCGGCGTCAGCGGGGTGATCTCCAACCGGCGCTATTACGATCTGGACGGCACCGATGTGACGGAAACCTATCTGACCGCGCTGGAAGAACAGTATGAAACCGACCTCTCCGCCGTGCCTGATCTGGTGTTCAAGGTCGGTCCGGGGGTCGCTGACAGCAACGGCGAAATGACGGGTGAACTGCAAAGCATCGCCGCGGGCGAAGTGTTCGAAAGCGGCAATTTCTACGCGATCCTGTCGGATGGCGCCGATGGCGACAAGGCGTCGGAAGTGGTCGGCGTGATCGTGGTGGAGTCGGAGCTGCCCGGTGTGTCGGGGGTGACCCAGCGCGAAACCGGCGGCTTCCTCGTGTCCCGCTGAGGCGGCGTGATGCGGCGGGTCGGGCTTGCGGCGCTGGCGGGGTTGATGCTTGCCACGGGCGGGGGCGCGCAGGAGCGCGCGCTGTCGCCCGGCCAGCTGCGCGCCGAAGCCGCCCGCGCGCTGCAACTGGGCCGTCCGCGGGTCGCGCTGAGCTATGCGCAGGCGTTGGTGGCGCGGGACGGGGAAGATTTTGACGCGCAGCTGCTGCGCGCCCGGTCGGCCCGCGATCTGAGCGTGTTTGACGAGGCCCGCGCCGGGGCCGCCGCCGCGCGCAGGCTGGCCGAAGGCGACGAACAGCGCTTTGCCGCAGCACTGGTCAGCGCGCAGGTGGCCGCCTCGCAGGGGCATCACATGATCGGGCAGCTGCGGCTGCGGCAGGCGATCGAGGCGGCGCCAAGCCCGGCGCTGCGCAAGGTGGCGGAGCGCGATTTCTACTATGTGCGCGCCCGCAACCCGTGGGGGGTGAACCTGAGCTTCTCGGTTGCCCCGGTGTCGAACATCAACAACGGGTCCAAAAAGACCACCGGCACCTATGAGCTGCCGTTTTTCGGTGTGGTCGAGGCCGAGCTTCAGGGCAGCGCCGTCGCCCTGTCGGGGACCGAGGTCAAGGGCGGCCTGAACCTGCGCTACCGTCTGAAAGAGACGGACATGCGCCACCAGACCGACCTGCTGCTGACCCTGTCGCAGGCGGATTACACCCTGTCCGAAGACGCCAAGGACAAGGCGCCGGGGGCGGAAGGATCGGATTTCGCCTTTGGCCTTGCCCAGCTGGGGCTGGCGCATCGCGGCCTCTCCGGCGCGCCGCAGCGGCCCTATCAGGTGATGCTGGCGGTGGGGCGCACTTGGTATGGCGGCGATCCCTATACCAGCTATGTCGACGGCACCGCCGTGCAGGGCTTTGCGCTGGGGCAGGGGCGCATGGTGCAGCTGAGCGCGGGGCTGCGCCAGCAGGAGGCCGAAAGCACGGCCACCGCCGATGCCACAAGCTGGCGGGCGGGCGCGGGCTGGCGGCAGACGCTGGGGGCGGGGCATGACCTGACGCTGGATCTGACGCGGCTTGCCAGCCAGTCCGATGCCGCCTCGCTCGATTATGTCGGGTGGAGCGCTGCGGCAGGTCTGCGTCTGGCCGAGCCGGTGCTGGGGCTTGGCATCGAGTTTGGCCTGACCGCCGGGCGCAAGGATTTTTCCAGCGGCCCGGTGGCGGGGGAGCAGCGCAGCGATCACAGCTTTGGCGCCGAGATCACCGCCGAGATCCGGCAGCTTGATTATTACGGCTTCCTGCCCACGGTCACGGTCAGCGGCCAGCGGGTGGAATCGGATTTCGGCCAGTATGATGCCGATGAACTGGGGCTGCGGCTGGGGCTGCGGTCGGCCTTCTGAACCTAGGGTCTCGACAAGCGCGCGACGCTGCCTAGGTTGGGCACGGGAAGCACAAGGAGACCCGCAATGCCGATCCGCTATCTTCATACCATGGTCCGCGTGAAGGATCTGGACGCCTCCATGGCGTTTTACAAGCTTCTGGGCCTCAAGGAGCGTCGCCGGATCGAAAACGACAAGGGCCGGTTCACGCTGGTCTTTCTCTGCCCGCCGGAACAGGATGACGGCACCGCAGATGTGGAACTGACCTATAACTGGGACGGGGACGAGGGCCTGCCTTCGGACGGGCGGCATTTTGGCCATCTGGCCTATACCGTGCCGGACATCTACGAGATGTGCCAGACGCTGATGGATGCGGGCGTGACCATCAACCGCCCGCCGCGCGACGGGCACATGGCCTTTGTCCGGTCGCCCGACAACGTCTCCATTGAACTGCTGCAGCAGGGCGACGCGAAAGAGCCCGCCGAACCTTGGGCGAGCATGCCCAATACCGGCCACTGGTAAGACATCCGCCAAGATCACGGCGCCGGGCCTTCGGGTCCGGTTCCCGCGCCGGTGGGGTCAGTAGATGTAGCGGATCTGGTCGGTCCAGAACCGTTCCAGCCGCCGCAGCGCGGTGTTGATGTCCTCGATGCCTTCCAGATCGATGACCTTGCGCGCCTCCAGCCCTTCGGCGTGGCGTTCGAACAGCGTGTCGACCAGCGCGCGGATGTCGCGCCCGCGCTGGGTCAGCTTCACGCGCACCGACCGCCGGTCGATCTCGCAGCGCTGGTGGTGCATGTAGCCCATGTCCACCAGTTTCTTGAGATTGTAGCTGACATTCGAGCCCTGATAGTAGCCGCGCGATTTCAGCTCGCCCGCAGTGACCTCGTTGTCGCCGATGTTGAACAGCAGCAGTGCCTGCACCGCGTTGATGTCGAGGATCCCGACCCGTTCGAATTCGTCCTTGATGACATCGAGCAGGAGCCGATGCAGCCGTTCCACAAGGGCGAGGGTTTCCAGATACCCCGTCAGAAACCCCTGCGCCGGCTTTTTCCCCAAGGAGGCATGAATGCTCATTTCCGTCTCCGCCAAATCCGTGTCAGGCGGTAGTTCTGGGGCAAAAACGCCAAGATTGGGTTAAGCTGCGCGGGACAGCCTCAACCGCCGCAGGAGGTGCGGGAAATGTCCTCCACCAGCGGGCGGAACGTCTCTGGCGCGGGGCTCTGGCCCGAGACCCACTGATAGAGATCCTGATCGTTCTCCTCCAGCAGCGCCTCGTAGCGGTCCAGATCGGCGGCGCTCATCTCGGACAGGCGCGCGGCGGCGTAGCGCATCAGGATGATGTCCATTTCCTTGATGCCGCGGCGCATCGACCGCATGGTCAGCCGCTTCAGCCGGATCTCGTGAGGTTCTGTCATGTGTCGGCCCTTTCCCGAAGCAGCTGGCGCAGGCGCTTTTCCAGCCGTGCCAGCCGGTCCCCCGCCATGCGGATGTCGCCCCGCAGCGCGCGAAGTTCAAGCAGCGTCTCGGCGATGTCGGCGGGCGTGGTGCCTTCATGTGCCTCGGGCGAGGGCAGGCCTTCGCCTTCGCCGGTGATCAGCCATGCCATCGGCACGTCCAGCAGCCCCGACAGCATCTGCAGCCGGTTCGCCCGCGGTTCGGAGATGTCGTTTTCCCAGTCCTGCAGCGTCTTCAGCCGCACGCCCAGACGGCGGGCCAGCGTTTCGGCATCCATGCCAGCCGCATCGCGGGCGGCGGCGAGCCGGTCGCCGAAGGTGGCGGACTCGGGGCCATACCAGTCGGTGGCGTCAGTCATCGGCGGTTCCTTCGATGCGGCTTGAACGGGCTCGGGGCCAAGCCTATGACAGGTGGCACAGCAATTCAAACGGTGCGCGCCATGACCTTTCTCTCGCAGACCCTTGCCCGGGTCAAACCCTCGCCCACCGTGGCGGTCACGCAGCTGGCGGCGGAGCTGAAGGCGCAGGGGCGCGACGTGATCGGGCTGGGCGCGGGGGAGCCGGATTTCGACACGCCCGCGCATATCCGTGCGGCGGGGATCGCCGCCATCGAGGCCGGCAAGACCCGCTACACCGCGCCCGACGGCATCGCCGAGCTGAAACAGGCGATCTGCGCCAAGTTCGCGCGCGAGAACGGGCTGAATTATGTGCCCGCGCAGATCAGCGTCTCCACCGGGGGCAAGCAGGTGCTGTACAACGCCTTCATGGCGACGCTCAATGCCGGCGACGAGGTCATCATCCCCGCGCCCTACTGGGTCAGCTATCCCGACATGGTCAAGCTGGGGCAGGGCACGCCGGTCATCGTGGAAGGCAAGCCCGAGCTGGGCTACCGCATCACGCCCGAGATGCTGGAGGCGGCGATCACGCCCCGCACCAAGTGGTTCCTGTTCAACTCCCCCTCCAACCCCACCGGCGCGGGCTACAGCCGCGCCGAGCTGAAGGCGCTGACCGACGTGCTGATGCGCCATCCCCATGTCTGGGTGATGAGCGACGACATGTATGAACATCTGGCCTATGACGGTTTCGAATTCTGCACGCCCGCGCAGGTGGAGCCGGGGCTTTATGACCGCACCCTGACCTGCAACGGCGTCAGCAAGGCCTATGCCATGACCGGCTGGCGCATCGGCTATGCGGGCGGGCCGGAGCCGCTGATCGCCGCGATGCGCAAGATCCAGTCGCAGAGCACCACCAACCCCTGCTCGATCAGCCAGTGGGCGGCGGTGGAGGCGCTGAACGGCCCGCAGGCGTTTCTGGCGGAATGGCGCGCGGTGTTCCAGCGGCGGCGCGATCTGGTGGTGGCGGCGCTGAACGCGGTGCCGGGGCTTACCTGCCCGGTGCCGGAGGGGGCGTTCTACGTCTATCCCTCCATCGCGGGGCTGCTGGGGAAAACCACGCCGGAAGGGCGGCGGATCGACAGTGACGAAGAGTTCGCCACCGCCCTGCTGGAAGAGGCGGGGGTTGCGGTGGTGTTTGGCGCGGCCTTTGGCCTGTCGCCGAATTTCCGCATTTCCTACGCCACCTCCGACACCGTGCTGGAAGAGGCCTGCGGCCGCATCGCCGCCTTCTGCGCCACGCTGCGCTAGCGACAGGGGGGCGGCCCGGTGAGCGATCTGCCCGACTATCATTTCCGCATCCGCGAGAATGGCGCGGCGGTGTTCCGCATCGACACCGCCAACCGCCAGCGCCGCATCGAAATGGAGCAGATCGCCACGGTCCATCTGGGCAAGGGCGAGATCAGGCCGCAGGGCGCGCGGGCGCTGACGGAAGAGGATCTGGCCGAGATCACCCGCTGGATCGAGGCGCGGCGCGCGCTGCTGGCCCGGCGCGAGATGGACGAGATGCACCGCACGGTCGAACAGCTGAACCTGACGGCGCATTGGGCGCAGACCCGCGCCACGCCCGAGCAGCTGGACGAGGTGACCGACGCGCTGCTGCTGGCCATGCATGACCTGCGCAGCGTGCTGGTGCGCAAGAAGGCCGACCGGACCGGGCCGCCAGAGTCCTGACGCGGCGCGGGCGGCGGGGCTGCCGGGGGCTCTGCCCCCGTCGCGCAGGCGCGACTCCCCCGGGATATTTGGGGCCGCTGGAAGGGCTGACTGTTTCCGCCTGGGTCGGGTTTTTCAGTCATCTGCGGGGACTGTTTCCGCATCCTGCGGCGTGCGCGCGAAATGGGACAAAAGTTTGACTTGGTGCCGGGGGCTGCTAGGCTTCGCATCAGTTCTTTCATTCCGGGTGCTGAGGGATTTCCATGCGTGTTTTGACCTTTATTGCCGCGGTGGCGGCGCTGAGCCTTGCCGGGTCCATTGCCGCCCGCGCCGAGGTGGTGAATGACATCTGGGTCGGGCCGTCGCCCGATCCGACCCAGCCGCCGCTGATCCAGTCCTATCCGATTTCCAACCTGTGCCCGGCGCCGCGCCAGCCGGTCATTCTGGGCGGGGTGATCTGGTGCGACATTCCCACGGCGGGCACCTATTACGATCCGCAGGCCCACAGCCCGCGCAAGGCGCGCCTGCATCGTGCCGCGCCGCTGCCGCGCCCGTGGACGCCCGAGGGCGAAAAGGGCGTGATCTGGCGCTGAGCGCCTTACGGCCTTGGCATTTGGTGACGGGCCGCGTATACGCGCGGCCTGAACCATTTCGGGGATCTTCCGCATGCAGGGCAGTGCCAACCTCAACATCATGATCAAGGCCGCGCGCAAGGCGGGCCGGTCGCTGGTCAAGGATTTCCGCGAGGTCGAGAACCTGCAGGTCTCGATGAAGGGGGCGGGTGACTTTGTCAGCCGCGCCGACATCGCGGCGGAAAAAATCCTCAAGGACGAACTTCTGGGCGCGCGGCCGACCTATGGCTGGCTTGGCGAAGAGGGCGGCGGGCAGGCGGGCGAGGATCCGACCCGGCGCTGGATCGTCGATCCGCTGGACGGCACCACCAATTTCCTGCACGGCCTGCCGCATTGGGCGATTTCCGTGGCCCTGGAGCACAAGGGCAAGATCGTCGCGGGCGTGGTGTTCGACCCTGCCAAGGACGAGATGTTCTATGCCGAAAAGGGCTCTGGCGCGTGGCTGAACGACAGCCGCCGTCTGCGGGTATCTGGGCGGTCGCGGATGATCGAGGCGATCTTCGCCACCGGCGTGCCTTTTGCCGCCAAGCGCACCCTGCCTGCCACGCTGAAGGATCTGGCGCGGCTGATGCCGGAATGCGCGGGCGTGCGGCGCTGGGGCGCGGCCTCGCTGGACCTCGCCTATGTGGCGGCGGGCCGCTATGACGGCTACTGGGAGCGCGAGCTGCAGATCTGGGATCTGGCGGCGGGGGCGCTGATCGCCTCGGAAGCGGGGGCGCTGGTCGAAGGCGTGCGCGACGATCAGGATCCCTATGAGACGGGCGCGATCCTCTGCGCCAATGGCCATCTGTTCGACCATTTCGCCAAGGTGATCCGCGAGGCCTGATCCGGTCCTGCGAGGGCTATGGGGGGGCGCCTTCGGGCGCCCTTTGTCATGTCTGGCGGCCGGGAGCGTCGGAGGGGTGGTTGACGCCGTCCGACCACGGGATCGGCTCGTGTTCGGCGGGGTTCACGCCCGCCAGCGTGCCCATGTTCACCCCGTATTCATTGGGGTTGGAGCGGCGGCGGTGGAACATGTAGATGCCGCAGACCGCGCAGAAATGATGCTGCGCCGTCATCGTGCCGAACTGGTAGAGCGTCAGCTGCTCGGCGCCGCGCAGCACGTCGACCCCGCCCATGGGGGCGGTGACGGCGGGGGCGCCGCGGCGGCGGCAGAAGGAACAGTCGCAGCGCCGCGCCGTGGCAAGCCCGTCGGTCAGGGTGACGCGCAGTTCAACGGCGCCGCAATGGCAGGTGGCGGTCAGCGGCTGGGTCATCGGCGGTGTCCTGTGCGGGGAATGCGGGTGCGGGCGGGGATATACCGCGCCTCGGGATGGGGCGGGGTGCCATGGGTGCGGCGCCAGAAGGCCGGGCCGCCGCGCGCCAGCCAGACCGGGGCGATCAGCGCCAGCCCCGCGACAAAGCCGCCCGCATGCGCCCAGTAGGCCACGCCGCCTTCGGCAGCGCTGGTGCCAAGCCCGCCAAAAAGCTGCAGCGCGAACCATGCGGCCAGCAGCAGCCATGCCGGGATCGGCAGGATCTTGAAGATGATGACAAGGATGATGAGAATGTCGATCCGGGCGCGCGGAAACATCAGCAGATAGGCCCCCATCACCCCGGCGATGGCGCCCGAGGCGCCGACCATGGGAATGGGCGATCCCGGCTCCATCAGATATTGCGCCAGGGCTGCGGCAAGCCCGGTGGCAAGGTAGAAGCCCAGGAAGCGCAGATGGCCGAGCGCATCCTCGATATTGTCGCCGAAGATGAACAGGAACAGCATGTTGCCGCCCAGATGCATGAGCCCGCCATGCAGGAACATCGAGGTGACGAGCCCGGCAAATCCCATGCCGTCGGAAATCTTGGCGGGGATCATCGCCCAGTCCCAGAAAAACGCGTCCAGCGCGCGCGGGCTGTCGAACAGCGACCAATAGCTGAAGAAAATCCCCGCATTGGCGAGGATCAGCGCGTAGGTCACAAAGGGCGTGCGCCCCGAGGGGTTGTGGTCGCGGATCGGAAACATGCCCGGAGTGTGGTCTTTCCCGCGCGCCCGTCAAGCGGATCCGGCGCGGCGGAGGGCCGCGCCGGAAAAGCCGTCACATGTTGCCGCTGAGCAGCGCGGCATTGCCGCCCGAGGCGGTGGTGTCGATGCAGACATGGCGTTCGGCGCGGGCATGGCCCGCATCGGGGGCGCCGGTGACAAGGCTCAGGATCGGGCCGGGGCGGCGGGCCAGCGCCTGCCGCAGCCTGCGGGCACTGGCTTCGTCCCCCCACCAGAGCGCGGCGGAAAAGCCGCCAAGCGTGGTCAGCGTGTCGGGGTCGACATGGCCTTGGGCAGTCACGGCCACCCCGCCAAGTGCGCGGATGGCCTGCGCCTGCGCCTCTGCCGTCTCCGGTCCGGGGCCAAGGCACAGCACCGGGTCGCGCGGGTGGGTGACATACTGGTTGGCCTCGCCGGTGGGGCCGGGCAGGTCGGTGCGCAGCGGCGTGGGGGCGGTGCCCCGGTCGCCAAGCGCATGTTGCAGCCGGTCGGCAGGATCGGCGGCGTGCCATGCGCCGGGCGCCACGGGGACGGGGCTGGCGCGGAAGCGGTCGACGTAAAGCGGGCCGCCCGCCTTTGGCCCGGTGCCCGACAGGCCCTCGCCGCCAAAGGGCTGGCTGCCGACGATGGCGCCGATCTGGTTGCGGTTGACATAGATGTTGCCCGCATGGACCCGCTCGGTCACATGCTGCACGCGGTCGTCGATGCGGGTCTGCAGCCCGAAGGTCAGCCCGTAGCCGCGCGCGTTGATGGCCGCGATCACCGCATCCAGATCGCGGGCAGGGAAGGTGCACAGATGCAGCACGGGGCCGAAGATCTCGCGCTCCAGCGCTGCGATGCCGGGCAGGCGGATCAGGGTCGGGGCGACAAAATGGCCCTCCTCCGGCAGGTCGAGCGTTTTCAGCAGCCGTCCCTCGGCCCGGGCGCGGGCGATATGGTCCAGAATGCCCGTGCGGGCCTCGGCGTCGATCACCGGGCCCAGATCGCTGGGCAGGTGCCACGGATCGGCGGGGCGCAGCGCCGCCATGGCGCCCATCAGCATTTCGGTGAAATGCGGCGCGATGTCCTCCTGCACATAAAGACAGCGCAGGGCCGAACAGCGCTGGCCTGCGGACTGGAAGGCGGATTCAAGGATGGCCTTGACCGCCTGTTCGGGCAGGGCGGTGCTGTCGACGATCATGGCGTTCAGCCCGCCGGTTTCCGCGATCAGCGGCGTGCCGGGGGCCAGATGGTCGGCCATGGTGCGGTGGATGATCTGCGCCGTCTCGGTCGAGCCGGTGAAGGCTACGCCCGCCACATCTGGCTGCGCGCAAAGCGCAGCCCCCACCTCGCCCGCGCCGGGCAGAAGCTGCAGCGCGCTGCGGGGCACGCCCGCTTGGTGCAGCAGCGTCACCGCCAGATGCGCGATCAGCGGCGTCTGTTCGGCGGGTTTGGCCAGCACGGCATTGCCCGCAGCCAGCGCCGCCGCGATCTGCCCGGTAAAGATCGCGAGCGGGAAATTCCACGGGCTGATGCAGGTGAAGATGCCGCGCGGCGGCGCGCCCTCGGCCCGGGCGGCATAGTAGCGCAGGAAATCCACCGCCTCGCGCAGTTCGGCCACGGCATCGGCCAGCGTCTTGCCCGCCTCGCGCGCCAGCAGGGCAAAGATCTGCCCGAACTCCGCCTCGTAAAGGTCAGCGGCCCGGTTCAGCGCGGCACTGCGGTCGGCGGCGGGGGCTTCCCAGACCTGCGCGGCGCCCGCTGCCGCCTGCACGGTCTCGGCGCTGGCCCATGTGATATGGCCCACGATGTCCGATGGGCGGGCGGGGTTGCGGGTCTCTTCGCTCTCTCCCGCCGGGGCCGCCACGGCCAGAACCGGGCCTGCCTGCCAGACATGGGCGCGGAACGGCGCGCGCGCCGCGTCGATCCGGGCCAGCGTGGGACGGTCGGTCAGGTCGAAGCCTTCGGAATTGGGCCGTTCGGGCTGGAACAGTTCGGTGCCGCGCGCCAGCGGGCGGGGGGCGCCAGCGGTGAAGGGATCGACGGCCACCGCTTCGGCAGGCACCGACTCGTCCACGATCTGGTTCACGAAGGATGAATTGGCGCCGTTTTCCAGCAGGCGCCGCACCAGATAGGCCAGCAGATCGCGATGCGCGCCTACCGGGGCATAGATGCGGCAGCGCGTCGCTTCGCGCTCATGCACGATCTCGTGCAGCCGTTCGCCCATGCCATGCAGGCGCTGGAATTCGAAGGCGGACCTGTCCTCTGCCATATGCAGCACGGCGGCAACGGTATGGGCGTTGTGGGTGGCGAATTGCGGATAGATGCGGTCGGTCATGCCCAGCAGTTTGCGGGCATTGGCGATGTAGCTGACATCGGTGGCGGGCTTGCCGGTGAAGACCGGGAAATCGGCCAGCCCCAGCACCTGTGCCCGCTTCACCTCGGTGTCCCAATAGGCGCCCTTGACCAGCCGCACCATGAGGCGCCGGTCCAGCCGTTCCGCCGTCTGGTAGAGCCAGTCGATGACATGGCCCGCGCGCTTGCCATAGGCCTGCACCACCACGCCGAAGCCCTGCCAGCCCGCCAGCTGCGGCGCGGCCAGCGCGGCCTCGATCACGTCCAGCGACAGCGCCAGTCGGTCGGCCTCCTCGGCGTCGATGTTCAGCCCGATGCGCGCCCGCGCCGCCGCCTCGCAGAGCGTGACCAGACGCGGCACCAGCACGCGCAGCACGTCGTCTTTCTGTGCCTCCTCATAACGCGGATGCAGCGCCGACAGCTTGACCGAAATGCCGGGATTGTCGCGGATGTCCTGCGACCGCGCGGCCCGGGCGATGGCCGCGATGGCCTCCTCATAGGCGCGGTGATAGCGCAGGGCATCCGCCTCGGTGCGCGCGGCCTCGCCCAGCATGTCATAACTGTAGGTATAGCCCTGTGCCTCGCGCCGGGCGCCGCGCGTCATCGCGGCCTCGATGGTCTCGCCCAGCACGAACTGCGCGCCCATCTCCTTCATCGCGCGGCTGACGGCGCTGCGGATCACCGGTTCGCCCAGCCGTTTCACCGCGTTGCGCAGATGGCCTGCGGGGCCGGGGCGGCGCGCCGGATCCAGCACCTTGCCGGTCAGCATCAGCGCCCATGTGGAGGCATTGACCAGCGGCGAGGAGGAGCGGCCCATATGCCGCCCCCAGTCGGAGGGCGCGATCTTGTCCTCGATCAGCGCGTCGATGGTGTCGGCATCGGGCACGCGCAGCAGCGCCTCGGCCAGACACATCAGCGCCACGCCCTCATCGGTGGACAGGCCGTATTCGGCCAGAAACACTTCCATCAGCCCGGGCTTGGCGCTGGTGCGGATGGCGCGCACCAGATCGGCGCCGCGCGCGGTGATGGCGGCGCGGTCCGCAGGGCTCAGCGCCGCCTCCTGCGACAGCCGCGCCACCAGCGGCGCCTCGGGCGCATAGGTGGCGGCATCCATCGCGGCGCGCAGATCGGGCAGGGTGTCGTGAGGCATGGCGAACTCCAGAGATTTGTGCCATTCTACCCGGGATGCGTCAGGCGGTTGGCCTGATTATGGCGCAGGATGCAGGCGCTTTCACCAAATTGCGGGGTCCGGACGATGCAGGCAGATAGCGAAGAGTTCGACCGGTTCGACCGCGCCATCCTGACCACCCTCGCCGAAGAGGGGCGGCTGTCGATCACCGAACTGGCGCGGCGCATCGGCCTGTCCAAAAGCCCGACACAGGCGCGGCTGCGGCGGCTGGAGGATCTGGGGGTGATCCGCGGCTACCGCGCCATTCTGGACCCGATCCGGCTGGGGCTGGATCACGTCGCCTTTGTCGAGGTGCGCATGTCCGACACCCGCGAAGCCTCGCTGGAGGCGTTCAACCGCGCCGTCGCCGCCATTCCGGAAATCGAACAGGTGCATCTGATCGCGGGCAATTTCGACTATCTGCTGAAGGTGCGGACGGCGGACATGCGCAGCTATCGGCGGGTGCTGGCCGAAAAACTGTCCACCCTGCCGCATGTCTCGACCACATCGACCTATGTTGCCATGCAGGCGGTGAAGGAGGACGGTCTGGCAGAGATCATCTGACCACCGCTCCGCAGCAGAAGGAGACGCGACATGCCGAAGCGGAGTCTGGGACTGGTGCTGGCAGGGGCGCTGACGGGACTGGCTGGACCGGTCTGGGCGCAGGGCCTGCCCGTGCAGATGGCGATCACCTGTGCCGAGGGCGGGCTGAGCCTGTCCATGTCGGGGGAAAGGGCAGAGCTTCTGTCGGGGGATGTGGCGCTGCCGCTCCGGCAGGAGCCCGCCGCCTCGGGGATGCGCATGGTGGCGGAGGTGGATCCCGACACATGGGTCTGGACCAAGGGCGACGAGGTGACGGTGATGCTGGCAGGCCGCGAGCTCAGCGCCTGCGCGGTCTCGGGCATGACCACGGTCACCGGCGCGCCCTGGACGGTGACAGAGATCGCGGGCGCCCCGGTGACCGGATCCGCGCCGGATCTGCTCTGGGACGAAGAGGGCGGGTTCACCGGCAGCGGCGGCTGCAACCGCTTCACCGGCAGCTGGGGGCCGGAGGGGCCGGGGCCGCTTGCCGCCACCCGCATGGCCTGCCCCGAACCGGTGATGGTACAGGAACAGGCGCTTTTTGCCGCGCTGGCCCGGGTCACCGGGGTGCGGCTTGACGCGCAGGGCGGGCTGGATCTGCGCGCGGGCGACGAGGTGGTGATCCGCGCGCGGCGCTGATCACCCCCGCGCGCGTGGCGGCAGGCGGGCAAGCGGGACGCCGCAGGCGATCCCGGTCACGCGGCGACGGGCACCGCCCGGCGCAAACTCTCCGCGATCAGCTGCGGCGTCTGCGGCCAGTCGATGAAGGCGGGCAGCACCGGCCCGTCAAACGCCGCCTCAGCCAGCGCCTCGGGCACGTCATCGATCATATGCCCGGCATTCAGCGCAAAATGGCACAGGCAGATCGCCTGCCGGGAACTGCGCGCCGCATCCTTCAGGAAGGGCTCCTCCTCCACATAGCCCGAGCGCCCGGCGGCAAAGCCCATCCGCCCCTGCAGCGCTGCGGCAAAATCCCGGGCGCTGTCGGCGCTGGTGCGCGACACGGCGCTGCCATGCGCGGCCACCACCAGATCCGTCTCTGCCGGGTGCCAGCCGCGCGCGGCCAGCTGCTCGGCCAGCGCCGTCTCGGCCAGCGGGATCAGCGCGGGTTCGGTGCCGAAAGGCTCCATCTGCCGCAGCCCCAGCGCCTCGGCCTTGCCCGCCAGCACCCGCCCGGTGAAATAGCCCCGCGCCATGAAGAACGGATAGATCAGCGGCGCCTCCAGCGCGGCCACGCCCGCGTCGAACGCGCCTTCGGCGGCCAGCGTGGCGCCGCGCACCTGCCAGCCCGGCAGATGCGACGCCACTGCCCGCGCCAGCGCCTGCAGCGCGGCTTCCTGCGGATCCGGATCCGACGGGCTGCCATGGGCGACGATCAGCGCGCTCCGGGGGTGGTCCTGCGGCATCACTTTCTCCTGCGGATGATGGGCTCGGGTCATAGATAGGCGCCTCCGGCCCCGATCAAGCGCGGAAGGCCGCGACAAATGGCTCCGGCAGATCGAACTCCCGCAGCACCCGCGCCCGGCCCTCGGGCGACATCTTCAGCGCGGTGCGGGTGACGATGCGGTCCAGCTCTTCCGCGTCGCGGCCCTCGGCGAAGGGCAGGAAATACCATTTCAGGAAGGTGATGCAGATCACGTCCTCCAGCGCCTGCACCTGCCGGTCGCGCTTGAGACCCTCCTTGCGCAGCATCCGCCCCACCTGCTCCTGCGCGGCGGCGTCATAGCCCGCCTTGGCCATGAAGCCCTGCAGCCGCGCCGCGTGACGGCGGCCCTGCTCGCGGCGCCACTCCAGATAGCCCGCGCGGCCTTCGGGATAGCTGTCGCGCGGCAGCAGCCAGCGTTCCACATGCTGCCCGCGCGCCGCGATCCGCAGCACCTCCGAGGCGTCGGGAAAGATCCGGTCCAGTTCCGCCGTCATCCGCTGGCCATAAAGCAGGGCGGCGGCGGTGCCCTCGCCGGTATCGGGATCGGCGGCGTTCGCGGCGTCAATGGCGGTCAGCGTCGCGGCAAGGCGGGGCGGGTGGTCTGTCATGGGCTGGTCCTTCTGCGGCTGGGGGTCAGAGTGGCACGGGCGCGCCGTCAGGAACAGACCCGGATGGCGGTGTCCCATCCGGCACAGACCTCCGCCAGCGGGGCGGCAGGGGCGCGGTCGGTCAGCAGCGTGTCGACCTCGGCCAGCGTGGCGATGCGGGCCGGGGCGGCGCGCTGGAACTTGGACTGGTCGGCCACCAGCAGCGCGCTATGGTGCAGCAGTTCGCGCGCCACCGCCTCGGTGCTGGTGCCGATGTTGATCGCGACCGAGGCCTTGTGCGGGATCATCGCCGCGCAGGCCCGCGCCATCGCCGCCTTGGCCTCGCGGTGCAGGGCGCGGCGGTCCTCATGCGCGAGGTTGACCGTGCCGGAGGGCAGCACCGCGCCGCCATGCACCCGCTGCAGCTGTCCGGCGCTGGCGAGATCAGCCAGATCGCGGCGGATGTCTGCCGGGTGACGCCGAATCCCGCGGCCAGATCCTCGACCTTGCCCTGCCCTGCTGGCGGGAGAGGCGAAGCGACCGCGACATGGTCTCCCGTGGTCGGTGGGTTTCGCACCTGCAGAAATTCGCGCAGAAGCGAATGGCCTTTCTATTCGTTTATTTTCCATTTAGCGCGAAAATGCTACATCCCGCCCTGACAGGCAAGGGAGCGATCATGTCTGACCCGAAGTTTACCGATCTGTTCGTCATTGGTGGCGGCATCAACGGCTGTGGCATTGCCCGTGACGCGGCGGGGCGGGGGCTGTCGGTCACGCTGGCCGAACAGGGCGATCTGGCGCAGGCCACCTCGTCGAGTTCGACCAAGCTGTTCCATGGCGGGCTGCGCTATCTGGAATATTTCGAATTCCGCCTCGTGCGCGAGGCGCTGCGCGAACGCGAGGTGCTGCTGCGCGCCATGCCGCATATCAGCTGGCCCATGCGCTTCGTGCTGCCGTGGGATCCCGAGATGCGCTTTGACAGCGACACGCCCACCTCGCGGATCCTGTCGCTGGCCCTGCCATGGATGAAGGGGCGGCGCCCGGCATGGCTGATCCGGCTGGGGCTGTTCCTTTATGACCATCTGGGCGCGCGCAAGCTGCTGCCCGGCACCGCCACGCTCGATCTGCGCAACAGCCCCGAAGGGGCGCCGCTGCGCGAGGGGTTTCGCCGGGGCTGGGAATATTCCGATGGCTGGGTGGAGGATTCGCGGCTCGTGGCGCTTAATGCGCGCGACGCGGCGGATCGTGGCGCCACCATCCTGACCCGCACCAAGGTGGTGGAGGCGCAGCCCGTCACCGGCGGCTGGCGGATCGAGACGGAGGATCCGCAGGGCCACCGCCGCACCCATCACGCGCGGCTGGTGGTCAATGCCGCCGGGCCTTGGGTCTCCGACGTGCTGAGCGACCGGCTGGGGCAGCAGGCCACCGCGCATGGCGTCCGGCTGGTGCGCGGCTCGCATGTGGTGGTGCGCAGGCTCTTTGACCATGACAAGGCGTATTTCCTGCAGGGGCAGGACGGGCGGATCATCTTCGCGATCCCCTATCAGGAGGATTTCACCCTGATCGGCACCACCGAGGCGCCGCATCCCGATCCCGACCAGCGCCCGGTCTGCACCGAGGCGGAGCAGGACTATCTGCTGGGCTTCGCCAATCGCTATTTCCGCCGCCAGCTGTCCGCCGAGGATGTGGTCTGGACCTATTCCGGCGTGCGCCCGCTTTACGAGGATGGCGCCAGCAGTGCCACCGCCGCCACCCGCGAATATGTTCTGGCGCTGGAAGAGAATGACGGCGCCCCCATGCTCAACGTCTTTGGCGGCAAGATCACCACCTATCGCCGTCTGGCCGAACAGGCGCTGGCGCGCATCGCCACGGTGCTGGACGTGCCGCGCGGCGATTGGACCGCTGGCGTGCCGCTGGCGGGGGGTGATTTTTTGGTCGGCGGGGTCGACAGGCTGGTGCAGGATCTTTGCGCGGATCATCCCTTTCTGACCGGGGCATGGGCCAAGCGTCTGGTGCGCGCCTATGGCACCGAGGCGCGGCAGATTCTGGAGGGCGCGCAGTCCGCCGCCGATCTGGGCCGCGATTTTGGCGCCACGCTGACCGAGCGCGAGGTGCTCTGGCTGATGGAGCGGGAATTTGCCCTGACCGCCGAGGATGTGCTGTGGCGGCGCGGCAAGCTGGGGCTGCGGGTGACGGCGGCGCAGGCCGCTGATCTGCAGATCTGGATGGACGCCCGTCTGCGCGGGCAGGAGCCTGCCGCCGCCGAATGATCCCGGCACCGCGCCGCTCCGGGGCTGCGGGCAGGCCATGATCCTGCCCGTTCCTGCCGTTTTCCCCACAGAACCCCCATTTCGCGGTCCTTGACGCAAGGTCGGGTTTGCGACTTTATGGCAACGTCAGCGGTCCGTTTGACCGCTGCGATGGCCTCGACAGTTTCGAAACTGAAGAATATGGCCAAAATAAGGTGTCTCAGGGACAGAATAAACAGGCTGCCGGCAGCAAAAAAGGGCGGCCCGAGGGGAGCGGTGTAATCTCATGGAAGCGATTGGTTTCGTGATCCGGACCCGTGCGGGTGCGGTTGAAAGCGGGCATGCGGGCGGCGGCGGTCAGGAGGGGGTGATCGACGCGGCGCCGGGCAGCCAGATCTCGTTCGATCTTGATCCGGCTGACATCCAGAGCTTTCGCCAGTCCGGCGAGGATCTGCGGATCGTGCTGGCCGATGGCGCGGCGCTGCTGCTGGCCGGGTATTTTGCCGGTCCCGACCGGCCGGAGCTGTTTGTGCGGTCAGGCGCCATGCTGCTGCCGGTCCTGCGCGGCAGCGACCTTGCCGCCCCGGCTGACCGGGGATCCGTGCTGCGGCTGACCGACGCGCTGCCGCTTCCGCATCTGCGGAGCATCGCGGCAGAATCCGGCGATGACCTGATGACCGTCGATCACCGGGAGGAGGGGCTGAGCCTGACCGGCACCGCCCCGGCGGGATCGCGCGTCAGCGTCACCGTGGCGGGCCGGGATCACGCCGCGACCGTGGTCCCGGATGGCCGCTGGTCGCTTCTGCTGACGGCACCAGACGCAGAGGGCTGGCTGGGCGAGGCGGAGGTGACCGTGACCGACCTGTCGGGCAATGCGCTGACGCGGACCCACAGAATTGCCACCGAATGCGAGATGACCGCGCCGCCCGAAGACCAGCAGATGGAAGCGCCCCTGCCGCTGACCGGCGAGGAGGCGTTCCGCGCCGAAGAACTGCGCACGGGCGTGCTGCTGACCGGCATGGCCGAGGCGGGGGCCATGGTGATGGTGGAACTGGCCGGGCTCAGCCAGCAGGCGCTGACCGAAGCGGATGGCAGCTGGAGCGTGGCCTTTTCCGATCTCGCCTCGGGCAGCTATGCGACCGAAGCAAAGGTCACCGCCACCGATGCGGAGGGCAACAGCGCCACCGCCACGCATGGCTTTCAGATCGACACCGACCTGTCGGTCAGCCTTGGCGGGCCGATCACCTTCAATGGCGGGGTGAATGCGGCGGAAGAGGCGGGCGGCCTCGCCCTAACCGGCCAGACCGATCCGGATGCGGCGATCACGCTGGTGCTGGACGGGCGCAGCCACAGCGTGATGGCGGACGGGGAGGGGGCATGGCTGCTGACCGTGCCGCCCGACGATCTGCGCATGGGCATCTACGAGACCGGCATTTCCGTCACCGCCACCGATGCGGCTGGCAACCGCGCCACCACCACCGGGACGCTGACGGTGGACACCCAGACCTCGGTCGGTGTGGCCGTGGAGGGGGAGGCCGCCGATGGCGCGGCAGATGCAGCAGGGCTGGCCCCGGAGGCCAAGACCGACCCGCACAGGTGCATGTCGCAGCAGTAAGCGGCGCGTTCAGCTGTCGCTGTCCATCCAGATGGTGACCGGGCCGTCATTGACCAGCGACACCTTCATGTCGGCGCCAAAGCGCCCGGTGGCGACGGGGATGCCCTGCGCCGACAGGGCGGCGGCAAAGCGGGTGTAAAGCCGCTCGCCCTCTGCCGGGGCGGCGGCTGTGGAAAAGCCGGGGCGGTTGCCGCTGCGCGTGTCGGCGGAAAGGGTGAACTGGCTGATCACCAGCGCCGCACCCCCCGTGTCCAGCAGCGACAGGTTCATCTTGTCGCCTGCGTCGCGGAAGATGCGCAGCTTGGCGACCTTGGCCGCCAGCCGCTCCGCCTCGACATCGGTATCGCCAGCCATGGCGCAGACAAGGATCATCAGGCCGGGCCCGATTTCGCCGACCACGGCGCCCTCCACCGCCACCTGCGCCTGAGTGACGCGCTGGATCAGAAGCCTCACAGCTCGTGATCCCATGGCGGGTTGGCACCCGCCCGGCTGACGGTGATGGCGGCCGCACGCGCGCCCAGTTCCACCGCCGGGCGCAGCGCCTCGGGCGTGGCCGCGCGCAATGCCGCGCGGGTCAGCAGCCCGGCCTGCGACAGCCCGGCCAGCAGGCCTGCGTTGAACGTGTCGCCCGCGCCCACGGTGTCCACCACCTCGGTCCGGACGGCGGGCACTTCGAAGCTGGTCTCGGGCGTGCTGGCGCGCACCCCGGCGGCGCCGCGGGTCATCAGCACCAGTGCCGCCCCATCGGCATGCAGCGCGTCGGGCGTGGTGCCCAGCCAGTCCATATCCTCGTCCGAGATCTTCACGATGTCGGCGCGGCGCAGCATGGTGCCCAGCCGGGCGCGGTAGCGGCGTTCATCGGTGATGAAGCTCGGGCGGATGTTGGGGTCGATCATCACCACCCGGTCGCCGGACCGCGCGCACAGCGCGGCATAGGCATCGGCCCCCGGTTCCGACACCAGCGAGATGCCGCCAAAAAACAGCGCCTCGGTGCTGTCGCCCAGATCGGGCAGGTCGTCTTCGGTCAGCATGCGGCCTGCGGTCATCTCGTCATAAAACGCATAGCTCGCCTGCCCGTTGGTCAGGGTGACAAAGGCCAGCGTGGTGGGCCGGGCCGACCGGCGCGCAAGGCTTGCATCCACCCGCGAGGTGCTGAGCGCGCCATCAAGGATCTGGCCGAACAGATCGGTGGAGAGGCCGCCGAAATAGCCCGCAGGCGCGCCAAGCCGCCCCAGCGCGATGGCCGTGTTGAACACCGCACCGCCCGCGACGGGGGCAAAGGCGGTCTCGCCACTGGCGGTCTGCCGCGGCAGCATGTCGATCAGCGATTCTCCGCAGCAGAGGATCATGGTGCACTCCCTTGAATGTTAGCGCCGAAACTGCCCTGTCGCCGCGGGCGGCACAAGGCCCGGAATCGCGGCGTCAGCGCGACATGACATAGCCCATGCCCGCCGCCACGATCAGCCCCAGCACCACCGCCAGCGCGATCTTCCATGCCGACCATGGCCGTTCGCCCTGCACCCGCCCGGTGGTGCCGTTGACCACAAACCGGTAGGTTTCGCCCCGGTATTTGTAGGCGGCAAGCCAGACCGGCAGCAGGATATGCTTGAAGGTCACCGCCGACACGTCGGTGTCGATGCGGGTGATGCGCTGCTGGTCGCCACCGATGTCGAATTTTACATCCCGCGCGATCTGGCGGTCGATGATCTGCCGCGCCTCGGCAAAGCCGCTGTCCAGATCGACCTGATAGCCCTCGGCCCGGAACCCGGCGAGGTATTGCGGCTTGTAAGGCTCCAGCCGGCTCAGATCCCATGGCTCCAGCGCGTCGGTGAATTTCTTCGGCAGGGATTTTGACGCCAGCACCAGCACATCGTCAAAAAACCGCGCGACGCGGCCCGACACCGGCGTCCAGCGCAACTTGGCCACGCGCTGCGTGGTCATCTTGCCGTCGCGCATCACCTGCCGCGTCTGGTGATAGACCGTGCCGCGCGCGCCGCTGTAGCGCGAGGCGGTCTGCGCGTCGAAGGTCCAGTAGGGCACATAGATGCCCTGCATCCGCCGTCCCTTGCGGGCGTAATCCTGCAGGCCCCCCGGCGCGAACCACAGCCCGCCCAGCCAGTCGGTCATCGCCTTGCGCGCCGCCGCCTCGTCAAGCAGGAAAGGCACCACGCCGCGCGGCTTGATCTGGCGATGCGTGCCGGTGTCGGTGACCACGGGCGTGGCGCAGAACGGGCATTCCGTGGCGTGGGTGTCGGGGGAAAACTCCACCTCCGCGCCGCAATTGGGGCATTGCGTGACCCGCAGATCCTCCATCTCCTGCAGGGGCAGCAGGTTCTGCAGGGCGGCGTGGAAATCCAGCTCGCGCAGCCCGCTGTCCCATGGGCCTGCGCCTTCGATCCCGTGGCGGTCGCCGCAATGGTCGCAGATCAGCTCGCCCGTGGCCGGGTCATAGCGGTAATCGGCGCCGCAATTGTCGCAGGGAAAGCGGTGTTCCTCGTTCATCGCAGGGCTCCTGTCTGGCGGCGCCACCCTAGGCCGGGCGAAGGGCGGAGGGAACCTGTTTTCCTTGGGCGCGACAGCGGTTAGGGTCGGGGCGACCGGAGCAGATGCAGAGCCTGTGATGACCCGATTTTCCCTGATGGCCGTTCTGGCCACGCTGGCGCTTGCCGGAGCCGCCCATGCCCAGAACCTGACATGGCGCTTCGACTGGCAGGGCGGCGGCGGCTATTCCCTGCGCGGCGCGCTGGCCTTTGACGCGGCCATGGCCGAACGTGACGTGGTGGCGGCCGAGGATGTGGACTGTTTCGTGATCGAAGGCTTCCGCGACGGCGCCCCCATTGGTCGCTGGGCCTTGGGCATGCTGACCGAGGACACCACATGGCGGCTGACCTTCCATCCGCAGCGCGATGCCTTTGCCGTCTACGGCCCCGATGCGCTGATGCCGCAGGCATGGAACATGGACGGGTTCGGCACCGATTGCGGAGCGGGCGGATTCGGGTTCAACATCGGCAACGCGGCGCAGGATCTGTGTCTGGACGGACGGCTGCTGCAGATGTCGCAGGTGGCGCCCGACCGGCCCTTTCCGGCGCAGCGCGACGACGCCTACCGCTTTCCGCCCGATGCCTGCCGCGCGCCGATGCTGATGGGCGCGTTTTCCCCCGTGCCAAAGGAGCCGCCCCATGTGCGATGACGCCACCGCCACCCCGCTGCTGTCCCACGACCAGACCCGCGTGACCCGCTTCGACTTTGCCCCGGGCGCCCAGACCGGCTGGCATGTGCATGATTACGATTATGTCATCGTGGCGCTGACCGACATGACCATGCGGCTGGAACTGCCCGGCGGCGAGGTGCGCGAGGTCACGACCCCCGCAGGCGCCGCCTATCGCCGCGAGGCGGGGACCGAACACAACGTCATCAACGCGGGCACCGCCCCGATGAGCTTTGTCGAGGTGGAATTCCTGCGCTAAGCCTCAGACCCCCGGAGGCGGCGGGGGCGGCATCACGGTAAACAGCTGCGCCAGCTCCGCCACATCCTCCGCCCGCTTCCAGCCATCCTGCCCTTGGGTCCAGACATGGCTGTCGCGGCGCAGGCTGCCTTCGGTGACCATGCGCCCCAGCCGGGCCTTGGAAAACGGCCCGCTGGTCGCGCCATTTTCGGCGATGTGCCAGACATGTTCCACCGGCGGCGGCGGGGGCGGCGGCGGCGCTGCCGCCTCGGGGCGGGCGCCCCAAGGTCCGGGCTGCGCGCCTGCCTGCTGTGCCCCGGACATCTGCGCGCCCATGGCCATGCCCAGCCCGGCGCCAAAGCCGGTGCCCATGGCCTGACCGGCGGCGGAGCCTTCGGCCGCCAGCGCCTCGGCGGCCTGAAACTTGGTATAGGCGTCCAGATTGCCGATCACCCCCATGGAGGTGCGCTTGTCCATCGCGCGCTCCACCGCTGCGGGCAGGGAGATGTTTTCGATGTAAAGCTCGGGCAGGCTCAGCCCGTAGTCGGCGATGGTGGCGGAAATGCCTTCGGCCAGCATCCGGCCCAGATCGGCGGTGTTGGCGGCCATGTCCAGCACCGGAATGTTGGAACCCGCGATGAGGCGGGAAAATTCCTGCACGATGATGTTGCGGATCTGGAAGCTGATCTCGTCGGAGGTGAATTCACCATCCGTCCCCACGATTTCGCGCAGGAAGCGGGAGGCGTCGCTGACCCGCACCGAATAGGTGCCGTAGGCGCGCAGCCGCACCGGGCCGAATTCGGGATCGCGGCAGATGATCGGGTTCTTGGTGCCCCATTTCAGCCCGTTGAACCGGGTGGTGTTGACGAAATACACCTCGGACTTGAAGGGCGAGCGAAAGCCGTGATCCCAATGCTGAAGCGAGGTCATGATCGGCATGTTGTTCGTCTCGAGCATGTAAAGCCCGGGGGTGAACACATCCGCAAGCTGGCCTTCATGCACGAAGACCGCTGTCTGGCCCTCGCGTACCGTCAGCTTGGCGCCATACTTGATCTCGTGGCCTTCCCGTTCGAACCGCCACACCATCGTGTCGCGGGTGTTGTCGGTCCAGTGGATGACGTCGATGAACTGGCCGGAAAGGAAATCGAGAATGCCCATGGGGGACTCCTTGTATCAGCTGGATCCCGGCGGTGCGGTCAGCCGGGTGGCAAGCTCCTGCACGATGGGGCGCACGGTGTCGGCATCCATGCCGGGCTTCAGCCGGGGATCATAAAGGATCTGCAGCAGCTTTTCGTCCATGGAGGTCAGCAGCGCAAATTCGTCATCATCGTTGAAGATGGAGGGCCGCGCCTGCGGGCTGTCATTGCCCAGCCCCAGCCCCTGCGCCACCTCTTCATGGATGCAGGACCGGCGCAGCAGCGGCGGATGTTCGGACCGGATCACCGCGATCGCCTGCCCGTAGTCATGGCCGTTATAGGTGTCGGAAAAGGCGATCACCAGACAGTGCACGCCCCGCGGCAGGTTGTCGAAGATCGCCAGCGCCGACGGGTTCACGTCGGGCACCAGCGCCTTGATGCGCGGCGCGATCTGCGCGCGGTCATCCTCGCTCATGAACAGCACGTGGAAATTGGCGGCGCTGGACTGCATGGCGATGGGATGGCCGGTGATCCGCGCCAGCCGGTTGACATAGCCGGTCAGTTCGTTGCGCGCCTGCACCTGCATGTCGGCGGGCACATGGGTGCCGAATTCGGCGGTGACGCGCACGGGCTTGAGCCATTTCTTGACCCGGCCCAGTTCCCCCTTGGAGGGGCGCAGCCCCTGTCCGCGCTCGTATTCCTCGGCCAGCGCGATGCGTTCGAAATTGCGCTGCAGCATGGTGTCGGTCACCGGCGTGTCGGCGCCGCCGCCATCGGTGCGCAGCAGCCCGCGCGCCAGCAGATCGGTCTGCACGCGGCTGTAATAGGTTTCCAGATCGACGCTGGCCAGCGACCGGCGAAGCGGCGCGGGATCGGGCGCGGGGGGCTCCGGGGCTACCGGGGCAGGGCGGGACGGCGGCGCCACCACGGGGGGGCGCGGCGCAGGCTCGGACCCGCCGCAGGCGGCCAGCGCCGCGCAGAGCAGAGATGACAGCAGAAGCCGCCCGCGCCGCATGGCTCAGGCCCCGGCCGGAACGGAGGTGGCGGTGGTGTCACCGGTGCCGGTGCCGCGCGCCTTGGCCGAGGACAGCGTGTCGCGCAGATCGCCTTCCATGCGCTTGAGCTCTTCTTCGGCCTTGGCGCGGCGGGCCTTGCCCTCGTCGGCGATGCGCAGGCTGTCCTGAATGGTGGCGATCAGATCGGCATTGGCCTGTTTCACCGCCTCGATGTCGAACACGCCCCGCTCCATCTCGGTGCGGATGGCGGTGTTGCTGTCGCGCAGGTTCTTGGCATTGGCGGTCAGCAGTTCGTTGGTCAGGTCATTGGCGTCGCGCACCGCAGCGGCGGCTTCGGCGCTGCGCTGGATGGTGACCGCCTGCGCCAGCTGGGTTTCCCACAGCGGCACGGTGTTGACCAAGGTCGAGTTGATCTTCGTCACCAGCGACTTGTCGTTTTCCTGCACCAGCCGGATGGACGGCAGCGACTGCATGGTGACCTGCCGCGTCAGCTTCAGGTCATGCACCCGGCGTTCCAGATCGTCGCGCGCGGCGCGCAGGTCGCGCAGCTGCTGCGCGGTCATCACCTGCGCGTCGGGGCTGGCGGCCTGCACCTCGGCCTCCTTTGCGGGGATGGTCACGTTGTCCAGTTCGGCCAGCTTCTGCTGGCCCGCCGCGATGTAAAGCGCCAGCTCGTCATAGAACTGCAGCGTCTTGTCATAGAGCAGGTCCAGCGACTTGATGTCTTTCAGCAGCGCATGTTCGTGCTTCAGCAGCGTGTCGGTCACCCGGTCGATCTGTGCCTGCACCTGTTCATAGCGCGCGGTGAACTTGGCAAAAGGCGCGGAGCGGCCCACCAGCTTTTCCCACCAGCTCTGCTTGCGGCGCACGTCCAGCTCGCTGACCGAAAAGCCGCGGATGGTGGTGACGATGTCGCGCAGGCTGTCGCCCGCAGGCCCCACATCCTTGTTGCGCACATCGGCCAGCATCGCCTGACTGATTTCCTGCAGTTCGGCCTGCGCGGCAGAGCCGAAGGAGACGATGGACTGGGTGTCGCCCATGTCGATCTCGTCCATGCGGGCGCGGATTTCTTCGCTCATCTCGGGGCTTGCGGTCTCCAGCGACACGACGTCCTCGGCGGGGGAGGGATCCGGCAGCACGACCGAATTGACCTCGTCCACAAGCGCCACGGCATCCTGTGCTTTCGTTTTCACTTGGTCGGACATGTCCATTCCTATCTGTTCTGCGGCATCCGCTCAGTCGAGCCGGACGCCGTCGCGTTGCAACCGGCCGCGCAGCACGTCGATTTCGACGGTCAGGTCGGCATTGCTGTCCAGCAGCAGCTTGCGGGTCTTCTGCCCGAAGCTTTGTTCAAGATCGGTGAGCAGCTGCATAAAATCTGCCTTGGCGCCCGCATCCTGCGTGCGGCTGTAGATGTCGGCAAATTTCACCGCCGCATCGCGCGCGCCCATCAGGTAGACGCCCAGATAACGCCGGGCACCGGACAGATCGCGCGGATCCTCCTCCACCGTGCGGATCAGCGCCTGCGCGCTGAGGTGAAACCGCTCCACCCGCGCCTCCACCTGACGGTCGCCGGAGCGGCGCGCCGCCTCTTCCATCGCGGTCAGGTAGGCTTCGGCCTCGTCGACCACGCGCGAAACGCGGCCCTGCTGAAAGGTGTCGACCCCGTCCAGCCCCTTGTCGCGCAGCGGATCAAGCCCGAAGGCGCCCAGATGCAGCGCGCCGGCAGAGGCGCCATAGATCAGCGGCGCCAGCAGGCCGGGATCAGCCTTGAAGGCGGCGAGGCCCACACCGGCCCCGGCAAGCAGGGCGGCAAAAATCTTGCGCGGGATGGCGGGACGGCGCGCGACGCGGCGCGAGTCATAGGCCGCCTGCGCGCGCAGCCCGTCGCGCAGCAGCCACGCCCCCAGCAGCAGCGCCCCCGCCCCCAGAAGGCCAAGCGCCAGCCCGGTGGCCCCGTCATTGAGCGAGGTGGCGGCCAGCACGATGGGCGGAAAAAACAGCACGTTGGACCGGGCGCCCACGGGATCGACCTTGGCGCCGTGATACTGCGGCGGCGTCTCCTGCGGGGTTTCGGGATCGGGGCGGCCGGGGCTGTGTTTGCCGCCAAATCGCTGCGCCATGGTCAGAGCCCCCCCAGCCAGCCGGAAGAGACCCCGAAGAGGAGCACGATCAGAAGCACATAAGCGACCTTGCGCAAGGCCTTGTCGGACATGTCGCCCCCTGGCTGGTCTTCCTCGGTTCGGTCAGGAACTTAAGGGCTTAGCGCGCGATTTGCTAGGGGAAAGCTTTGACAATGCCGGGCAGTCGGCGATCACGCGGCGCGGTGGCGGTACATCCTTGTCCAGAGCAGGTCCGCCTCGATCTCGAAGGCGTCGCGGCCCTGCGCCAGACCGGTTTCGCGGGCACGGTCCTCGAACGCCTCGCCAAGCGCTGCGATCCGCGCCAGATAGCGCAGCCGGGCCTTGGCGCGGTCCTCCGTCTCCCATGCGGCGTGCAGCCGGTTATTTTCGGCGGCGAACAGTTCCAGAAACCGCGCGACGGGGCGGCGCAGGCGCTTGGCCTCGGCGGGATCTTCGGACAGGGCGCGCAGCAGCGCCATGACGGTGATCCGCAGGCCTTCGGCGCGTCCGGCGATTTCGGCATCGCCAAGGCTTGCGGCCTTGTCCACCTGCTGTTTCAGTACAGCCTCGACCCGCCCCAGCGCAGCCTCGATCTGGGCCCGCCGCGTGCGGTCCTGCACGGCGGTGCTGCCGCGCAGCGGATCGCGGCCAAAGGCGGCAAGGCTCAGCGCCATGCCAAGCAGGCCAAATCCCAGCGGCAGCCAGAGTGTTGCAAAATGATGCCCCGCCAGCAGCAGCAGCGTCAGCCCGATCAGCGCCGATCCGATGGTCTTGCGCGGCAGGCGCGGCGGGCGGGCGGATCTGTTCTGAAACCAGTCCTCCTCCACCTGTTGGCCGCGATGGATCAGCCGCAGCGCCAGCGCCAGCAGCACAAGCTGCAGCACGGCGGCAAAGGCCGAGGTGGCGGTGCCGTGAAACAGCAGCAGGATCAGCGGAAAGGCCGCCAGAAACAGCAGGAGCGGCGCTGCCTCAAGCGGGCCGCTGCGCCTTTTTCGGGCCGAAGGGGGGACGGGGTGGGACATGGCCGGGCTCCGTTACTGATAGCTCAGCGCAAAGATCAGGATCCACAGCGCCGCAAAGGCGGTGCGGGCACCCAGATGGCCGTCACCGCGCAGACGCGTGGCCGCCAGAGCCAAGGCCTGCCACGTGTCCTGCGCGATCATCCGCAGGTTTCCCAGCACCAGCAGAGTGGTGGCACATAGCACAATAAGGGCGAAGATCGATGTCATGCCCAAAGACTGGCGGCGAATCCGGGCAAAATCGCGGCATCACTCTGGCGCCGCGCGGGTTTTTTTCACCAAGATTAACAGAGTGTTACATTGAACATGTCAAGGATGGGGCAGGGCGGGCTCAGCGCTTTGGCTTGCCCCCCGGTTTCGGGCCGGGCTTGCCCCCCGGACCACCCGGCTTGCCCCCCGAACGGCCCGCCGGTGCGCCACCGGGCCTGCCAGCGGGCTTGCCGCCGGGGCGGGGTGCTGCGCCCGCAGCGGATCTGGCGGTAAAGGTCTTGCCCGGACCGGAGCGCGGGCCGGTCTCCGCATCCCGCCGTCCCATGGGCTTGCCTGCGCCCGCGCCTGCACCTGCGCGCGCCATAGGCTTGCCGGTTTCTGGATCGCGGCGGCCAAAGGTCTTGGCGGCACCCGCAGCGGGGCGGCCTGCCGGTTTGCCAGTCTCCGCATCGCGGCGCCCCATCGGCTTGCCCGCGCCCGTGCCTGCACCAGCGCGCGCCATCGGCTTGCCGGTTTCGGGATCGCGGCGGCCAAAGGTCTTGGCGGCACCGGCGCCGGGGCGGCCTGCTGGCTTGCCGGTCTCCGCATCCCGCCGCCCCATGGGCTTGCCCGCGCCCGCGCCGGGGCGGCCCGCCGGCTTGCCAGTCTCTGCATCGCGGCGCCCCATGGGTTTGCCCGCGCCCGCGCCTGCGCCAAAGCGTCCCGCAGGTCTGCCGGTCTCGGCGTCGCGACGCCCTGCGGTCTTGGCCGCGCCTGCGCGCGCCATGGGTTTGCCGGTCTCCGGATCGCGCGGCAGGCCGGGTCTGCCCGGACCGGGGCCGGGTTTGCCGCTGCGGCCCGGCTTGCCGGGTCCGGGTTTGCGGGTGCGCGTCGGCTGCGGCTTTTCGGGCGGCGGCCCTTCAAGCCCCAGCTGGTCGCGCATCACCTTGGGGCGCACCTCGATCACCTCGCCGGGGTTCATCTGGCCCAGCTGGAACGGCCCGTAGGACACCCGGATCAGCCGGTTCACCGTCAGCCCCACATCGGACATGGCGCGGCGAATCTCGCGGTTCTTGCCTTCGCGCAGGCCCACGGTCAGCCATGCATTGGCACCCTGCTGGCGGTCCAGCGTCACCTGCATCGGCTGGAAGGCCTGACCGTCCACCACGATGCCGGCGCGCAGCGTCTCCAGCATCGCCTCGGTGGGGGTGCCGTTGACCCGGACCCGGTATTTGCGCAGCCAGCCGGTGGAGGGCAGTTCCAGCTTGCGCTTGATGCCGCCATCATTGGTCAGCAGCAGCAGACCTTCGGAGTTGAGGTCAAGCCGCCCCACGCTCAGCACCCGCGGCAGATCCTCGGGCAGCTTGTCGAAAATGGTCTCGCGGCCCTTTTCGTCGCTGTTGGTCGTCACCAGCCCGATGGGTTTGTAATACATCCACAGCCGCGCCGCCTCGGGTTCGGCCAAGGGCGCATCATCCACGGTCACGCGGTCCTTGGCGGTGATGTTCAGCGCCGGGCTGTCGATCACCTTGCCATTGACCGCCACGCGGCCCTCCTCGATCATCCGCTCGGCATCGCGGCGGCTGGCCACGCCCGCGCGGGCCAGCACCTTGGCGATGCGGTCGCCTGCGGCGGCGGAGGTGGGGGTCTGTTCGGGGGGCGAGGGGGGTTTTTTCATGCTGCCCTCCTACTGCATCGCCGGAGTTTGGGGAAGCCGTCTCGCACGGGGGAAAGCCGTCTCGCCAAGCGGCGGGCTTCGCGCTATGCCCGGCCCATGACGTTCCGCAGCCATATGGATCTTGCCCTGTCCGAAGCGCGTGCCGCCGCCCTGCGCGGCGAGGTGCCGGTGGGGGCCGTGGTGGTGTCGCCCGAGGGCCGGGTGGTGGCACAGGCGGGCAACCGCACCCGCGCGGCGCATGACCCCACCGCCCATGCCGAGATCGTGGCGCTGCGCGCTGCCTGTGCCGCGGCGGGGTCGGAACGGCTGCCGGGGCATGATCTTTACGTGACGCTGGAGCCGTGCCCGATGTGCGCCGCCGCCATTTCCTTTGCCCGGATCCGCAGGCTGTATTACGCCGCCTCCGATCCGAAATCGGGGGGCGTGGCGCAGGGGGCGCGGGTGTTTGCCCATCCGCAGTGCCATCACGTCCCCGAGGTTTATGACGGCATCGCCGCCCCCGAGGCGGAGGCGCTGCTGCGGGCATTTTTTGCACAAAGGCGGGAGTGACGGATGCCGCGGGTGATCCTGTTCAACAAGCCCTACGGGGTGCTGACGCAATTCACCGACAAGGGCACGGAGGACAGCCCGCGCCCCACCCTGTCGGAGTTCATCACGCTGCCCGGGGTCTATCCGGCGGGGCGGCTCGACCGCGACAGCGAGGGGCTGCTGGTGCTGACCGATGACGGGCGGCTGCAGGCGCGGATCGCGGATCCGAAGTTCAAGCAGCCGAAAACCTATCTGGTGATGGTCGAAGGCACCCCGGAAGAGGCGCAGCTGCAGCAGCTGCGGCAGGGGGTGACGCTGAAGGACGGGCCGACCCGCCCGGCGCGGGCACGGCTGATCCCCGATCCCGAGCTGTGGCCGCGCAACCCGCCGGTGCGGTTCCGCAAGTCGGTGCCGGATGCGTGGCTGGAACTGACCATCACCGAAGGCCGCAACCGGCAGGTGCGGCGCATGACGGCGCATGTGGGCCTGCCCTGCCTGCGGCTGGTGCGCTGGTCGATCGGCGACTGGTCGCTGGACGGGCTGGCCCCCGGCACATGGCGCGACGCCTAGTTGGAGACGTTTTCTTCCAGCTGCAGCGGGGCGGGGTTGATGTAGTCGATCACCCCCGCTGCGGGATTGTCGGGCTGCACCGTGTCGCGGAAGGTCTGGGTCATGCCCTCGGCCACCAGCAGCTGCACGGCGGCGCCGGGCTGCATGACGCCGGTGGTCCAGCTGTCATCGGTGGCGGTGGCCGACATGGCGATGTCGGAGTCGTTGCGGAACACGATGGTGTCGCCCAGTTCGGGATAGACGTAATCGGGGAAGTAGCCGTTGCCCATCATCAGCACCTCATGCTCGGCGGCGGCGAGGGGCGCGGCGAGGCTTCCCAGCATCAGGGCCAGAGTCGTGATCTTGCGCATCCTTGCGTGCTCCTTCTGCGGCACAGGGATCCCCATCCGGGACGGACCGGCGGATAGCGGAAAACTGGGGCAGAATTTGGGCGATGCGGCAGGGCCGGGGCCCTGCCGCATCCTCCGGGACGGCGCGCCCGGTCAGGCGTGGGCCAGTTCGACCTGCACCACATCGGTGCGCCCGGTGGCAAAGGTGGCGGCACAGCTTTCGACATAGAACTGCCAGCTGCGCAGGAAGGGTTCGCCATAGCCCAGCTTGCGGATGCGGGCGCGCTGCGCCTGCAGGGCCTCGGCCCAGATCCGGCAGGTGCGGGCGTAATGCTGGCCAAAGGCGAAATTCTCGCGCACCACCAGCCCGGCCTTGGACGCCTCGCGCGCGATCATCGCGTCGCAGGGCAGCATGCCGCCCGGAAAGGTGTAGTGCCGGATGAAATCGGTGCGCTGGCGATAGAGCGAAAATTCCGCGTCCGGAACGGTGATGGCCTGCACCATGGCCCGCCCGCCCTCGGCCAGACGCTCTTTCAGCGTGGCGAAATAGACCGGCCAGTAGCGTTCGCCCACCGCCTCGATCATCTCGATGGACACGATGTTGTCGAACCGGCCCTGCACGGCGCGGTAATCCTGCAGGCGGATGTCGGCGCGCCCGTCCAGCCGCGCATCGGCATAGCCTTTCTGGCTGGGCGACAGGGTGATGCCGGTGACATGGCGCCCCGCCTCGGCGGCGCGTTCGGCAAAGCCGCCCCAGCCGCAGCCAATCTCTAGAATGCGCTCGCCCTCGGGCAGGCGGTTCAGGATGCGGTCGTATTTGCGCGCCTGTGCTGCGGGCAGATCCTCGTCTCCGGCGAACAGCGCCGAAGAATAGGTCATGCTGGGGTCAAGCCACAGCTGGTAGAATTCGTTGCCCACGTCGTAATGCGCGCGGATGTTGCGCGAGGCGCCGCGCAGCGAATTGCTGCGCAGGATCCGGTCCACGATCCGGAACCGCAGCCGGGCAAAGATCCCGGGCGTGGCGTAATGATCCAGCGCATCCAGATTGGCCAGCGTATAGGCCACCAGCCGTTCCAGCGAGGAAGTGTGCCACATCCCCGCGACAAAGGTTTCGCCAAAGCCGACCTCGCCCCGCGCCAGCATGGCGGGCAGCACGGCCCAGTCGGTGATCTGCACATCGGCCTCGGGGCCGTCGGTGCCGAAATGGTGCACGGTGCCTTCGGGGGTGGTCAGCGTCAGCCGACCCTCGGTGGCCTGTTCCAGCGTGGCCAGAAAGCGGCGTTTCATCAGGCCTGTAATCGGCAGTTTCATCAGCTGACCTCGTGATCGGGGGGCGCGGGCCGTTTTCGGTAAGCCGCGCCCTTCAGTTTCAGTCGAAGGGCATTCCAGTAGATCAGCGCCACAACCCGCAGCGCCCCGCCGGGGCGCCGGACCAGCGAGGCTGCCAGATCGCGCGTGCGCAGCGGCAGGACCGGGCCGGACATGGCGGCGATCAGCCCTTCGGTGCCGTCGATCTGGATGATGCGGATGGCGATGCGTCTGTCCCCAAGCGTAAAACGGAAATGATAGGTGCCGGAGATGTCCTGAAAAGGTGACACGTGAAACACCTTGGTCGCGGTCAGGTCATCCTGTGGCGTGATCGGGACAAATCCGGGCAGATGGCACAGGTAGCTGTGGCGGTCGCCGAAGGTGTTGTTGACCTCGGCGATCACCGCGCGCAGATGCGGCCCGTCCAGCGCCAGCCAGAAGCTGACGGGGTTGAACCAGAAGCCCAGAAAGCGCGGCTGCGCCAGCAGCGCCACGGTCAGACCGGTGCAGTCGAGCCCGGCCTGCGCAAAGATCTCGCGCGCCCAGACCACGCCGCGCCCCTTGCCGCGCGGCCCGCCATGATCGCGGTCGCGCAGCGAGGCAAGGTTGAAGCCGTTGCGCGAAAACAGCGGCTGGCTGCGCGCATGATCGGGATCCATCAGCAGGAACTCCACCGCATAGCCGAAGGCATGGCGGATGGCGCCGCGCCGGGCATGGGTGACCTGCGCGGGCAGCCGCAGCACCGCGCCCTGTTCCAGCCGCGCGGCAAGGGGCAGGGTGGCCGCGGTCACACCCGCTCCGGCAGCATGTGGCGGGCGATGCGCACCGCGCTGGCAAAGCCGTCCTCGTGAAAGCCGTTGCGCAGCCATGCCCCGGCAAACCATGTGCGGTTGATGCCCTGCATCTGCGCGATGGTCCTCTGCGCGGCCAGCGCCGCCGGGTCAAAGACGGGATGCCGGAACACCGTCTCGTCATAGATGGCCGACTCGTGAATGATGCCCTGCGGGTTGAGGGTCACGAACATCGGATCGCTTTCGGGAATGTTCTGCAGCTTGTTCATCCAGTAGGTCACCCCCACAGAGGCGCCGGGCTGCGGGTTGCGTTCGGTGCGAAAGACCCACGAGCTCCAGCAGCGGCGGCGCTGCGGCATGGCGCGCGGATCGCGGTGCAGCACGGCGCGGTTGGGCTGGAACCGCACCGCGCCAAGGGCCGCCTGTTCCTCGGGGCTGGCATCCGCCAGCATGTCGAGCGCCACATCGGCATGGCAGGCCAGCACCACCTGATCGAATTCGCGCGGGGTATCGTGATCCGCCTTCAGGGTGATCTGCGTGTCGTCCCTGCTGACGCTGCGCACCGGGGTGCCGCTGCGGATCTGCACGCCGCGCGCGCCAAGCGCCTGTTCCAGCCGCGAGACATAGGACACGCTGCCCCCCGACACCGTCCACCACTGATGCTGGCCCTTGGGCGACAGCAGCGCGTGGTTGCGCAGAAAGCGCATCAGCGTCTCGGCGGGGAAATCGCCGATCTTGCCGGTGGGGGTGGACCAGATCGCGCCGCAGATCGGAAAAAGATAACTGTCGCGGAAGGCCTGACCCAGCCGCAGCTCGCGCACCAGATCGGTGATGGTCAGCTCCGGGCGGCCTTCGGCCACCGCCTCGGCCCGCGCGTTGAAGCGCAGGATGTCCCGGATCATGCCGTGAAAGGTCGGATTCAGCAGGTTTCTTCGCTGTCCGAACACCGCATCGCCCGACCGCAGGGCATATTCCAGCCGCCCGCTGTCCAGCGAGACGCCAAAGCTCATGTCGCTGCGTTCCACCGGCACGTCGAGATCGCGGAAGAGCGCGGTCAGATGCGGATAGTTGGCATAGTTGAAGACGATGAAGCCGGTATCGACGGGCTGATCCCCGGCGCGCCCTGCCACCACGGTGCGGGCATGGCCCCCCAGCCTTGGCGCGGCCTCGTAAAGCGTGACCTTGTGACGGGCCGCCAGCAGCCATGCGCAGGCCATGCCGGAAATGCCGCCGCCGATCACCGCCACACGCTGCGGAGAGCCAAGAGAAAGATCGAATGCCACGCGTCACCTCCGTGTGGATACGGGAATTAGTCTTAAATACGTGAGGTTTGTCGCCACGGATCAGCCAAGGCCGAAAAAAATCCCCGCACGAGTGATCCTTTGGCATCGGAATGCCGTAAACCCTGCATGTCTCTGGATGCAACACTCACCGATCACGCCCCCGTGGGGCACAGCGCTGCCGACTTGCATGTCGGACAGCGGGCGGGTGAAACTCGCACCCGGACACTGGCGAGAAAAGGAGGCACGGTGACAACGCCTGACGGATTCACCGAGCCCACGCAATGGCTGATCGCGGTGCGGGATCGGCGCGACCGCGCAGCATTTGCGCGGCTTTTTGATCATTTTGGCCCGCGGCTGAAGGCTATGCTGCTGCGCGGCGGGCTGCGCGACGGCAGCGCCGAGGATGTGGTGCAGGATGTGATGCTGGCGGTCTGGCACAAGGCCGCGCAGTTCGATCCGCACCGCGCCGAAGCCTCCGCGTGGATCTACCGGATCGCGCGGAACCGCCAGATCGACCTTGTGCGCCGCCGCCCGGCGGTGGTGCTGGAGGAGCTGGAGGAGCCGCCCGGAAACGAGCCGGACGCGCCGCAGATCCTCGCGCTGGCGCAGGAGGCGCGGCATCTGCGCGCGGCGCTGGACCGGCTTGCCCCCGAACAGGTGCAGGCCATCCAGAAGGCCTACATGGAAGACATGCCGCACAGCGAGATCAGCCGCACCACCGGCCTGCCGCTTGGAACCATCAAGTCCCGTATACGTCTTGGGTTGGAACGCCTGAGGCATGAGTTGAAAGACCTGAAGCCAGAATGAGTGCCATCAGTCATCATATCCCGGATCATCTGATCCGTGCCCATGCGGCGGGACAGCTGCCGCATCACTTTGCGGTGGTCGTCGCAGCGCATCTGTCGATGTGCGATGCCTGCCGCGCTCAGGCCGAGGCCGAAGAGATGGTGGGCGGTGCCCTGCTTGACCGGCTGGCGCCCGCCGCGCTGCAGGACGGCGCGCGCGACCGGCTGCTGGCCGCGCTTGACAGCGCGCCGCCACCCCCGCCCGCACCACGCCGTTCGGGCATCTTTCCCGCGCCGGTGATGCAGGCGCTGGACGGCCAGCCGCCGCGCTGGCGCATGCTGGGCGGCGGCATCCGCCAGCAGGTGCTGTCGGCGGACGAGGACGGTTCGCTGCGGCTGCTGTACATTCCGCCGGGCCGCGCCGTGCCCGAGCACGGCCATAACGGGCTGGAACTGACGCTGGTGCTGCAGGGCGCGTTTTCCGACAGCGAGGGTCGCTTTGGGGTCGGAGACGTGGAACTGGCCGAGGATGACCTTGACCACCAGCCCGTCGCCTGCCCCGGGGCGCCCTGCATCTGTCTGGCCGCCACCGACGCGCCGCTGCGGTTCACCGCCTTCCTGCCGCGTCTGCTGCAGCCTTTGTTCCGCATTTAAGGATACGCCATGACCTCCGCCCCCCATGCCAGCCGCCGGATCTGGATCATCGGCGCCAGCGCGGGCATCGGCGCCGCTCTGGCGCGCGAACTGGCAGGGCAGGGGGCGCAGCTGATCCTGTCCGCGCGCGATGGCGATGCGCTGCAGGCGCTGGCGCAGGAAATCGGCGGCGCCCTGGTGCTGCCGCTGGATCTGCTGCAGCGCGAGACGGTGGAACAGGCCGTGGCGCAGCTGTCCGAAGGGCCAAAGCTCGATGCAGTGATCTGCACTGCAGCGCTTTATGATCCCACGCCGGTCTCCGAGATGGATCTGCAGAAGGCCGAAGCGCTGGTGCGGGTCAATGTGTTTGGCACGCTGCTGGTGGCGCGGCTGGCGCCGAAGCTGCTGCGGCAGGGCGGACAGCTGGCGCTGTTCGGCTCGGTCGCGGGGTATTTCGGGCTGCCCAAGGGACAGGCCTATTCCGCGACCAAGGCCGCGATCATCAACCTTGCCGAGACCCTGCGCATCGAACTTGCGCCCGATGTGGATGTGCGGCTGATCTCTCCGGGCTTCGTGCGGACCCGGCTGACCGATCAGAACGATTTCAACATGCCCGCGATGATGGAACCCGAAGATGCGGCGCGCGCCATTTCCAAGGGGCTGGCGGGCCGCAGTTTCGAGATTCATTTTCCGAAGCGCTTCACCACGCTGCTGAAGCTCTTGCGCCTGCTGCCCTATGGGCTGGCCTTCCGCCTGACCTCGCGCCTGCGCTGATCTGCGCAGGCGACAGGGTGCCGGATCAGGCCAGCTTGCCGGTCAGGATCGCGACGCCCGCCCAAGCGGAAAAGCCGGTCAGGAACGCGCCCCACAGGCCGTCGACCACGATCTGCTCCACCGACCAGTCGGCCAGCGTGGCGTAATTGGTCATCTCGTAGGTGCCGTAGCACATCAGCCCCAGCAGCGCGCCGCCCAGCAGGGCCTGCAGCGGGGCCGCATCGCGCAGCGCATCGACCGAGACGAAATACAAAAGCCCCGCCACATAGGCGAGATAGAAGCCCGCCGCCGGTCCCAGCCGCAGCGGTTCCGCCAGCAGGTGACCCACATGCCGGTCGAAGACCGGGCGCACGATGAACCGGATGCCCAGCATGTCCAGCCCAAGGAAGATGGCGGCGGTCACGCCATAAAGGAGAGGGATCTGCATCGGGGCCTCGCTTTGCTTGGGGTGCTTCTTTGGTCTACGCGCCACCCCGCGCGCTGGATCACCCGAAAGGCGGTGCCGCGCCAAAAAGCCCGCCCGCCACCAGATCCGCCGCCGCCGGGCTGAGCGCCACGGGGGTGTCATGCAGCATGGCAAGCCGGGTCAGTGCCTGCAGATCCACATCGCCGCCATGGGGCAGGGTGGGGTCGGCGAAAAAGATCACCGCGTCCAGTTCGCCCGTGGCGATCAGCGCGCCAAGCTGCTGGTCGCCGCCGCGTGATCCGCGCTGCAGGCGGCGCAGGGTCAGGCCGGGCACCGCCTCGTCGATCATGCGCCCGGTGCCGCCGGTGCAGATCAGCCGGTGCCCGGCCAGCGCGCGGGCATGGCGGGTGACCCAAGCCCGAAGCTGCGCCTTGCGGGTGTCATGCGCGGCCAGCGCGATGCGGCGCGGCGCCGTGGCCACGGCGCGGGCGCGGGTGGTGATGGCAAGGATGGCGCGGACCTGCGCGGCAAAGCCTTCGGCCTCGGCGGGGAAGGCGCCCGCAAGCGCTGCGGTGCCCACGGTAAAGCCTTCGGCCCCGGCGCGCGCCGCCTCCAGCACCCGCGCCTCGCTGTCGATGCTGCCCGCCATGATCACCGGCGCCTCCACCGCCGCACAGACCTGCGCCATCAGCCCCGGCACGTCCCCCGCGAAGCGATAGGCCAGCAGGTCAAGCCCGTGCACATGCTCCAGATCGGTCAGGCGGCGGGCAGACTCCACGATCGCGGCGGCGGGGCCCTCCAGCACGCTGGGATGGCCGGTGATGCGGCCCGGAAACGGATAGTAGCGCAGCGGATGCTGCCGGGTCAGCCGCGTCACCTCTTCGGCGCGGGTGCCGCCCAGCAGGCAGTCCACATCCAGATCCACCGCCGCGCGGGCAGAGGCCAGTTCGCTTTCGGCATCAAGGCTCACCACCTCCAGATAGGACCGGCCTCCCGCTGCGCGGATGTCTTCGGCCAGACCTTTCAGGTCGGCGAAGGGCAGGCCCACATCCTTGAACCCGATATGGCGCACCCCGCCTTCCAATGCCTCGGCCAGACGGGCGCGGGCATCGGGGATGGTGCGGTCGTCTGCGGTCAGCATCAGGATGAAATCGAACGCCATGGCAGCATCTCCGGGCAAGGGCTGGGTCATGTCCCGTTGTCAGGGGCAGGGGGCGGCGCGTCAACAACCCGCTTGACCCGCCCGAGGCCATGACTTAGGAACTGGGCCACCGCGCGGGTATAGCTTAATGGTAAAGCCCCTGCCTTCCAAGCAGGCTATGTCGGTTCGATTCCGTCTACCCGCTCCATCCTCTCCCGCCGCCTCCGGACCGTATGTCGCAGCTTTTTTGCCGCGCCGTGCCCCGGCATGGTTCGGCTTGACGCGCAGAGCCTGCACGGGGATACCCTGCCGTGCAGACAAAGGAGGGGGAATGGCCCACGGAAATCCCGCTGCCATCGTGCAGGACGATCGCGCCAAGTCGCGCAAGCTTGGCTCGCTCGGGGCGCTCTGGCCCTTCATGGCGCCCTATCGCGGGTTGATGGTCGCCTCCATCCTTGCCCTGATCGCCACGGCCACGGTGTCCCTGACCCTGCCGCTGGCGGTGCGCCGCGTGGTCGACAATTTCAACGTCGAAGACGGCGCGCTGCTTGACCGCTATTTCATGGCGGCGCTGGGCATCGCGGCGCTTCTGGCGCTGGGCACGGCGCTGCGCTACGCCTTTGTCACGCGGCTGGGCGAACGGGTGGTGGCCGACATCCGCATGGCGGTGTTCGACCGGGTCATGAGCCTGTCGCCCTCCTTCTACGAAAAGATCATGACCGGCGAGGTGCTGAGCCGGATCACCACCGACACCACGCTGATCCTGTCGGTCATCGGATCGTCGGTGTCGATCGCGCTGCGCAACGTGCTGATCTTTGCGGGCGGGCTGACCCTGATGCTGTTCACCTCGGCCAAGCTCACCGGCATGGTGCTGCTGCTGGTGCCGGTGGTGGTGGTGCCGATCCTGACGCTGGGGCGGCGCCTGCGCAAGCTCAGCCGCGAAAATCAGGACTGGATCGCCGCCTCTTCCGGCAATGCCGCCGAGGCGCTGGCGGCGGTGCAGACCGTGCAGAGCTTCACCCACGAGGTGATCTCGCGCCGGGCCTTTGCGGATGTGACCGAAAAGAGCTTCGATGCGGCGCGGCGGCGGATCTGGACCCGCGCGCTGATGACCGCCATCGTCATCTTTCTGGTGTTCACCGGCATTGTCGGCGTGCTGTGGATGGGCGCGTGGGACGTGCGCGCCGGGGTGATGAGCGCGGGCGCGCTGGTGCAGTTCGTGATCTATTCGGTGATGGTGGCGGGCGCCGTGGCCGCGCTGTCGGAAATCTTTGGCGAATTGCAGCGCGCGGCGGGGGCCACCGAACGGCTGGTGGAACTGCTGCACACCGAGGATACCGTGCAGGATCCCGCGCAGCCCCGGGCGCTGCCCAGCCCGGTGCGCGGCGAGATCACCTTTGACCATGTGGATTTCACCTATCCCGCCCGGCCCGGCGTCAAGGCGCTGGACGGTGTGGCGCTGACCATCCGCCCCGGCGAGACGGTGGCGCTGGTCGGGCCTTCGGGCGCGGGCAAGACCACCATCGTGCAGCTGATCCAGCGGTTCTATGACCCTGATGGCGGGCAGGTGCTGCTGGACGGGGTGCCGGTGTCGGAGATGGCGCGCGATGCCTTCCGCCGCCATATCGCGCTGGTGCCGCAGGATCCGGTGATCTTTGCCGCCTCCGCCCGCGACAACATCCGCTTTGGCCGCCCCGATGCCTCGGATGCGGAAATCGAGGCCGCCGCCCGCGCCGCCGCCGCGCATGATTTCCTGACCGCGCTGCCCGAAGGCTATGACACATGGCTGGGCGAACGCGGCGTGATGCTGTCGGGCGGGCAGAAACAGCGCGTGGCCATCGCCCGCGCCATCCTGCGCGACGCGCCGGTGCTGCTGCTGGACGAGGCGACCTCGGCGCTGGATGCGGAGAGCGAACGCGCGGTGCAAAGGGCGGTGGACGTGCTGGCCGAAGGGCGCACCACGATCATCGTGGCGCACCGGCTGGCCACGGTGAAAAAGGCCGACCGCATCGTGGTGATGGAGCATGGCCGCATCGTGGCCGAAGGCAGCCATGATGCGCTGGTGGCCGAAGGCGGGCTTTACGCCCGGCTGGCGCGGCTGCAGTTCACCGACGGGCTGGCGGCGGAATAGGCCGGGGCGCCCGCGCCCGCAGCAAGGTTTCTGTGCCGCCGCGTCCGAAGATCTTGCACCAAGGCCACAACCTTTCCAGACTGATCCGCGGGGGAGACCCACCCGCGGGTCAAGGAGGAGACAGGCCCATGAGCTACGCATCCGTGGCCGACCGCGATGCCATCGAGGCGGAAATGCCATGGCAGGCGCGCGACGTGCCCGCCACGCTGCTGGGGCGTCTTGCGCGCACGGCGGCGGCCTTTCCCGACCGTCCCGCCGTCAGCTTCCAGCTGCAGTCCGGGCCGCAGGACAAGGCGGAGACACTGACATGGGCAGAGCTGCACGCGCAGGTGACGCAGGCGGCGAACCTGTTCCGCAGTCTGGGCGTGGGGCAGGGCGATGTGGTGGCCATGGTGCTGCCCAACTGCACCGAGGCGCTGCTGACCCTGCTGGGCGGCGCCGTCGCGGGGATTGTCCTGCCGGTCAATCCGCTGCTGGAGCCAGAGCAGATCGCGGCCATCCTGCGCGACTGCCGCGCCAAGGTGGTGGTGACGCTGAAATCCTTTCCGCGCAGCGACGTGGCGCAGAAGGTGGCCGAGGCCTGCCGCCACGCGCCGCAGGTGGGCACCGTGCTGGAGGTGGATCTGGCGCGCTACCTGTCCCCGCCGAAACGCTGGATCGTGCCGTTCCTGCGTCCGAAGCTGCCCGCCACCCATCACGCCGATCTGCGCTGTTTCCGCAGGCTGCTGGCGCGGCAGCCCACGCGGCTCGCCTTCGAGGATGTGCCGCAGGACCGGGTCGCGGCCTATTTCCACACCGGCGGCACCACCGGCATGCCCAAGGTGGCGCAGCATCTGTGTTCCGGGATGCTCTATAACGGCTGGCTGGGGGCGCGGCTGCTCTTCCGGGAAGACGATGTCATCCTGTGCCCGCTGCCGCTGTTCCATGTCTTTGCCGCGCATGTGATCGTGATGTCGGCGCTGTCCTCTGGCGCGCATGTGATCCTGCCCACGCCCGCAGGCTATCGCGGCGAGGGCGTGTTCGACAATTTCTGGAAGCTCTGCGCGCGCTGGAAGGTCACCTTTGTCATCACCGTGCCCACGGCGGTCTCGGCCCTGATGCAGCGCCGGGTGGATGCCGACATCTCCTCGGTGAAATTCGCCTTTTCCGGATCGGCCCCCATGCCGCTGGAACTGTTCCGGCGGTTCGAGGCGGCCTGCGGGCTGACCATCTGCGAAGGCTACGGCCTGACCGAGGCGACCTGTCTTGTGGCGGTCAACCCGCCGGACGGGCCGAAAAAGGTGGGCTCGGTCGGCATTCCCTTTCCCTATACCCATGTCCGGATCGTGGCCCAGACCCCTGACGGCCCGCGCGAATGCCCGCCCGATGAGGTGGGCGAGATCTGCGTGGCCGGTCCCGGCGTCTATGCCGGGTCGACCTATACCGAACTCGACAAGAATCACGACCTGTTCCACGAGGGGCTTTATCTGCGCACCGGCGATCTGGGGCGGCTGGATACCGACGGCTATCTGTGGATCACCGGGCGGGCCAAGGATCTGATCATCCGGGGCGGGCACAACATCGACCCCGCCGAGATCGAACAGGCGCTGCTGGCGCATCCCGCCGTGGCCTTTGCCGGGGCCATCGGCCAGCCCGACGCCCATGCAGGCGAACTGCCCTGCGCCTTTGTCGAACTGGTGGCCGGTGCCTCGGTGACCGAGGCCGAGCTGATGGCCCATGCCCGCGTGCATATCCATGAACGCGCCGCCTATCCCAAACATCTGACCATCCTGCCCGAACTCCCCAAGACCGCCGTGGGCAAGGTGTTCAAGCCGGACTTGCGCAAGCAGGCGATCACCCGCGTCTGCAACGCCGCGCTGGAGTCGGCAGGCCTGCCCGCGCGGGTTGTTTCCGTGAGTGATGACCGCAAGCGCGGGCTGGTGGCGCGGGTTGCGGCCCATGGCGCGGACCGCGACGCGGTGGCGCGCTGTCTGGGGGATTTTGCCCAAGCCTGGGACTGGGCGGAGTGATCCTGCCCGGGCGGTGTCAGCCCTGTCTGGGGGCGCAGAACATCTCGTAAAGCAGGGCGATCACCCGGCCCGTGTCATCGCTGGCCAGACTGTAATGGATGGTCTTGCCGTCGCGGCGGGTCTGCACCAGACCTTCCTCGCGCAGACGGGCCAGCATCTGGCTGACCGCCGCCTGCCGGATCCCCAGCAGGCTTTCCAGCTCGCCCACGGATTTCTCGCCAGAGCCCAGATGACACAGGATCATCAGCCGCCCCTCATGGGCCAGCGTCTTGAGAAAGGCCGCCGCGCTGCGGGCGTTTTCGGCCATGTCTTCAGCGGGGGGCGGAGAGATCGTCGTCTGGTCGGTCACGTCTTGGGCCTCTGTGCGCCATGGGCGGTCTGCAAGCTCAGCACTTTATATAGGCGGTCTGCGGCGGAAGGCGAGCCTGCCCCCGGACCGCGTCGCGGCTCCGGGGCCACCGGCAGGGGCCATGCCCTGATTTCGGGCAGAGGCGCTATCGCAGAGCCGCGCGCCGGGCGCAAGCCTCACGCCGCCAAGGCATCGGCATGGCCAAGCGCCGCCCCGGCGCAGAGCAGGATCTGCGGCAGCGCCAGCCATTCGGCGGGCTGCGCCATGGCGGCATCGGGCGCGTCCAGCAGCGGCAGCAGCGCAGCGGCCTGCGCGGCAAGGGCCTGCAGCGCAGCAGCGCGCACCGGGTCGTCGGGCCGGGCCAGCGGGCAGAGCGCCCCGGCCAGCGTGGCGGCCCAGCCCGCGACGCGGCGCAGCGGGCTCCGGTCGGCGGTCCAGTCGCAGCCCGGATCGCGCAGCCCCAGCGCCGCGGCCAGCGCCGGGCGCAGCGCCGCATCGGGCAGCGACACCCACAGGGCGCCGTCGCGCAGGGCGGGCAGGCCGTCCTTCTGCGCCTGCAGTGCGGCGCGCGCGCCAGCGGGCAGGTCACGGCCCAGAAGCGCGTCCAGCGCCGCCTCCATCTGCGCCAGCACCTGCCGCAGCCGCAGCATCAGCGCGCTGTCCTGCACATGGGCGGGCGCTGCGCCGGTCATCACGTAACGCGCATGGTCGGGGGCCTGCATCAGGTCGCGGAAGGCCTGTGCCAGTGCCGGGGCGGTGGCGCCCTCTGCCGCGACGCGTGCGGCAAGGCCCGACGGGTCGATCTGCAGTTCCAGACTGGCGCGGTGGATGGCGCGGCCCGACAGGTCGGGGATCACGCCTGCCTCGCCCTGCACCCGTGCCAGCGCACCCAGCACGATCATCTGCGCGCGGATGTCGGCGCTGTCGCTGAACAGCCGCGCCATGTCGCCGGGCGCAAAAAGCCGGTGCAGATGGGCGCTGTCAAAGGGGCTGGCGGTCATGGGGCGGTCTTTCCATCGGCGGTCACAAGGCGGTCGATCACGGCGGCAAGCCCGTCGGGATCAGACAGGAAGGGCGAGTGGGAGCAGGTCATCTCCACCACCTCGTCGCGCGGCAGGACCGAGGCCATGGCGCGCTGATAGTCGGGCGGGATCGCCGCATCCTGCGCGCAGACGATATAGCTGCGCGGCACGGTTTCGGCGATGCCGGCAAGGCTTACGCCATCTTCCTGCGGGCGGATCGGCTGCGGGGTCAGGTGCCGCAGGGCCCGGTCCACCAGCGTGGGCGGGCAGTCGTGATAGAATTTCTCGCGCGCGAGCGCCGGATCGAAGCGGAAGGTCACGCCACCGGGGTCGCGCAGGATCGCGGGCAGCAGCGGCTGGCTGGGGCCAGCGCGGCGCAGGCTGGCCACGCTGTCGCCATCTTCGGGCAGATAGGCGCAGAGATAGATCAGCCGCTGCACCAGGTCAGGCGCCAGTTCGGCCACCTGCGTGGCAGGCACGCCCCCCATGGAATGCGCGACGATCACGGCAGGCTCGTCCAGCGCGGCCTGAATGGCCTGCACATAGCTCTGCAGCGTCACCTCGGCGGCGGGGGTGGTGTCCTGCCCGTGCGAGGGCAGATCGATGGCCCAGGCCTGATGGCCCCGCTCTGCCAGTGCCGGGATCACGTCGCGCCAGCACCACGCCCCGTGGGCTGCGCCATGGATCAGCAGGATGCGCGCCATCACAGATGCCCCTGCGCGTGCAGGAACGCGGTGACATGGTCGGCATAGGCCTGCGGCTGGTCCACGCAGGGCAGGTGCCCCGCGCCCCGGATCAGCGCGAAGCGGGACCCGGGGATCAGATCCACGGTTTCGCGCACCAGATCGGGCGGGGTGGATCCATCCTCGCTGCCCGCAAGGCCCAGCACCGGCAGACGCAGCCCGGCGGTGGGGGTGTAAAAATCCGTGCCCGCGATCGCCGCGCAGCAGGCGGCATAGCCCTCGGGCGGGGTGCGCAGCAGCATGTTGCGCCAGCGCTGCAGGTCGGGCGTGGCGAGGAAGGCGCGGGGGAACCAGCGCTCCAGCACCGCATCGGCCAGCGCCGCCATGCCCTGCGCCTCGATCTGCGCGATGCGGTCTTCCCAGATCTGCCGGGTGGCGATGCGGGCGGCGGTGTTCGACAGGATCGCGGCGCGCACCAGATCGTGCCGCTTTACCGCCAGCCCCTGCGTGACCTGTCCGCCCAGCGACACGCCCAGCACCATCGCGTCTCGCATCCCGCAGAAGTCCATCAGCCGTTCGGCATCGCGCACCAGCGCGCCCATGGCATAGGGGCCCGGCGGAATGTCGGAAAGGCCGTGCCCGCGCAGGTCATAGCGCAGCACGCGCAGCCCCTGCGGCAGCAGCGGGATCAGCGCGTCCCACAGGCGCAGGTCGGTCCCCAGCGCGTGGATCAGCACCAAGGGCGCGCCATCCTCCGGCCCGTCAAGACGGTAGTGCAGGCGGATGTCGCCCAGATCGGCCATGTGCATGCGGCAGGCTCCCTGACTGTCGCGGCCATGGTAACGGCGCTGCAGGGCAGAGAAAAGGGCGGGATCGGGTCGGGCGATGACGCTCTGTCAAACCGTCGCCGCCGAAGGCATCCTCGGAAGCCGTGCGCCCCGGATGTCGGCTCAGCGGGCCAGGACGGCGTTGCGCCCGTTCAGGCCCGTGCGCGCGAGGCGTCGATTTCCGCGGCAAGCTGCTGGCATTTGGCGCGGGCCCAGTCATGCGCATCGCGCCCGAACAGGAGCCGTCGCGCGGGTTCGGCAGACGACGCTTCGGCGACGATCAGGGCGGAAAGCGCTTCGGGATCGTTCTGCTGCGCGCCGTTCGCCTGTGTGATGAAGGCCCGGAACCCGGCCACCGCCTCGGCATAATCGGCAATCTCGACATTTCCCTGCCGCGCGCGCGACGGATCAAGGAAATTCGTGCGCATCATCCCGGGGTTCACAACAAGAGAGCGGATGCCCAGCGGAGCGATCTCTTCGGCGAGCCCCTCCATCCAGCCTTCAAGCGCGAATTTGGACGAGGAATATACCGATCCACCGGGGTTCGAAACGAGACCGTTCACCGACGAGATGGTGACCACAAGCCCCGAGCGCTGGCGGCGCATCGTCGGCAGCACCGCACGCGCCACGGTCATCGCCCCGAAAAGGTTGACCTCGAACTGCTGGCGCATGTCGTCATCGGGGATCGTCTCGAACCATCCAAGCTGCGCGCGACCGGCATTGTTGACCAGAACATCGATCCGGCCAAACGTCTTGATGGCGGCGTCATGCGCAGCCAAAGCCGCCCCGGCATCGGTCACGTCAAGCGGCAGCACGAGCAGGCGGCCCTCTGGCGCGGAGAGGCGTTCGGCAAGCCCCTCGACACCTCGACTGGTGGCCACGACCTTGGCGCCAGCCCGCAAGGCATCGCGGGCGATCAGATGCCCCAACCCACCGCCAGCCCCGGTGATGAACCATACTTTGTCTGTCATTCTCAGATCCTCTTGTCTGGTGGGCCCTTGATTAGCATGTTTGTGAAGTGTGCGATTAGTGCCCGCAAAATTGTCGGACCAAGTAGTAGGGTTACTGAATGGAACCCCGTAAGTTTTCGGATCTCGTCATCTTCAACCGGGTTGCCGAACTGGGCAGCTTCACTGCGGCGGCGCGCAGCCTTGGGGTGACCCAGTCCGCCGTCAGCCAGACCGTGAAGCGCCTTGAGGGCGAGCTGGGTCTCAGGCTGCTGTCACGTTCGACGCGCAGCCTTGCCCCGACCGCAGCGGGGGAGCGGCTGCTGGACACGCTCGCCCCGGTGATTGCAGAGCTGGATGCGGAGATGGAGGAGCTTGGGCGGCTGCGCGAGCAGCCGGGCGGGCGCCTGCGGGTGACCTGCGGAAAACATGCCGCGGATACGCTCGTCTGGCCGGCCTTTGCGCGGCTGATCGCGGCCCATCCCGAGATTGACGGCGAACTGAGCGTGGAGAACCGGCATGTCGACATCGTGGCCGAGCGGTTCGACATCGGGATACGGCTGCGCGAGGATCTGGAGATGGACATGGTCGCGGTGCCCGTGGGCCCACCTCTGAGGGCTGTCGTGGTGGGCGCGGCGCGGTATCTCGACACCTGCGATCCGCCGCGCAGGCCGCGCGAGCTGTCGGCGCATCGCTGCATCGGGTTCAGAAACGCCGGTGGCACCCTGTCGCCGTGGTCGTTCGAAAAGGACGGGCGGGCGGAGACGGTGAAGGTGGCGCCGTCCGTCATCGTCAATGACGGTGACACGCTCGTCGGGGCGGCCTGTGCGGGGCTGGGGTTGGCCTACATGCTTGAAGACCTCGCCGCGCCCGCGCTGAAGGACGGCGGTCTTGTCGAAGTCCTTGCCGACTGGTGCCCCCGGTTTCCGGGCTATCACGCGTTCTATTCAAGCCGCCGCCAGCCCACCCGCGCCTTTAGCCTGTTTCTGGAAAGCCTTCGGCAGGGGGCGGATAGAGAGAGCTGACGGGCAGGCTGCCCTGTCCGCCGCTGAGCGGTCGACACAAAAAGGGCGGGCCGAGGCCCGCCCTTGCGCGTCATGTCGTCCTGAGGGGCTCAGGCGATTTCGACCAGTTCGATGGCGAAGGTCAGATCCTTGCCGGCCAGCGGGTGGTTGGCGTCGAGCGTCACTTCACTGTCGCTCACCTCGGCCACGGTCACCTGCACCACCTGCCCGGTGGGGGTCTGCACCTGCAGCGGCGTGCCCAGCTCCAGCGGGATGTGGTCGGGAATTTCGGTGCGCGGCACTGTCTGGCGGGCTTCGGGCTGCACGGCGCCATAGGCATCCTCGGCGGGCACCTCGACGGTCTTCTTCTCGCCCACGGCCATGCCGGGGATGGCCTTTTCAAGGCCGGGGATGATCTGGCCCGATCCCACGGTAAATTCCAGCGGGTCGCGGCCCGAGCTGGAATCGAAGGGGGTGCCATCGTTCAGCGTGCCGGTGTAATGAATGCGGACGGTATCGCCGGTCTTGACCTGCGTCATGAGAAACTCCGTATCTTTGGGGGAAATTGGTGAATGATCGAGGCCGCCTGTCACGACGGGTACTCGTTTGCTCCGCCCCAACTTAAGCAAGCCTGCCCCTGAATGCAAACCGGGGGCGGAATTTGGCCTTTCCCGGCGGGGCCGCGCATGTCACGTTCGGGGCATGGGAGGCCGGTCATGACCCTGACAACCTGCGTCTTTGATGCTTATGGCACGCTCTTCGACGTGTCCGCCGCCGCGCGCCGCGCCGCCGCCGAGCCGGGGATGGAGCCGCTGGGTCCGCTCTGGCGCGATCTGGCCACCGACTGGCGCCGCAAGCAGCTGGAATACACATGGCTGCGCGCCATCACCGGGCATCACGTCGATTTCTGGCAGGTGACCCTAGATGGGCTGGATTGGGCCATGGCCCGGCAGGGCCTGTCCGATGCCGCGATGCGCGCCCGGCTGATGGCGCTTTACCGCGCGCTGGACGCCTATCCCGAGGTGCCCGCGCTGCTGGCAGATCTCAAGGCGCGGGGGCTGCGCTGCGCGATCCTGTCCAATGGCAGCCCCGACATGCTGCAGGCGGCGGTGGATCACGCGGGCATCGGCGGCGCGCTCGACGCGGTGCTGTCGGTGGAGGAGGCGGGCATCTACAAGCCCGCCCGCGCGGTCTATGACCTTGTGGGGGCGCGGTTCGGAACCGACCCCGCAGAGGTGCTGTTTGTCTCCTCCAACGGGTGGGACGCGGCGGGGGCTGCGGCCTATGGCTTTGCCACGGTCTGGGTCAACCGCGCGGGCGAGCCCGAGGACCGGCTGATGGCGCGTCCGGCCCATGTGCTGCCTGACCTGTCCTCCCTGCCGGAGCTGCTGTGATGCCAGAATTTGTCACCTCTGACGGACTGACGCTGTTCTACACCGACGAAGGCGCGGGCCTGCCGCTGCTGTGTCTTGCCGGGCTGACCCGCGACGGGCGGGATTTCGACTATCTGGCGCCGCATCTGGATGCCGCGAAGGTGCGGCTGATCCGGCTGGATTATCGCGGGCGCGGGCGGTCGGACTGGGGCGATCCCGCCAGCTACACCATCCCCACCGAGGCGCGCGACGCGCTGGAGCTGCTGGACCATCTGGGGCTGGCGCAGGCGGCGGTGCTGGGCACCTCGCGCGGGGGGCTGATCGCCATGGTGCTGGCGGCCAGCGCCAAGGCGCGTCTGCTGGGCGTGGCGCTGAACGACATCGGCCCCGAGATCGCGCCCGAGGGGCTGGAGGTCATCAAGGGCTATCTGGGCCGCAACCCGGTCTGGCGCAGCCATGACGAGGCAGCGGCGGCGCGCGGCGCGGTGATGCGCGGCTTTGCCGATGTGCCCGCCTCCCGCTGGCGCGCCGAGGTGGAGAAATTCTACCGCGAGACGCCGGAGGGGCTGGTCATCACCTATGATCCGGCGCTGCGCGAGGCGGTGCTCGGCAGCGGCGCGCAGCCCGCCGCCGATCTGTGGCCGCTTTTCGACGCGCTGAAGGGCCTGCCGCTGTGCGCGCTGCGCGGCGCGGGATCCGACCTGCTGTCGCCCGAGACCTTTGCGCAGATGACCGCGCGCCGCCCGGACATGATCGCGGCAGAGATTCCCGGGCGCGGTCATGTGCCATTTCTGGACGAGCCCGCCGCGCTGGATGCGCTGGCGCGCTGGCTGCGGATGCTGGGCTGAGGCGCGATCAGCCCAGCAGGAAGACCCGGCTGGGATGCAGCTCGCCACCCTTGTAGACGCCCACGGCCACGGCGCGGCCCTCGAACGAGGCCCAGGCCTCGTCGCCATATTCGGCCTCGGAGGGGATCACCATGCCGGGATTGCCGTTGCGCAGCCGTGCCGCGCCTTCGGCGGTGCAGCGCAGTTCCGGCAGATCGGCCAGCCCGGTTTCCAAGGGCAGCAGATGCGCGTCAAGCTCGGGCGATTTCGCCAGCGCGTCGATCTGGTCGATGCTGAGCCCGTCCGAGGCCTCGAACGGGCCGGACCAGATGCGGCGCAGCTTGAGCACATGGCCATGGCAGCCCAGCACCTCGCCCAGATCGCGCGCGATGGAGCGCACATAGCCGCCCTTGCCGCAGACCATGTCCAGTTCGACATGATCGGCATCGGGGCGGTCGACCAGCAGCAGTTCCTCCACCCAGAGCGGGCGGGCCACCAGATCCATCGTCTCGCCGTCGCGGGCGCGTTTATAGGCGCGTTCGCCATCGACCCGCACGGCGGAGAACTGCGGCGGCACCTGCTGGATCTCGCCGACAAAGCCGTGCAGCGCCTCCTTGATCTGCGCGTCGGTGGGGCGCAGATCGCTGGTGTCGAGGATTTCGCCCTCGGCATCGTCGGTATTGGTGCGCTGCCCGAGCCGCACGGTGAAGCGATAGGCCTTCAGGGCATCGGTGATCCATGGCACGGTCTTGGTCGCCTCGCCAAGCGCCACGGCGAGCACGCCGGTCGCCTCGGGGTCGAGCGTGCCGGCATGGCCCGCCTTTTTTGCGTCCAGCGCCCAGCGGACCTTGTTCACCACCGAGGTGGAGGTCATGCCTGCGGGCTTGTCCACGACCAGCCAGCCGGAAATGTCGCGGCCCTTCTTGCGTCCCATAGTCTGCTCCGGTTGTGACGAAGCGCGCCCGTTAGCAGGCCGGGGCGCGTCCTGTCAATTGTGCTGCGTGGCGGGAGCGGCAGGGGGCGCTGCCCCCTCTTGGGGCTTTGCCCCAATTCACCCCCGGAGTTCAGGGGCAAGATGAAGCCGCATCAGCCGTCGCGGTCGAGCTTGGTGCTGAGATGGATCAGGCTTTCCGAACTGCGCACGCCGCGCGCCTCGGCGATGCGGTCGAGCGTGGCATCGAGTTCGGCGGTGCTGGTGGCGCTGAGCGTCAGCAGCAGATCCACCCGGCCCGACACGGTATGGACCTGATCCACCACCGGCATCTGGCGCAGCCGCGCCAGCAGGTCGGCCTGCGTGCGGGGTTCGAGCGTGACCAGCACCGTGGCGCGGATCGGCGCGCGGCCCGCCGCGCCGCGCCGCAGGGTGAAGCCCGCGATGACGCCGCGCGCCACCAGCCGGTCGATGCGGGCCTGCACCGTGGTGCGGGCAAGGCCGAGCCTGCGCGCCAGATCGGCCACGGGGCGGCGCGCATCGGCGGCCAGCAGCGCCAGCAGCGCGCGGTCGGTTTCGTCGATCTGCGGTGCGGTGTCGTCATTCTGTCCAGACATGCCGGTCAGTCTGGCAGATCTGCTGCCTGAAATCGAGCGGGATCGCTGGCAGGCTGGCTCTGACCGACATGGAGGCCCCTGATGAACCACGACCGCACCCTGACCACATCCGCCGACAGCTGGCTGAGGGCCAATCTGCCCGACGCGCCGGTGTTCCTGTTCTGCCCGGACCGGCTGGCGGAGACGGCGGCGGCGTTTCTGGCGGGGTTTCCCGGAGAAGTCAGCTATGCGGTGAAGGCCAATCCCGATCCGGCGCTGCTGGAGGGGCTGGTGGCGGCGGGGATCACGGTGTTTGACGTGGCCTCCCCCGCCGAGATGGCGCTGGTGCGCGGGATCTGCCCCGAGGCGGTGCTGCATTACCACAACCCGGTGCGGTCGCGCGACGAGGTGGCCGAGGGGCTGCGCTTTGGCTGCGTGTCATGGTCGGTGGACCGCGCGGGGGAGCTGGCCAAGCTGGCGGCGCTGCCGCGCGGCACCGAAGTGGCGGTGCGGCTGAAGCTGCCGGTGGCGGGCGCCGTCTATGATTTTGGCGCCAAGTTCGGCGCGGGCCCCGAGGAGGCGGGGCTGCTGCTGCGCGAGGTGGCGGCGATGGGGCTGGTGCCGTCGGTCACCTTTCATCCGGGCACGCAATGCCCCGATCCCGCCGCGTGGGAGAGTTATATCGCGGCGGCGGCGCGGGTGGCGGCATCGGCAGGCGTGCGGCTGCACCGGCTCAATGTCGGCGGCGGCTTTCCTGCCCGGCGCGGCGGCGAGGCGCCGGATCTGCGCGCGATCTTTGCCGCCATCGAACGGGCGCGGGATGTGCATTTTGGCGCAGACGGCCCCGATCTGGTCTGCGAGCCGGGCCGCGCGCTTTGTGCCGAGGCGCTGATGCTGGCGCTGCGGGTCAAGGCGGTGGCGCCGGAGGCGGTGTTCCTGAATGACGGCATCTATGGCGGGCTGGCGGAATGGCGCGACATGGGGCCGCTTGACCGGCTGCGGATCTTCGCGCCCGACGGCACGCCGCGGTCGGGGGCGGGCCTGCCGCGGGTGGTGTTCGGGCCGACCTGCGACAGTCTGGACCGGCTGCCCGAGCCGGTGGCGCTGCCCGAGGATCTGGCGGAGGGAGACTTCCTGCTGATCGAGGGCATGGGCGCCTATTCGCGGGCGCTGGTCACCGGCTTCAATGGTTATGGTGCGCGCAGCATGGTGCGGATGCCCGCAGGCTGAGCCGGGTCGGCGGCGGGGGCGCTGGACTCTGCCGGTCATCTGCCTACAGTCGCGGCCAAAGGCAGACCGCGAGGAGACCCATGGAAAAATTCGGCAAGGCGCAGGCGATGCGGCGCAGCGAAGATGTGCGCTTTCTCACCGGGCACGGGCGTTATGTGGATGACATCGCGCCCGAGGGCGCGCTGCACGGGATCATGTTCCGCTCTCCGGTGGCGCATGCGGTGATTGACGCGCTGGATGTGGAGGCGGCGCGTCAGGCGCCCGGCGTGCATCTGGTGGTGACGGTGGAGGATCTGCTGGCGGCGGAGGTCGACATCACCATGACCGGCGTGGTCATGGAGAACCGCGACGGCAGCAAGGGGGCGGCGCCGACCCGGCCCTGGCTTGCGCACAAGCGGGTGCGCCATGTGGGCGAACCGGTGGCGCTGATCGTGGCCGACAGCCTGCAGGCGGCGCAGGATGCCGCCGAACTGATCGAGTTCGACTATACCGAACTGCCCGCGCATCTGGACATCTGCGCCGGGGGCGAGGCCCTGCATCCCGAGGCGCCGGACAACCGCGCCTTTGACTTCGGCATGGGGCGCGAGGCGGAAACCGCTGCCGCCATCGACAGCGCGGCCAAGGTCGTGCGGCTGGAAGTGGGCGACAACCGCGTCATCGTCAACGCGATGGAGCCGCGCGGCGCCTATGCGGAATGGGATGGCAGCCGTCTGCATGTGGCGTTCAACGGGCAGGGGGTCTGGGGGCTGAAGGGCGACATGGCGCGCGTCTTTGGTCTGGACGAGGCCAATGTGCGCGTGACCAATCCCGATGTGGGGGGCGGCTTCGGCATGAAGGCCGCGCCTTACCCGGAATATTTCGCCATCGCCTTTGCCGCGATGAAGCTGGGCCAGCCGGTGCGCTGGATGTCCGACCGGACCGAGGCGATGCTGTCGGACCATGCCGGGCGCGATCTGGTGACCATGGCGGAACTGGCCTTTGATGCCGAGAACCGCATCACCGCCTACCGCGTGCACACGCTGTGCAACCTTGGCGCCTATAACTCGAATTTCGGGCAGGCGATCCAGTCGATCCTCTTTGCCAAGGTGCTGACCGGCACCTATGACATCCAGAACGCATGGATGCGCTGCGAAGGGTTCTACACCAACACCACGCAGGTGGATGCCTATCGCGGCGCGGGCCGCCCCGAGGCCATCTATGTGCTGGAGCGGATGATGGACCGCGCCGCGCGCGAGCTGGGGGTGGATCCGCAGGAGCTGCGCCGGATCAACTTCATCAAGGAGTTTCCCTACAAGACCGTCACCGGCGAGAATTACGACGTGGGCGATTTCTCCCGCGTGCTGGGCCATGCCGAAGCGGATGCCGACATCGCGGGCTTTGCCGCGCGCCGTGCCGCATCGGAAGCGCAGGGCAAGCTGCGCGGGCTGGGCCTGTGCTATTACATCGAAAGCATCCTTGGCGATCCGTCGGAGGATGTGCGGGTGGAATTCACCCCCGAGGGCGGCGCGCTGATCTATGTGGGCACGCAGTCCAACGGGCAGGGCCACGAGACGGTCTATGCCAAGTTCCTGTCCGACCAGACCGGCATCCCGTTCGAGGCCATCGAGGTGGTGCAGGGCGACAGCGACCTGATCGCACGGGGCGGGGGCACCGGCGGCTCGCGCTCGGTGACCACGCAGGCCACGGTGACGCTGACCGCCGTGCGCGACATGGTGGCGGGCTTCACCGAATTCCTTGCGGGCGAGATGGGCGTGGATCCGGACGAGGTGCGTTTTGATGACGAACGCTTCCGCGCCGAGGGGTCGAACCTGACCCCCACCATGCTGGAAGTGGCGGCGCTGGCGCGCGAGAAGGGCCGCGAGGATCTGCTGACATGGTCGGCCCGCACCGCCATCGACGCGCGCTCCTATCCCAATGGCGCGCATTTCTGCGAGGTGGAAGTTGATCCCGACACCGGCGTGACGCAGGTGGTCAAATACACGGTGGTCGACGATTTCGGCAATCTCATCAACCCGATGCTGGCCGAGGGGCAGGTGCATGGCGGCGTGGTGCAGGGTCTGGGTCAGGCGCTGACCGAGCGGGTGGTCTATGACGAGGACGGCCAGCTTCTGACCGCCACCTTCATGGATTACGCCATGCCGCGCGCCAAGGATTCGCCGTGGATCGCCTTTGACGTGGAACCGGTGCCCTCTACCGGCAACCCGATGGGCATGAAGGGCTGCGGCGAGGCGGGCACGGTGGGATCCATGGCTGCCGTGGCCAATGCGGTGCAGGACGCGCTCTGGGATCGGGGCATCCGTCAGGCCGATATGCCCTTCACCCCGCACCGGGTCTGGGAGATGCTGCAGGGCAGCCGGATGGCGGCGGAATAGGGCGCCTGCCAAATCCGGGAGGGAAGATCAAGAAAATTCTTCACGTCTTCTTGAGGGGGCTTCCGGATGTGGCATTTTCGCCTATCTTTGGATCAGGAGCGCGGATCCGGAACCCCCGCGCACCCTTCACTGTCCCTCGTTCCACGACTTGCGCCCGGGTTCATCCCGGGCGCTTTTTCTTGTGCGGGGCCGCGCCGTTCTGGCCGGTGGTTTGCCGGTGCCGCCGGTGCGGGTTATGGCCGAGGCCTGCTTGATGCCGCTGCCGTGGGGAGCCGCCGGGGCAGGGGGGAAGCAATTCTGCCCACGACACGGGTTTTCTTTTGCCGCAGCCGTGGCACACTGGGCGCATGACCGATGATGCCCTTCTGACGGAGATCCTGAAACGCAGCCGCGTCGTGGCGGTGGTGGGGGCCTCGCTGAATCCGGTGCGGCCCAGCCACTATGTGGCGCGGTTTCTTGTGCAGCAGGGCTATCGGGTGATCCCGGTCAATCCCGGCCATGCGGGCATGATGCTTTTTGGCGAAGAGGTGCGGGCGCGGCTGGCTGACGTCGATGCGCCGGTGGATATGGTGGACATCTTCCGCCGCTCCGACGCGGTGCCGGAAATCGTCGAGGACGCGCTGGAGCATCTGCCGCATCTGCGCACCATCTGGATGCAGCTTGGCGTCGTGCATGACGGTGCTGCCGCGCTGGCCCGCGCGCGGGGCGTCGATGTGGTGATGAACCGCTGTCCCAAGATCGAATTCCCGCGGCTTCTGGGCGACGCCGGCCTTTGAGGGTCGGGCGGGGCGCTGCCCCGCACCCCGGGATATTTCCGGTCAGAAGAAACCAGCGGGGCGGTCCCGGCGCAGGCGAAATCTTCTTGCGCTGCGACGCGGCATCGCATTCTCTTGCCGGTGCGGGGTCCGTGGGGGGCCCCTGTCAGAAGGAGGACCAGATGCCCGAGTTCCAGAAGATCCTGATCGCCAACCGTGGCGAGATCGCCATCCGCATCATGCGGGCCGCCAACGAGATGGGCAAGCGGACCGTGGCCGTCTACGCGGAAGAGGACAAGCTGGGGCTGCATCGGTTCAAGGCGGACGAGGCCTATCGCATCGGCGAGGGGCTGGGGCCGGTCGCCGCCTATCTGTCGATCCCCGAGATCATCCGCGTGGCCAAGCTGTCGGGGGCGGATGCGATCCATCCGGGCTATGGCCTGCTGTCCGAGAACCCCGATTTTGTCGATGCCTGCGACGCGGCGGGGATCACGTTTATCGGGCCGCGCGCGGAAACGATGCGGGCGCTGGGCGACAAGGCCTCGGCGCGGCGGGTGGCGGTCGAGGCGGGCGTGCCGGTGATCCCCGCCACCGAGGTGCTGGGCGATGACTGGGAGGCCATCGCGGCCGAGGCGGAAAAGATCGGTTATCCGCTGATGCTGAAGGCCAGCTGGGGCGGCGGCGGGCGCGGCATGCGCCCGGTCAACGGCCCGAAGGAACTGAAGGAAAAGGTGCTGGAGGGACGGCGCGAGGCCGAGGCCGCCTTTGGCAATGGCGAGGGTTATCTGGAAAAGATGATCATCCGCGCCCGCCATGTCGAGGTGCAGATCCTTGGCGACAAGATGGGCAACATCTATCACCTCTATGAACGCGACTGTTCGGTGCAGCGCCGCAACCAGAAGGTCGTCGAGCGCGCGCCCGCCCCCTATCTGAGCGAGGCGCAGCGCGAGGAGATCTGCGAGCTGGGCCGCAAGATCTGCGCGCATGTGAATTACGAATGCGCGGGCACCGTCGAATTCCTGATGGATATGGAGACGGGCAAGTTCTACTTCATCGAGGTGAACCCGCGGGTGCAGGTCGAGCATACCGTGACCGAGGAGGTCACCGGCATCGACATCGTGCAGGCGCAGATCATGATCGCCGAGGGCAAGTCTCTGGCGGAAGCCACCGGCAAGGCCAGCCAGTATGACATCCGCCTGACCGGCCACGCGCTGCAGACCCGGATCACCACCGAGGATCCGACCAACAATTTCATCCCCGATTATGGCCGCATCACCGCCTATCGCTCGGCCACCGGCATGGGCATCCGGCTGGATGGCGGCACGGCCTATGCGGGCGGGGTCATCACCCGCTATTACGATTCGCTGCTGGTGAAGGTGACCGCCAAGGCGCCGACTCCAGAGGCCGCGATCCGCCGCATGGACCGGGCGCTGCGCGAATTCCGGATCCGGGGCGTCAGTACCAATATCGAATTCGTCATCAACCTGCTGAAACACCCGGTGTTTCTGACCAACCAGTATACGACGAAATTCATCGACACGACGCCGGAGCTGTTCGATTTCAAGAAGCGCCGCGACCGGGGCACCAAGGTGCTGACCTATATCGCCGACATCACCGTAAACGGCCATCCCGAGGTGGCGGGGCGCGCGCGCCCGGCGGCGGATCTGAAGCCCGCCCGCCCGCCCGAATCGCGCACCGAGACGCTGCTGCCCGGCACGCGCACCCTGCTGGAGCGCGAGGGGCCGCAGGCGGTGGCGGACTGGATGCTGGCGCAGCAGAAGCTGCTCATCACCGACACCACGATGCGCGACGGCCACCAGTCGCTGCTGGCGACGCGGATGCGGTCCATCGACATGATCAAGGTGGCGCCCGCCTATGCCGCCAATCTGCCGCAGCTTTTCAGCGTGGAATGCTGGGGCGGCGCCACCTTCGACGTGGCTTACCGGTTCCTGCAGGAATGCCCGTGGCAGCGGCTGCGCGACATCCGCGCCAAGATGCCCAACATCCTGACCCAGATGCTGCTGCGCGCCTCCAACGGCGTGGGCTATACCAACTATCCCGACAATGTGGTGCAGAGCTTTGTCGCGCAGGCGGCGGAGTCGGGCGTGGACGTGTTCCGGGTGTTCGACAGCCTCAACTGGGTCGAGAACATGCGCGTCGCCATGGATGCGGTGCTGGAGACCGGCAAGATCTGCGAAGGCACGGTCTGCTATACCGGCGACATCCTTGATCCGGCGCGGGCCAAGTATGATCTGAAATACTATGTCGCCATGGGCAAGGATCTGCGCGACGCGGGCGCGCATGTGCTGGGGTTGAAGGATATGGCGGGGCTGCTGAAACCCTCTGCCGCAGGTGCGCTGATCCGCGCGCTGAAGGAAGAGGTGGGGCTGCCCATCCATTTCCACACCCATGACACCAGCGGTGCCGCCATCGCCACCATCATGGAGGCCTCCAGGGCCGGGGTGGACGCTGTGGATGCGGCCATGGACGCGCTGTCGGGCAATACCTCGCAGCCGACGCTGGGTTCCATCGTCGAGGCGCTGCGCCATACCGACCGCGACACCGGGCTGGAGATGGACGTGATCCGCGAGATCTCCAACTACTGGGAAGCGGTGCGCGGGCAGTATGCGGCCTTTGAATCGGGGATGCAGGCGCCCGCCTCCGAGGTCTATCTGCACGAGATGCCCGGCGGGCAGTTCACCAACCTCAAGGCGCAGGCGCGGTCGCTGGGGCTGGAGGAGCGCTGGCACGAGGTGGCCAAGACCTATGCCGACGTGAACATGATGTTCGGCGACATCGTGAAGGTCACGCCCTCCTCCAAGGTGGTGGGAGACATGGCGCTGATGATGGTGAGCCAGGGGCTGAGCCGGGCGCAGGTCGAGGATCCGAAGACCGAGGTCAGCTTTCCCGATTCGGTCATCGACATGATGCGCGGCAATCTGGGCCAGCCGCCGGGCGGCTTTCCCGAAGGCATCCTGAAAAAGGTGCTGAAGGGCGAGGCGCCGAACACCGAACGTCCCGGCAAGCACCTGCCGCCCGTGGATCTGGAGGCGACCCGCGCCGAGCTTCAGGCGAAGTTCGAGGAGGTGACCATCGATGGCGAGGATCTTAACGGCTATCTGATGTATCCCAAGGTCTTCACCGATTACATGACGCGGCATCTGGAATACGGGCCGGTGCGGGTGCTGCCGACGCGGACCTATTTCTACGGGATGGAGCCGGGTGAAGAGATCTCGGCGGAGATCGATCCGGGCAAGACCATGGAAATGCGCCTGATCGCCGTGGGCGAGACGCAGGACGATGGCGAGGTGCGGGTGTTTTTTGAGCTCAACGGCCAGCCCCGCACCGTGCGCGTGCCGGACCGCAAGGCCAAGGCCTCCAGTGCGGCGCGGCCCAAGGCGCAGATGGGCAACCCCGCGCATGTGGGCGCGCCGATGCCGGGCGTGGTGGCCTCTGTCGTGGTGACGGCGGGGCAGGCGGTGAAGCTGGGCGACCTGCTGGTGACGATCGAGGCGATGAAGATGGAAACCGGCCTGCATGCCGAACGCGACGCGGTGGTGAAGGCGGTGCATGTCACCCCCGGCAGCCAGATCGACGCCAAGGATCTGCTGATCGAATTCGACGAGGCCTGACCGGCCCGCTCTGCGGCGGATCCGCCCCAGCCCCGCGGCCAGCACGCTCTGGCCGCGGGGTTTCTGTTTGGGACTCTGGGGCAGGGGACAAGCGGGGCTTCAGACCCCGTTTCCCCTGCGGCCAGGCGGGTCTTTTCGGCAGGGCGCGGCGCGGGCGGGAAAAAATGCCAGGGCGGGATGATTTTCCTCTTGCAGAGACATGCCGCAGACTCTAAATCGCCCTCACCCATCAGGACTGCGGGCGTAGCTCAGGGGTAGAGCATAACCTTGCCAAGGTTAGGGTCGGGCGTTCGAATCGCCTCGCCCGCTCCAGATGGACCAAATGGCGGATCACTCCGCCGCAGATGAATGGCAGCGCGGGCGTAGCTCAGGGGTAGAGCATAACCTTGCCAAGGTTAGGGTCGGGCGTTCGAATCGCCTCGCCCGCTCCAGATGGACCAAATGGCGGATCACTCCGCCGCAGATGAATGGCAGCGCGGGCGTAGCTCAGGGGTAGAGCATAACCTTGCCAAGGTTAGGGTCGGGCGTTCGAATCGCCTCGCCCGCTCCATTCATCAATCCACCGATCTGCGTGATGCGGGGCCGCCTTCGGGTTGGCCCTGTTTGCGTTTTCGGCCCCGGCGGGGCGCGCGGGCTGGGCCGCGCCGCCCGCCCGGGCGGGCCGGGCTCAGAACGCCTTGAAGGTCAGCGTGGTCAGCGACCGTTCGATCCCCGGCACGTCCAGCAGGTTTTCATTGATGAAATGCCCGACATCGGCGCCTTCGGGGATGTAGAGCTTCAGCAGCAGATCCCATTCGCCGGAGGTGGAATAGAGCTCGGAATGGATTTCCTTGAGCGCGATGCCGTCAGCAACCTGATAGGTGGTGCCGGGCTTGCAGCGGATCTGGACAAAGACGCAGGTGGTCATGGCTTCCTCGTTTTGGAGCAGGCTGGCACAGCCCCCCGCCGCCCGCAAGCCCGCGCGGGGTCCAAGGGCTTGGCCTGCGCGCCGGTCCTGCCTATAAGGGCCGCCGGACCAACCCGGAGAGCCCCATGCGCAAGGCCCAGATCCACCGCAGCACCGCCGAGACCAAGATCGAGGTCAGTCTCGATCTGGATGGCAGCGGCGTTTACGACATGCAGACCGGGGTCGGATTCTTCGACCACATGCTCGACCAGCTGGCGCGGCATTCGCTGATCGACATGGTGGTGCGGGCCGCGGGCGATCTGCATATCGACGACCACCACACGGTGGAAGATACCGGCATCGCGCTGGGGCAGGCGCTGGCACAGGCGCTTGGCGACAAGCGCGGCATCCGGCGCTACGGCTCCTGCCTGCTGCCGATGGATGACGCGCTGGTGCGGGCGGCCCTTGATCTGTCGGGCCGCGCCTATCTGGTCTGGAACGTGGATCTGCCCACCGAAAAGATCGGCACCTTCGATACCGAACTGGTGCGCGAGTTCTTTCAGGCCTTTGCGGCGCAGGGCGGCATCACCCTGCATGTGGAGGCGCTGTCGGGGGTCAATTCGCATCATATCGTCGAGGCGGTGTTCAAGGCGGTGGCCCGCGCCCTGCGCGAGGCGGTGGAACCCGATCCCCGCAAAGGCGACGCCATCCCCTCGACCAAGGGCGCGCTGTGACAGCTGCCGGGCGCTGCCCCTCGCGCCTCTGGCGCGGCAGTCTGAAAAGGCGAGGGGCGCTGCCCCTCGCGCCGCAGGCGCGGCAGGGTAAAG
>NZ_JAYKSL010000015.1:18806-52889 GCF_035481585.1 Salipiger marinus | reverse complement strand
TCTCCCCCCCCCGCTCCCCGGGATATTTGAGGTCAGAAGAAGGGCAGGGTGAAGTCATGCTGACGGCGATCATCGATTACGAAAGCGGCAACCTGCATTCGGCGCAGAAGGCGTTTCAGCGCATGGCCACCGAGACCGGCGCCGGGGAAGTGGTGGTGACCGCCGATCCCGACGTCGTGGCGCGGGCCGACCGGCTGGTGCTGCCCGGCGACGGTGCCTTTCCGGCCTGTGCCGCGGCGCTGCGCCGGTCGGGCTGTTTCGAGGCCATGGTCGAGGCGGTGACGGTGAAGGCGCGGCCGTTTCTGGGCATCTGTGTCGGCATGCAGCTGCTGGCGCGGGTCGGCCATGAATATGAGGACACGGCGGGGCTGGGCTGGATCGACGGCGAGGTGGAGCGGATCGTGCCCGCCGAGCCCGCGCTGAAGGTGCCGCATATGGGCTGGAACGATCTGGTGATCGACACGCCGCATCCGGTGCTGGCGGGGGTGGTGTCGGGCGATCACGCCTATTTCGTGCATTCCTACCAGATGCGGCTCAGCGATCCGGCGCAGCGTCTGGCGCATGTGGAGTATGGCGGCGATGTCACCGCCATCGTGGGGCAGGACACCCGCATCGGGCTGCAGTTCCACCCCGAGAAAAGTGCGGCCACCGGGCTGCGCATGATCGCCAACTTCCTGACCTGGGCGCCCTGATTCCCCGGGCGGGCCGGTCGGCCTTGCCCCTTTGGCGCGGGCGGATTACCCCGGCGCGGAGCCGGGTTGCCAAGGCCCGCGCGCCATGAAACTCTGACAGCAGGACAGTTTATGAGCAGCCAGATGATTTTGTATCCCGCGATCGACCTCAAGGATGGCAAGGCCGTCCGGCTGCTGCGCGGGGACATGGACAAGGCCACCGTGTTCAACGACGATCCCGCCGCACAGGCGCTGGAATTTGTCGCGGCGGGCTGTGAATGGCTGCATCTGGTCGACCTGAACGGCGCCTTCGCTGGCGAGCCCGTCAACGCGGCGGCGGTGGAGGCGATCCTGCGCACCACTAACACCCCCGCGCAGCTTGGCGGCGGCATCCGCGACATGGCCACCATCGAAGCATGGCTCGGCAAGGGGCTGGCCCGGGTGATCCTTGGCACGGTCGCGGTGGAAAACCCCGCGCTGGTGCGCGAGGCGGCGCGTGCCTTTCCGGGGCAGGTGGCGGTGGGCATCGACGCGCGCGATGGCCGCGTGGCGACCAAGGGCTGGGCCGAGGTGACCGATGTCGATGCGGTGGATCTGGCGCGGAGCTTCGAGGATGCCGGTGTGGCCGCCATCATCTATACCGACATCAACCGCGATGGCGCGATGATGGGGCCGAATGTGGACTATACCGCCGCCATGGCGCGCGCCGTGACCATTCCGGTGATCGCCTCGGGCGGGGTGTCGTCGCTGCGCGATCTCAAGGCGCTGCGCGACTGTGGCGCCGCACTGAACGGGGTGATCTCGGGGCGTGCGCTTTATGACGGCGCCATCGATCTCAAGGCGGCGCTGGAGCTGCTGCGCGACTGATCCCTGTGGCCGGGCCCGCGCCTCAGCGCAGCGGCCCGGTCTGCCACAGCCGCACCTTCAGGCTGCCATAGGCCACATGTGGTCCCGGCGGCTGGAAGGGCAGGCCGGTGGCCTTGGCCAGACCCTGTTCGCTGGTCACGATCCCCACGCGCCAGCCGCGGAACTTCTCGCGCAGCACCTGTCCCAGCGCGGCATGCAGCCCGGCCAGCGGGCCCTTCTCGCCGATGCGCGCGCCATAGGGCGGGTTCACCATCACCAGCCCCGGCGGGCCCTCGGGCCGCTCCAGCGCGCTGACCGGCTGGCAGGCAAAACGGCACCAGTCCTGAACCCCGGCGCGCGCGGCATTGTCGTCCGCGCCGCGCACCGCGCCCTGATCGCGGTCAGAGCCGTGAAACACCACTCCCGGCACCTGCTGCGGCGCGGGGCGCCGCAGCCCGTCCAGCGCCGCCTCCGCCACCGCCAGCCTTTCCAGATCGAAACCGCGCCCGCGCCCGGGCTGCAGCCCCGCCGCGATCTCCGCCGCCTCGATCACGAAAGTGCCCGATCCGCACATGGGATCCAGCACCGGCCCGCTGCCGTCATAGCCGCAGGCGCGCAGGAACAGCGCGGCCAGCGTCTCGCGCATCGGCGCCTTGCCCACCGCCTGCTTGTGGCCGCGCCGGTGCAGCGGCTCGCCCGAGGTGTCGACCGAAAAGGTCACGACATTGTCGTCGATCCGCGCCAGAATCCGCACCCCGTCATCGGCCAGCGGCGCGCCCAGCTCTTCGGTGATTGCGCGTTCGATCCGCTCCTTGGCGGCCCCGGCGTGATAGATCTTCGACCGGCGCGAGGTCACCACCTCCACCCGCACCGGCATGTCGGGACGCAACACCTCGCCCCACGGGAACTTGCGCGCGCGCTTGTCGAGCTGCGCCAGATGCAGCGCCGGAAAGCCGCCGATCCGCGCCAGCACCCGCGCCGCGCCGCGCAGCTCCAGATTGGCGCGCGCCACCTCGCGCCAGCCGCCGCGCAGGCTCACGCCGCCTGCCTGCGGCGTCACGCCGGCGAAGCCCAGCCCGCCCGCCTCTGCCGCCAGCAGCGGCTCCAGCCCCGGCGCGCAGGCCAGGAAAATCTCGAATTCAGGTTCCATCCCGCCGCTCTAGCGCCTTTCCGCCCCGACGGCGAGACTGTCGCTTCCAGCGGCTGAAAATATCCCGGGGGAGTCCGCGCCAGCGGACGGGGGCAGAGCCCCCTTTTTGATGACGGCGGGCAGATCCCCCCCTGCGGCATCCGACAGGGGCAGGGCGCCCGGCCTCTTCCCCCCGGCGCCAATCCGCAGTATCAGGGCGCCATGCTGAAGACGCGCATCATTCCCTGTCTCGACGTGGCCGATGGGCGCGTGGTCAAGGGTGTCAATTTTGTCGGCCTGCGCGATGCGGGCGACCCGGTGGATGCGGCCCGCGCCTATGACGCGGCGGGCGCGGACGAGATCTGTTTTCTCGACATCCATGCCACCCATGAAAACCGTGGCACCATGTTCGACGTGGTGACGCGCACCGCCGAACAGTGCTTCATTCCGCTGACCGTGGGCGGGGGCGTGCGGACCGTGGCCGATGTGCGCGCGCTGCTGCTGGCAGGGGCGGACAAGGTCAGCTTCAACTCCGCCGCCGTCGCCAATCCCGATGTGGTGGCCGAGGCGGCGGATCACTTCGGCAGCCAGTGCATCGTCTGCGCCATCGACGCCAAGACCGTGGCCCCGGGCCGGTGGGAGATTTTCACCCATGGCGGGCGCCGGGCCACCGGCATCGACGCGGTGGAATTCGCGCAGACCATCGTCGCCAAGGGCGCGGGAGAGATCCTGCTGACCTCCATGGACCGCGACGGCACCAAGGCCGGGTTCAACCTGCCGCTGACCCGCGCCATCGCCGATGCGGTGGCGGTGCCGGTGATCGCCTCGGGCGGGGTGGGCACGCTGGACCATCTGGTGGAAGGTGTCGTCGAAGGCCATGCCTCGGCGGTGCTCGCCGCCTCGATCTTCCATTTCGGCACCTTCACCATCGCCGAGGCCAAGGCGCATATGGCGGCGGCGGGCCTGCAGATGAGGCTGACATGACGCTGGACGATCTGGAAACCATCGTGGCCGCCCGCGCCGAGGCCGATCCCGATGACAGCTGGACCGCCCGGCTGCTGGCCAAGGGCCCGGAAAAATGCGCCGAGAAATTTGGCGAGGAAGCCATTGAGGCGGTGATCGAGGCGGTGAAGGGTGACCGCGACCGGCTCGCTTCGGAAGCCGCAGACGTGCTGTTTCACCTGCTGGTGATGCTGAAATCGCGCGACGTGCCGCTGCAGGCGGTCATGGACGAACTGGCGCGGCGGCAGACCCGGTCGGGGCTTGCGGAAAAGGCCTCGCGGCAGGGATAACTGGCGGTTTCGCGCAATCTGCGGAACAAAATTGGAACTTCTCTTTATCTCGGCGGCAGGGCGCGCTATCTTCCGGCCATGAGCACATTCGACGACATGGATGCCTTTGAGGGCGCATCGCTGTCGGCGCGGGCCATGGCGGCCCGCCCGGCCCCTTATCTTGACGGGCTGAACCCCGCGCAGCGCGAGGCGGTGGAGCGGCTGGATGGCCCGGTCCTGATGCTGGCCGGGGCGGGCACCGGCAAGACCCGGGCGCTGACCGCGCGCATCGCGCATCTGCTGACCACCGGCCGGGCCCGGCCCAATGAAATCCTTGCCGTGACCTTCACCAACAAGGCCGCGCGCGAGATGAAGGACCGCATCGGGCGCCTGCTCGGGCAGGCGGTGGAGGGCATGCCATGGCTCGGCACCTTCCATTCGATCTGCGTCAAGCTGCTGCGCCGCCATGCCGAACTGGTGGATCTGAAGTCGAACTTCACCATTCTGGACAGCGACGACCAGATCCGCCTGATGAAGCAGGTGATTGCCGCCAACAATATCGACGAAAAGCGCTGGCCCGCGCGGCAGCTGGCGGGGCTCATCGACGGCTGGAAAAACCGCGCGCTGCTGCCCGAAAAGGTGCCGGCTGCCGATGCCGCGGCCTTCAACAACCGTGGCACCGAGCTTTACGCGCAATACCAGACCCGGCTGCGCGAACTGAATGCCTGCGATTTCGGCGACCTGCTGCTGCATGTGGTGACGATCTTCCAGCGCCATCCGGACGTGCTGGCGCAGTATCAGCGCTGGTTCCGCTACATCCTTGTGGACGAGTATCAGGACACCAACGTCGCACAGTATCTGTGGCTGCGGCTGCTGGCGCAGGCGCATCGCAACATCTGCTGCGTGGGCGATGACGACCAGTCGATCTATGGCTGGCGCGGCGCCGAGGTGGGCAATATCCTGCGGTTCGAAAAGGATTTTCCCGGCGCCCATGTGGTGCGGCTGGAACAGAATTACCGCTCTACCCCGCATATCCTTGCCGCCGCCTCCGGGGTGATCCGGGGCAATGAAAGCCGCCTTGGCAAGGAATTGTGGACCGAGGCGCGCGAGGGCGAGAAGGTGCGCCTGATCGGCCACTGGGATGGCGAGGAGGAGGCGCGCTGGATCGGCGAGGAGATCGAGGCGCTGCAGGGCGGCACGCGCGGGCTTCACAAGGTCTCGCTCGACCAGATGGCGATTCTGGTGCGGGCGAGCCACCAGATGCGCGCCTTCGAGGACCGGTTCCTGACCATCGGTCTGCCCTACCGGGTGATCGGCGGGCCGCGCTTCTACGAGCGGATGGAGATTCGCGATGCCATGGCCTATTTCCGGCTGGTGGTGTCGCCCGAGGATGATCTGGCCTTCGAGCGGATCGTGAACACCCCCAAGCGCGGGCTGGGCGACAAGGCGCAGCAGCTGATCCAGAGCACGGCGCGGGAGTTTGGCGTGTCGCTGCTGGAGGGCGCGCGCATCGCGGTGGAGGAAGGCCGGATCAAGGGCAAGGGCGGCGGCCAGCTGGGCGCGCTCGTGCGCGATCTGGCGCGCTGGCGCGGCATGATGCCCGAAGGGCTGACCCCGGTGCAGGGCAGTGCTGTGCCGGATCTGATCGATGACGGCGCGGCGCGCGGCGGCGGCATCAGCCATATGCAGCTGGCCGAGATCGTGCTGGACGAATCGGGCTACACCGCCATGTGGCAGAACGACAAGACGCCGGAGGCGCCGGGGCGGCTCGAAAACCTCAAGGAACTGGTCAAGGCGCTGGAAAACTTCGAGAACCTGCAGGGGTTTCTGGAGCATGTGTCGCTGATCATGGACAACAGCACCGAAGAGGCGGGCGAGAAAGTGTCGATCATGACCCTGCACGCCGCCAAGGGGCTGGAATTTCCCGCCGTGTTCCTGCCGGGCTGGGAGGACGGGCTGTTTCCGTCGCAGCGCAGCATGGACGAGGCCGGGCTGAAGGGGCTCGAGGAAGAACGGCGGCTGGCCTATGTCGGCATCACCCGGGCCGAGGAGATCTGCACCATCTCCTTTGCCGCCAACCGCCGGGTGTTCGGACAGTGGCAGTCGGCGCTGCCGTCGCGGTTCATCGACGAACTGCCCGAGGCGCATGTCGAGGTGCTGACCCCGCCGGGGCTTTATGGCGGCGGCTATGGCGCGGCGGGCATGGGGCTGGGGCGTGGATCCGGGCTTGAGGATCGCGCGGCGGAGGCCAATGTCTACAATTCGCCGGGCTGGAAACGGCTGCAGGCGCGGGCGGCGGAACGACCGGTCAGCCAGCCGCGCGAAAGCCGGACCACGGTGATCGACCTTCAGGCGGTGTCCGCCTTCGAGACCGGGCAGCGCGTGTTCCACCAGAAATTCGGCTATGGCGCCATCACCGCCATAGAAGGCGACAAGCTGGAGATCGCCTTTGAAAAGGCCGGGGTGAAGAAGGTCGTGGCGCGCTTCGTCACCTCGGCGGATGCGGCGGACGACGTGCCGTTCTGAAGCGCGGGCGGTGAGGGGGGAGGGGGCGCTGCCCCCTCTGCGGCTTTGCCGCATTCACCCCCGGAGTTTAGGGGCAAGATGAAGGGCCGGCCTCAGTCGAGGGTGAGGATGGTCTGGCCGGTGGTCCTGCGCGATTCGAGGGCGCGATGCGCCTCGGCCACCTGATCGAGCGGGAAGCGCTGGTCGATGCGGATCTTCACCGCGCCCGAGGTCACCTTGTCAAACAGCATTGCCGCCATTTCCTGACAGGCCTGCGGGTCGGCGGTATGGGCAAAGAGCGTGGGGCGCGTGACCTTGAGCGAGCCTTTCTGCGCGAGCAGGCCGAGGTTGAACGCCTCCACCGGGCCGGAGGCATTGCCGAAGGAGATCATCATGCCCAGCGGTTTCAGGCAGTCAAGCGAGCCCAGAAAGGTGGATTTGCCGATGCTGTCCATGACCACGTCAACGCCGCGCCCGTCGGTCAGCTCGCGGGTGCGGGCGGTGAAATCCTCGGTCGTGTAGTTGATGCAGGCCTCGGCGCCATGATCCAGCGCGAGCTGGCATTTTTCATCAGATCCGGCGGTGCCGATCAGCCGGATGCCTTCGGAGCGCGCCCACTGGCAGGCGATCAGCCCGACACCCCCCGCCGCCGCATGGAAGAGCACCGTGTCGCCCGCCTTGAGCGGGGTGGTGCGGTGGAAAAGATACTGCACCGTCATGCCCTTGAGCATCATCGCGGCGCCTTCGTCGAAGGAGATGGCGTCGGGCAGTTTGCAGACCTGCGCTGCGGGCATCACCCGCGCCTCGGTATAGGCGCCGGGGGGATTGGCGGCATAGGCGACGCGGTCGCCGGGGGCGAGATGGGTCACGCCCTCTCCCACCGCTTCCACCACGCCCGCAGCCTCCATCCCCAGTGCATGGGGCAGGGTCATCGGATAGAGGCCGGTGCGCTGGTAGCAGTCGATGAAATTGAGCCCGCAGGCCTTGTGCCGGAGACGGATCTCCCCCGCGCCGGGCTCGCCCACGGGGCGATCGGTGAGGGTCAGGACTTCGGGGCCGCCATGGGTTTCGATCACGACGGTTCTGGCTGTGGGGGTCATTGCAGGCTCCGGGCTGGAAAAGGTGAGAGAGGGGGTCAGGCGACGCGCAGGACGATCTTGCCGATATGGCTGGAGGATTCCATGCGGGCATGGGCGGCGGCGGCCTCTGCCAGCGGGAAATCACGGTCCATGACCGGGGCGACGCGGCCTGCGGCCAGAAGCGGCCAGACATGGGTTTTCAGCGCCTCGGCGATGCGGGCCTTGGCCAGATCGGATTGCGGGCGCAGGGTGGATCCGGTGATGGTCAGGCGGCGCATCATCACATGGGCGAAGTTCAGCGCCACGGTGGGGCCCTGCAGGAAGGCGATCTGCACCAGCCGCCCCTCGTCCGCCAGCGCCTTGACGTTGCGTGGCAGATAATCACCGCCCACCATGTCGAGGATCAGGTTGGCGCCGCCTTCGTTGCGCAGCACCTCCACAAAATCCTCCTCGCGGTAATTGATCGCGCGTTCGGCGCCAAGCTCGAGACAGGCCGCGCATTTCTCGGGCGACCCGGCGGTGGTGAAGACCCGCGCGCCGAAGGCAGATGCCAGCTGGATCGCCGTGGTGCCGATGCCGCTGGAGCCGCCATGCACCAGAAAGCGTTCGCCCGCCTGCAGCGCGCCGCGCTGGAAGACATTGGTCCAGACGGTGAAGAAGGTTTCCGGCAGGCAGGCCGCCTCGCGCAGGGCCATGCCCTGCGGGATCGGCAGGCAATGGGCGGCGGCGGTCACCGCATATTCGGCATAGCCGCCGCCGGGCAGCAGCGCGCAGACCTGCGTGCCGGGCAGCGGCCAGTCGACGCCCGCGCCGGTGGCCACCACCTCGCCCGCGCCTTCAAGCCCGGGCAGATCCGAGGCGCCGGGGGGCGGGCTGTAATTGCCGCCGCGCTGCAGCACGTCGGGGCGGTTCACCCCGGCCCAGTGGAGACGAATCAGCACCTGACCATGGCCGGGCTCGGGGATGGGGTGGGTGACGGGCTTCAGCACCTCGGGGCCGCCGGGTTCGGTGATCTCGACGGCGCGCATGGTTCGGGTCATGGGATGTCCTGTTGGTTGTGCGTCTTGAGGGGATCAGCGCGGTGCGGTCCAGCCGCCCGGCACGCCGACCTGACGGGAGCTGCGCGGCGGGCGCACCCGGCCCAGCATCCGGTCGGGACCGGCCATCAGCCGGTTCAGCAGCGGGTTGGCGCGGGCCTTGGCCTTGACCTCCTCGATGCGCATGACATCGGCGATGCGGCGGTCCAGAAACTCCCACGTCGCCTGATGGTCGAGCGATTCGTCGCCCAGCCAGTAGAGCACCGTGGCGGAATAGACGGCGGCGAGCGTGGCGCGCTTCGTATACCAGTTGAAATCGCGGGTGTCGTCGCCCAGTTCGGACCAGATGCGGTCGGCGGTGCCCCAGATCAGCTTCGCGCCTTCGGGCGCGTAGGGCGGCAGCGAAAACAGCGTGGTGCCGCGGCGCACCGCCTCGCGGTCCTCGGTCACCTCCAGCCGGGTGCGCACGGCGGTGGCGATGCGGTCGCGAAAGCGCATCTGGGTCAGATCCATGGCGCGCAGCCGGTCGGCCATGGCGGCATCGCCCCGGCGGTGGAAGGCCACGGCCAGATCCAGCGCGCCGCGCGGGAACAGCCCGCGCGCCACGGCGGGATCGGTGCCGGTATCGGCGATGGCGGCGCGGAAGGTGGTTTCCGACCAGCCGTCAAAGGCGGTGTGCGGCAGCGCCGCGTCCAGCAGGCGGGTGGACAGGTCGTCACTCATGAGGCTCTCCTTCGGCATGGGGTCCTGAGGGGACAGAGAGGAGCCTAGACAATCCGGGCGCGCCTTGCTATAGGGCTGCTTCCTGCAAATCCTTGCAACTCAAACCTAGAAAGGTGGTGAAAACCACATGCAGGTCAGTGTTCGCGACAACAATGTCGATCAGGCGCTCCGCGCTCTGAAGAAGAAGCTGCAGCGCGAAGGCGTGTTCCGCGAAATGAAGCTTCGGCAGCATTTCGAAAAACCGTCCGAGAAGAAAGCCCGCGAGAAGGCCGAGGCCATCCGCCGCGCCCGCAAGCTGGCGCGCAAGAAGGCGCAACGCGAAGGTCTTCTCTGAGGATCTGGCGTATCGGTCGGGCAGCCGACCTTCCAACACGATAATACGACGACCCCCGGGGCTTCCGCCTTTCGGGGGTTTGTCATGTCCGGGGCAGGGGCCGGGCGGCCGGGCGCAGCAAAATGCCCCCGGACCGAAGGTCGCGGGGGCAGGATTTGAGGCATAGGGCAGGGACTGGGGTCAGCTTGGCCCGATCATGAAGCAGGGCACCTGACGCGCTTGCAGGCGGCGGCAGGCCAGATCGGCGGTGTCCCGCGTCAGCCCCATGAAATTCGCGTCAAAGCCGCGGCTGCCATTGACCACCTTGCGCAGCGACCCGTCCAGCGTGCTGGTTTCCATCAGCGCGGTCTTCAGCAGGATGCGCTCTGCCGCGTAACGGCTGGGATAGCGCCCGACATTGATGCCCCAGTGCCGTTCTCCGGAGGTGGAGACGCGGGTGACCACCTCCTGCGGCTGTTCCACGGCGGCCATCTGCACCGGGGCGGCGCTGGTCGCGGCGCCGCCGGCGCTGGCCATCACCACCTCCTGCGGGCGCCGCACCGGCTTGACCGAGGCGTCGGGGGCGATGCCCTGCGCGGCAATGCCCGGATTCGCGGTCGCGACCGTGTCCTGAATGGCGGAGACCTGCACCGATTCCAGCACGGTGGCGATGTCGTTCTGCACCCCCGCCACCAGCGGCGCGACATCCTGCCCGGTCACGCCGCTGCGGGCCTTGGGGCGCAGGCTGGACTGCACGGCGGCGGCGGCGACGCGGATGGATTTGCCGCGCGCATCCGCTGCGGGGCTTGCCGCATCGCTCATCAGGATTTCGGCGCCGGTATCGCCGCGGCCCATATAGGGCGGCTTGGCCGGGCGCCGCAGCGACACGCTGGTGGGCGCCTTCTTGAAGCCGAGGTTCAGCAGTTCCGCCGTCTTGGCGTTGCGCGCGGCGGTGGAGGTGCCGCCGAACACCGACGTGATGATGCGCTCCTGTCCGCGCTCCGCCGAGGAGACAAGGTTGAAGCCCGCGGCGCGGGTATAGCCGGTCTTGATCCCGTCGGCGCCCTGATAGGCGTCAAGGAAGCGGCGGTTGGTGTTGTTCACCTGCGCCATGCCCGCATCGGTCGAGCGGCGGGAGAAGATGTTGTAGTATTGCGGGTAGTCATAGATCATGTGGCGCCCGAGGATCGCCATGTCGCGCGCGGTGGACAGGTGCCCGTCCTGCGTCAGACCGTTCATGTTCTTGAAGGTGGTGCGGGACATCCCCATCGCTTCTGCCGTGCGGTTCATCCGGCGGGCAAAGGCGTCTTCGGAGCCCGAGATGGCTTCGCCGATGGCGGTGGCGGCATCGTTGGCGGATTTGACCGCCGCTGCCCGCACCAGATAGCGCAGCGCGATCTTCTGGCCGGAGCGCAGCCCCAGCTTCGATGGTGGCTCCGCCGAGGCGTTGCGGGAGATGCTGACCATGGTGTCCATGCTGATCTCGCCGTGCTCCACCGCCTCGAAGGCGATGTAAAGCGTCATCATCTTGGTCAGCGAGGCGGGGTGCAGACGGGTGTCCGCGTTCTCCTCGAACAGCACTTCGCCCGATCTTGCGTCCATCACCAGAGCCGCATAGGGCGCTGCAAGGGCGCTGACCGGAAGCATCAGAGCCAACCAGATCATAGTGAAAATACGCAGGCCTGCTCGGCCCGGTCGCGTGGTGCGCGGTCCCGTCACGATGTTTGCCTTCTCTGCCTCTCGCCCCCGGTTTTCCGGTCGGCTATTTTTTTCTGATTTGACTCGAAAGTAGCATGGAGGGCGCCTGAAATAAACCCTGCAATGCCTTGATTTGCGGCGGGTTTCCGCCCCTGCGCAAGGGGCATATTTAGGGCAACACGAATTCGTGTCCCCTATAGAGGCGATTAAGGCAGCAATACGGCGAAAGCTCAGTCCAGCGTCGCCACCAGCGCGGCCAGACCGCCCAGATCCGGCAGTTCGCGGAAGCGCGGATGGTCGGGCACGCTGTCGTGTTCAAGCCCCCAGACCAGATCATGCGGCACATGCACGCCCCATGCCCCCGCAACGATGGCCGGGTTCACGTCGGATTTCAGCGAATTGCCCACCATCACCGCCGCTTCCGGCCCGCCGGGCAGGGCGCCAAAGATCCGCGCATAGGTGTCGGGGCGCTTGTCGGACACGATTTCCACCCCGTCAAACAGCTCGCCCAGCCCGGACTGCGCCAGTTTCCGCTCCTGATGCAGCAGATCGCCCTTGGTGATCACCAGCAGGTGATGCTGGCCGCTCAGCGCCTCTACCGCGTCGCGGGCATGGGGCAGAAGTTCGATCGGATGGGCCAGCATGTCCTGCCCGGCGGCAAGGATCTGCCCGATGACATGGCCGGGCACGCGGCCTTCGGTCACCTCGATCGCGGTTTCGATCATCGACAGCACGAAGCCTTTGACCCCAAAGCCATAGGCGCCGATGTTGCGCCGCTCCGCCTCCAGCAGGCGGGCATCCAGATCGGCGCGTTCGGCGTGATCGGCCAGAAGCTCGGCGAATCGCTGCTGTGTCAGATGGAAGAAGCGCTCGTTGTGCCAGAGCGTGTCATCCGCATCGAAACCTATTGTTTGCACTTTCCGGGTCATATCTGGATCACTTCCTGACGCAGCCCTTTCCTCGCGGGCCGCTCCGATTTATATACGTCCTTCAAAGCCGGAACAGCAAAGCGCAAGCGTCCCCGAACATGATCCGAGACACGACGGAACAGAAGGTCCGACTGATGACCGGTACACGCCCCTCCCGCGATGGTGAGGGCGAGGCGAGTGTCGTTGTCCAGACCAAGCCGAAGACCAAGCGCCCGCCGCTTTACAAGGTGCTGCTGCTGAATGACGACTACACGCCCATGGAGTTTGTGGTGCATGTGCTGGAACGGTTCTTTGGCATGTCGCATGCCCAAGCGTTCGAGATCATGCTGACCGTCCACAAGAAGGGCGTTGCCGTGGTCGGTGTCTTCAGCCATGAGATCGCGGAAACCAAGGTGGGGCAGGTGATGGACTTCGCGCGCCGCCACCAGCACCCGCTGCAATGCACCATGGAAAAGGAGTGATCCGCCCCGCTCGGGCGGTCCTGGCATGACTTCAGACCGATTGACCTTTGCGCTTGAGGCAGGGCTTGACCTGCCGCAAGAAGGCCCTGTGCTGGTGCTGGGAGCGCCGGGGGATGCGGTGCTTGACGCGCTGCCGCAGGACCGCTGCACGCTGGTGCAGCCCAGTTTCCCCGATCATGCTGCCTTGGCCCGCCGCGGCTGGGATATGGCGCAGGCGCCGGAGGGCCCCTTTGCCGCAGCGCTGGTGTTCGTGCCCCGCGCCCGCGAGCTGGCCGAGGCGCGCATCGCGCAGGCCTGCGCCGCCGCAAAGGGCGGGCTGGTGATCGTGGACGGGCAGAAGACCGATGGCGTCGAAAGCCTGCTGCGCGCCGTGCGCGACCGGGTGCCGCTGCTGGGGCAGGTGTCCAAGGCGCATGGCCGGGTGTTCTGGTTCGCCGCCACCGATGCCTTTGCCGACTGGGCGCGTGGCCCCGTGCAGCTTGCCAATGGCATGTGGACCGCGCCGGGCAGTTTCTCCGCCGATGGCGAGGATCCGGGCACCACGCTGCTGCTGGCGGCGCTGCCCGCCAAGCTGGGGGCGACCGTGGCCGATCTGGGTGCGGGCTGGGGGGCGCTGGCCGCCGGGGTGATCCCGCGCGAAACCATCGGCGCGCTGCATCTGGTCGAGGCGGATCAGGCCGCGCTGGACTGTGCGCGGCGCAACCTTCCCGATCCCCGGGTGCAGTTCCACTGGGCTGATGCCACGACATGGACACCGCCCGCGCTGCTGGATGCGGTGGTGATGAACCCGCCCTTTCACACCGGGCGCGCCGCCGATCCGGGGCTGGGACAGACCTTCATCGCGGCTGCGGCACGGGTGCTGAAACCCTCGGGACAGCTTTGGCTGGTGGCGAACCGCCATCTGCCCTATGAATCGACGCTGGCCGAGCGGTTCCGCACGGTCGAGGAAGTTGCGGGCGACACCCGCTTCAAGATCCTCCACGCGACGCGGCCCGCACGCTGACCGCCCATCATACGGGAGTCTCCCATGAGCTTTTCCATCGAAGGCAAGACCGCCATCGTGACCGGCGCCGCCAATGGGGTGGGGCTGGCCATCGCCCGGCATTTTGCCGCGAAGGGTGCCAATGTCATGTTCGCGGACATGGACGAAACCCGGCTGGCCAAGGAATGCGGCAACCGGGACGAAGACAGCACCATGCGCTATTTCGCGGGTGACCTGCGCGAAAAGCTGACGCTGGCCAACCTGCTCTCCGCCACGCTCGATTCCTTTGACCGGGTCGACATTCTGGTGAACGGCGCACGGCAGATCCTGCCCACGCAGGCGCTGGAGGCCGAGGATGACACGGTCGACACGCTGCTGGGCCAGAATTTCATGCCCGCGCTGCGGCTGAGCCAGATCGTGGCGCGGCGGATGATCAAGCAGGCCGAAGGGCAGCAGGACCGGCAGGCGGGCGCGATCGTCAACATCTCTTCCATCGCGGCGCGGCGCACCAATCCCCGGCTGCTGGCCTATTCGATCAGCTGCGCGGCGCTGGATCAGCTGACCCGGTCGCTGGCGGTGACGCTGGCGCCGCACCGCATCCGGGTCAATTCCGTGGCCTTCGGCTCGGTCATGTCGGCCAGCCTGAAAGCCATCCTCAAGGATCAGCCCGAATACCGTGCCGAGATCGAGGCGCATACCCCCGCAGGCCGCATTGCCGCCCCGGGCGAGGTCTGCGAGGCGGTGCAGTTTCTGGCCTCCGAAGCTTCGGGTTTCATGACCGGGCAGATCATGACCGTGGATGGCGGGCGCACGCTCGTCGATCCGGTGGCCGCCCCCGCGCATTGAGCAGGACCAGACGCCGATGACCGACGCCTTTGCAGAGCGCAAGACCCGCGCCGCCCTGTGGTTCCGCAGCCTGCGCGACCAGATCGTGACCGCGTTCGAGGGGCTGGAGGACAGCCATGCAAGCGGCCCCTTCGCCGAGGCCCCGGCGGGCCGGTTCGAGGTGACCGAAACCCGGCGCGCCAGCGAGGACGGGTCGGATGCGGGCGGCGGGCTGATGAGCGTGCTGCGCGGCGGTCGGGTGTTCGAGAAGGTGGGGGTCAATGTCTCCACCGTGCATGGCGTGCTGGGGGAGGCCGCGCAGAAGGCCATGGCGGCGCGCGGCGTGCCGGGGATCGAGGCGGATCCGCGGTTCTGGGCCAGCGGCATCAGCCTTGTCGCGCATATGCAGAACCCGCATTGCCCCGCCGTGCACATGAACACGCGGATGTTCTGGACGCCGGGCGCGTGGTGGTTCGGCGGCGGGTCGGATCTCAACCCCTGTCTGGACTATGCCGAGGACACCGCGCATTTCCACGCGACCCAGAAGGCGCATCTGGATCCGCACGGGCCCACGCTTTACCCCGAGCTGAAGGCCTGGGCGGACGAATATTTCTACATCCCGCATCGCAAGCGCGCGCGCGGCGTCGGCGGTATTTTCATGGATGACCGCAATACCGGCGACTGGGAGGCGGATTTTGCCCTGACGCAGGACATTGGCCGCGCCTTTCTGCCCGCCTACCTGCCGCTGGTGGAGACGCGCCGGCTGCAGCCCTTTACCGAAGCTGACAAGGACGCGCAGCTGATCCATCGCGGGCTTTATGCGGAATACAACCTTGTCTACGACCGGGGCACCAAGTTCGGCCTTGCCACCGGGCATGATGCCAATGCCGTGCTGATGAGCCTGCCGCCCTTGGCCAAATGGGCCTGACGGCCTGACGCGGCTCAGGCCGTCACCAGCCGCCGCCCGTTCAGCGCCAGTTCCATGGCGATGCCGCCCGCCCACATGGCGCAGAGCGCAAGCCATGCCGTGCCCGCAAGGATCGATCCGCCGGTGACGCCCGCGCCGATGGCGCAGCCTCCGGCCAGCATCCCGCCAAAGCCCATCATCGCGGCGCCGATCATCGCGTTGCGCAGCGGGGTGGGGCCGTCAAAGCCCTGAAGCCGCAGCTCGCCCGCCGCTGCCGCTGCCAGCAGCGCGCCCAGAAACACGCCCGCCACCAGCCCCACGTCAAAATCCAGCACCGCACCCGCGTCGAGGAAGAACATCAGCGTGCGGGCCGAAGGTCCGGTGAATGTGGCGCTTTCCACCTGCACCGGTTCGAAGGCCACATTGGCCAGCGCATGGGTCAGCCCCCAGCCAAGCGCCACGGCAAAGCCCACGCCAGAGGCAAAGACCAGCCGCGCCGCGCCGATGCGGTGGCGCCGCGCCAGATGCAGCGCCAGCGCCGCGATGGCGAGCCCCAGCGCCAGACCCGCGCCGCGCGGCAGGTGCAGCGCCGCCGCCAGATCCATGTTGCGCCCGCCGCTGGTGATCCACAGCCCCGCCAGCCGGTCGCGCAGCGGCGCGAGGATCCCCGACAGCGACATCTGCGCCACCACCGCAAAGATCAGCCCCGAGATCACCGAGCGCAGGTTGCCGGTGGCCGCCAGCACCAGAAGCCGCCCTGAACAGCCATTGGCCAGCACCATGCCCGCGCCAAAGACCAGCCCGCCCAGCACCGCGCCCGACCAGCTGCCCGGCACCGCCATCATGCGGGCATTGGCAGCGTCGAACAGCCCCAGAAGCTGCGCTGCCTGCACCCAGACCAGCGCCGTGGAAAAGGTCAGCAGCCAGACCGCCACCTTGTCCCCCAGCGCGCCATGGGCAAATTCCACCACCGCCGCGCGCAGGCAGAACCGCGACCGCTGCGCCGCCACGCCAAAGACGCCGCCGGTCAGCAGCCCGAACAGCGTGGCGGTGGGGCCTTCGCCCAGCATATCGACAAGCGGGATCAGATCCATGGCGCCTCTCCTTGGCGGTTTGGGGAAAGATGCGCGAGGTTGAATGTATCCGCCTTGATGCAGATCACGCGGGGCCTGCGGCGGGATCTCGCCAGAGGCGGAATTTGGGCGTAAAGGACACTTATGACGCGACTCGTGCCCCTTGCCGAAGCGCGCGATCTGCCGCTTTGGCGCCGCCCGGTCGCGCTGCTGTTTCTCATGGCCATCGCCATGCCGCTCAGCTTTGCCACATGGTCGGCGCTGCTGAACAACTTCGTCCGCGAGGCGGCGCAGTTCGACGGATCGGACATCGGCTGGCTGCACACGGTGCGCGAGATTCCGGGCTTTCTGGCCTTTCTGGTGGTGTTTGTGCTGCTGGTGATGCGCGAACAGGTGCTGGCGCTGGTGGCGCTGGCGCTGCTGGCCGTCACCACCGCCGTTACCGCGTGGTTCCCGTCCATGGGCGGGCTGCTGACCGTGACGCTGCTCAGCTCCATAGGGTTTCACTATTACGAAACGGTGAACCAGTCGCTGCAGCTGCAATGGCTGACCAAGGAGCGCGCGCCGCAGATGCTGGGCTGGCTGCTTGCCGCCGCCTCGGGGGCGACGCTGGTCGCTTACGGTGTCATCGTGCTGACATGGCGGGCGTTCGAGCTGTCCTACAACTCGGTCTATCTGGTGTCGGGCGGGCTGACGCTGGCCATCGTGGTCTATTGCGCGCTGGCCTTCCCGCAATTCCAAAGCCCGAACCCGCAGCGCAAGCAGCTGGTGCTGCGCCGCCGCTACTGGCTGTATTATGCGCTGCAGTTCATGTCGGGGGCGCGGCGGCAGATCTTCGTGGTCTTTGCCGGGTTCATGATGGTCGAACGCTTCGGCTTCGAGGTCGACGAGGTGACGGCGCTGTTCCTCATCAACCTTGTGGCCAATATGGCGCTGGCGCCGCTGCTGGGCCGGGTGGTGCACCGCTTTGGCGAAGGCCGCGCGCTGCTGGTGGAATATGCCGGGCTGATGGCGATTTTCCTCGCCTATGGCGGCATCTACTGGTTCGGCTGGGGCGTGGTGCTGGCTTCGGTGCTGTATGTGCTGGATCACATCTTCTTTGCGCTGGCTCTGGCGCTGAAGACCTATTTCCAGAAGATCGCCGATCCGGGCGACATCGCCCCCACGGCGGCGGTGGCCTTTACCATCAACCATATCGCGGCGGTGTTTCTGCCCTTTGCCCTTGGCTATCTGTGGCTGGTCTCGCCCGGGGCGGTGTTCGGGCTGGCGGCAGCCATGGCGGGGGTGTCGTTCCTGCTGGCGCTGATGATTCCGCGCCATCCCGTGCCGGGCAACGAGACGATCTTTTCCGCGCGTCTGGCCGCCCCGGCGGAATAGGCAGGCTCTGGCGCTGGCGGCGCAAACAGGCTATCGGGCGCCCCAGACATAGGAGAGCCCGCATGGCCAAGACCTGGACCGCCTACACCAAGTTTTCCGATCAGGACGCCGCAGAGGCGCTGGCCGAGGCCATGGAGGATCTGGATCCCGAACCCACAGGCGTCGGCGTGTTCGAGATCGAGGACGGATCGGGCACATGGGAGGTGGGCGCCTATTTCACCGAAAGCCCCGATGGGGTCGAACTGGCGCTGCTGGCCGCAGCCTATGGCGGCACGCCTTTTGTCGTCTCCGAAGTGCCGGAAACCGACTGGGTGGACAAGGTGCGCCGCGAACTGACCCCGGTCGAGGCCGGGCGGTTTTTCGTCTATGGCAGCCATGACGCCGACAAGGTGCCCGAAGGCGCGGAGCCGCTGCTGATCGAGGCCGCGATGGCCTTTGGCACGGGTCATCACGGCACCACGCTGGGCTGTCTGCGGGCGCTGGACCGGCTGGCGCAGGACGGCATCGTGGGGCAGAGCGTGGCCGATATCGGCTGCGGCACCGCCGTGCTGGCCATGGCCGCCGCGCGGATCTGGCCGAACCCGGTGATTGCCTCGGACATCGACGAGGTTGCCGTGGAAGTGGCCGAGGTCAATGTGCGCGCCAACGGGCTGCAGGGCCGCGTCACCTGCGTGGAGGCGGCGGGTTTTGGCCATCCCGATCTGGCGGCGCGCGCGCCCTATGACCTGATCTTCGCCAATATCCTCAAGCAGCCGCTGATCGATCTGGCCCCCGAGATGGCGGCGGCGCTGGCGCCGGGCGGTCATGTCATCCTGTCGGGCATCCTGACCCGTCAGGCCGAAGAGGTGATCGACGCCTATGCCGCGCAGGGCGTGCCGCTGCTGCGGCAGGAGGTCATCGGCGACTGGGTCACGCTGACCCTGCGCAAGCCGGAGTGATCAAGACAAGGTTAACAAAGGCAAGTTTTCGACAAAGCGGGGAATTTGCCTAAATTTAGCCTTGATTTCGGCCTATCTCGGTCTTGTCTGGTGGGGGCCGGACAAGACGAGGCTGCCATGGACAGTGCGCTCCGCAATTTTGAAAAACGCCAGAAGGCGGTTGTGACCAAGCATCGCAAGCTGGCGCAGGGATATACCACCCGTATCAACCGCAACGGCACCATCGAACATCGCCCGCTGCGCCGCGTGCCTGCGGCACCGCTGCGGGTCATGCTGCTGCTGGCGGCGGGGGGGCTGGCCTTCAAGGGGCTCGCGCTCGCGGTTCTGGGAGAGGCTGACTATCTTGGCCATCTCACGACTCTGGCGGCGGGCAGCCTGCCCGAACAGATCGGCGGCTGGCTGATGACGGCTGACCCGGTGACCCACTGGATTGCGCAGCAGCTTCAGCCCCTGATCGGCTGAGGTTCTGGCCGGGGCCGCGCGGCGGCTCTGGCCCGCGCCCTGAATGCTGAAAGGCCGCGTCACCGGGAGGGGTGACGCGGCCTTTTGCCGTCGGGATGGGTCATGCTGTCAGCGCAGATGCGCGATGCGGTCGATGTCGCCGCGGCAGAGACCGATATCGTCGAGTTCGCGGTCGGTCAGAGCTTCAAGGCTCTTGCGGGTCAGGCGGGCGTCGTTCCAGTCCGCGATGGTGGCGAACAGGGTGCGGAAGGCGCCGCCGATGGTGCCGGCAAAACCGGCGCGGGGCGTGTCGTTCACGGAAAGCGGGGCGAAGCCGCTCACGAAGATGGTGCCGATCTGGCCGGCGATCCCGGTTGCACCGTGCTGCGGGCGGTTGGCGTCATAGACGGCCATGGTCTGTATCCTTGTCTGGGGTTTTCAAAGTGCCTTAATTCTATGCGGCAGATAGACAGAGGCGGCGGACCGGACAAGCTGCCAAAACTGCATGGTCGATCTGCGTTTCACACATAGCGAAAAAACTATGCAGCGCCGCAGCGAACCGGCTGAATTTTGAACAGCTTTGACCATGAAAAGCAGGCTTTGGGGGCTGTCATGGCCCGAACGACCGTGTCAGGACTGCCGCAGCCTGCGGAATGACGCGGTGCAGGGCTTGGCGCATGTTCGCCTTTCGTGCTAGGCCTGTGTCAAAACAACAACAGAGGCGGGCAGGCGATGCGAGTCATTGGGATTGATCCGGGTTTGCGGCACCTCGGCTGGGGGGTGATCGAGGCCGAAGGCAGCCGCTTGCGGCATGTCGCCAACGGGGTCTGCGATTCGGGGCAGGGGGAACTGGCGGGGCGGCTGCTGTCGCTTTATGATCAGCTCACCGACATCCTGCACAGGTTTCAGCCCGATCTGGCTGCGGTGGAACAGACCTTCGTGAACCGCGATGGCGCGGGCACGCTGAAGCTGGGGCAGGCGCGGGGCATCGCGCTGCTGGTGCCCGCGCAGTTCGGGCTGGAAATCGGGGAATATTCGCCCAACACCGTGAAGAAAACGGTGGTGGGCGTGGGGCACGCGGACAAGCGGCAGGTGGACCATATGGTAAAGATGCAACTGCCCGGCGTGGCGATCAGCGGGCCGGACGCGGCGGACGCGCTGGCGGTGGCGATCTGTCACGCGCATCATCTGGGCACGCAGCGCCTGCGGGTGCGCGCATGATCGGGCGCATCGCGGGACGGGTGGATTACAAGGGCGACGATCACGTGCTGATCGACGTGCGCGGCGTGGGCTATATCGTCTTCTGTTCGGACCGGGTGCTGGCGGCGCTGCCGCGTCCCGGCGAGGCGGCGGCGCTTTATACCGATCTGCTGGTGCGCGAGGATCTGCTGCAGCTTTTCGGCTTTCCCACGCTGCTGGAAAAGGAATGGTTCCGCCTGCTGCTGACGGTGCAGGGGGTGGGGGCCAAGGCCTCGCTGGCCATTCTGGGTGCGCTGGGGCCCGACGGCGTCAGCCGGGCGATTGCGCTTGGCGACTGGAACGCGGTCAAGGTGGCGCGCGGGGTCGGCCCCAAGACCGCGCAGCGCGTGGTCAACGAACTGAAGGACAAGGCGCCGGGGCTGATGGCCATGGGGCCGGGCCGGGCCACCAGCGCCGAGGATGTGGTGATCGAAGAGCCGGTGCCCGCCTCCGCCCGGGCGGAGCCTCTGCCGCCCGCCTCTCTGGGCGCGCAGGCCGAGGCGCTGTCGGCGCTGGCCAATCTGGGCTACGCGCCCTCCGAAGCGGCGGGCGCCGTGGCGCAGGCGGCACAGGATCTGCCCGGGGCCGAAACGCCCGCGCTGATCCGCGCCGCGCTGAAGCTCTTGGCGCCGAAGGGATAAGCCATGGCCGGACCCGATCCCACCCTGCGCCCCGATCCGCTGCCCGAAGATCACGACCGCGCCCTGCGCCCGCAGCGGCTGGAGGATTTTATCGGTCAGGCCGAGGCGCGGTCCAACCTGCGGGTGTTCATCCAGTCCGCCCGCCAGCGCGGCGAGGCGATGGACCACACGCTGTTTCACGGGCCTCCCGGTCTGGGCAAGACCACGCTGGCGCAGATCATGGCGCGGGAACTGGGGGTGGGGTTCCGCATGACCTCCGGCCCGGTGCTGGCCAAGGCCGGGGATCTGGCGGCGATCCTCACCAATCTGGAACGCAATGACGTGCTCTTCATCGACGAGATTCACCGGCTGAGCCCCGTGGTCGAAGAGGTGCTTTACCCCGCGATGGAGGATTACGAGCTGGATCTGGTGATCGGCGAAGGCCCCGCCGCGCGCACCGTCCGGATCGAACTGCAGCCCTTCACGCTGGTCGGCGCCACCACCCGGCTGGGCCTGCTGACCACGCCGCTGCGCGACCGTTTCGGCATTCCCACCCGGCTCAATTACTACACCGAGGCGGAGCTGCACGAGATCGTGACGCGCAACGCGGTGAAGCTGGGGGTGCGGTCAGAGCCGGAAGGCGCACAGGAGATCGCCCGCCGCGCCCGGGGCACGCCGCGCATCGCGGGGCGGCTGCTGCGCCGCGTGGTCGACTTTGCCGTGGTCGAAGGCGATGGCGTGGTCACCCGCGCGCTGGCCGATGGCGCGCTGACCCGGCTGGGGGTGGACCGCATCGGGCTGGATGGCGCCGACCTGCGTTATCTGACGCTGATCGCGGAAAATTACGCGGGCGGCCCGGTCGGGATCGAAACCCTGTCCGCCGCGCTGTCGGAAAGCCGCGACGCGCTGGAGGAGGTGATCGAACCCTATCTGCTGCAGCAGGGGCTGATCCAGCGCACGCCGCGCGGACGGATGCTGGCGCAGCGCGCATGGGATCATCTGGGCCTGCCGGTGCCGCGCCCGCCGGGGCAGGCCACGCTCTTTGACTGACGGGCTTGCGGCGGCGGGCCCTGCATGGCAGGCCCGCCTCCGGAGATCGGCAGAAGGAGACGGCCATGGACGCGGCAACGGTCGAGCAGTGGTTCACAAGGGCGGATGGCAGCTATCTTTGCGCGCGCTGGGGCAGGCCGCTGTCGCCGGTGGTGTTCGGGGTGGAGGATGCGACGCTGAGCCTCGTCAAGGGCGCGTTCGAGGCGATCTGCGCGCTGACAGGGCACAAGATGGCGCAGACCGATCCCGAGCTTGGCGCCAATGTCATGGTCTTTTTCCTGCGGGACTGGGCCGATCTGCGGACCGTGCCCGATCTGGACCGCCTGATCGAGGGGCTGGACGGCATGGTGACGCGCCTGCAGGACGCGGGCGCCAACCAGTACCGGCTGTTCCATTTCGACACGCAGGGGGCCATCCGGGCGGCCTTCGTGTTCCTGCGCATGGATGCGGCGCTGGACGCGATGGCGGCCGAGGATCTGGCGCTGGCGCAGGTGGTGCAGGTGATGCTGCTGTGGTCCGACAGCGCCTTTGCCGACCGCTCGCCGCTGGGCCAGCTTGGCGACGGGCGCGTGGTGCTGCGCCCCGAGATCGCGGCGCTGCTGCGCGCCGCCTATGATCCGGTGCTGCCCGATGTGGCGCGCGATCCGTCGCACGCGCTGCGGCTCGCGGCACGGATGGGCTGAGCCGGTTCACGGCTTGGCAAGACCTCTCTGCTAGTCCGGACCGGAACAGGCGGAGGGGCTGATGATCCGGAACATCCTGCTGGCGCTGCTGCTGACCCTTGCCGGGGGCGCGCAGGCGGCCATCCGGGCCAGCGTGGTGATGGATGCCCGCACGGGGGAGGTTTACGCCGAAGAGGGCGCCGACCTGCCGCATCCTCCCGCCTCCCTCACCAAGATGATGACGCTTTATCTGGCGTTCGAGGCGCTGGAGACGGGGCTGCGATCGCGGGAGGACCCTGTCACGGTTTCGGCGCGGGCGGTGGCACAGCCCGGCTCGCGCATGGGGCTGCGGGCGGGGCAGGTGGTGTCGCTGGGCGATCTGGTCACCGGGGTGGCGCTGGCCTCCGGCAATGACGCGGCGGTGGCGCTGGCCGAGGTGCTGGCGGGCAGCGAGGCGGCCTTTGTCGCCCGCATGAACGCGCGGGCGCAGGATCTGGGGCTGGATGGCACCCGCTATGCCAATCCGCACGGGCTGACCGCGCCCGGCCATCTGACCACAGCCCGCGACATGTCCACGCTGGGCCGCAGGCTGTGGCTGGATTTTCCGGAATTCTGGGGCCTTTTTGCGCAGCAGCAGGCGGGAGGGCTGCGCCACACCAACAGCCGCTTCCTGTCGGGCTATGCCGGGGCGGACGGGATCAAGACCGGCTACACCCGGGCGGCGGGGTATAACATCACCGCCTCGGCAATGCGCGGCGAGAAGCGGCTGATCGTCACCGTGCTGGGCGCGGCATCCTCGGCGGAGCGGCTGGCAGAGGTGACGCAGCGGATGGATCAGGGATTTGCGCAGGCCCCAGATCATGCGCCGGTGCGGCGGCGGGGCGTGCCGCGCGACTGGATGGCGCCGCGCGATCCGCTGCTGGTGGCGCAGGGCGGCGCGGCGCAGGATCCCCCGCCCGTGGCGGCCACGGGGCCGCCGGGGGGCGTGGGGATCGGGGTATTCCTGCGCTAGCCCGGTTCAGGCGCCGACCATTCCCACGATCTCGTAGGTGCGCTTCAGGATCGGTGCGGCAAGGGCATTGGCCCGTTCGGAGCCTGCGCGCAGCACCGCGTCGATCTCGGCGGGATCCTGCATCAGCCGCGCCATCTCGGTCGAGATCGGCGCCAGCTTGGCCACCGCCAGATCCGCCAGCTTCGGCTTGAATTCCGAAAACTGCTGTCCGCCCACCTCGGCCAGCACCTCGGCCACGGTGGTGTCGGCAAGGGCTGCGTAGATGTTGAGCAGGTTGCGCGCCTCGGGCCGTCCCTCCAGCCCCTCGATTTCGGAGGGCAGGGCGTCGGGATCGGTGCGTGCCTTGCGGATCTTGCTGGAAATCGCGTCGGCATCGTCGGTCATGTTGATGCGCGAGGCATCCGAAGGATCGGATTTCGACATCTTCTTCGAGCCGTCGCGCAGGCTCATGACCCGGGTGGCCGCGCCTTCGATCACCGGCTCGGTCATCGGAAAGAACTCGGTGCCGAAGTCGTGGTTGAACTTCGCCGCGATGTCGCGGGTCAGCTCCACATGCTGTTTCTGGTCCTCGCCCACCGGCACATGGGTGGCGTGATAGACAAGGATGTCGGCGGCCATCAGCGCCGGATAGGCATAAAGCCCGAGCGAGGCTTTTTCGGCATTCTTGCCCGCCTTGTCCTTGAACTGCGTCATGCGGTTCATCCAGCCAAGCCGCGCCACGCAGTTGAAAATCCACGCCAGCTGCGCATGGGCGGGCACCTGGCTCTGGTTGAAGAGGATCGACCGGGCGGGGTCGAGCCCCGCTGCCAGATAACCCGCCGTCAGCTCCCGGGTCTGGCGGCGCAGCGCCTCCGGATCCTGCCAGACGGTGATGGCGTGCATGTCGACCACGCAATACAGCGTCTCGATGCCGCTGTCCTGCATGTCGACAAACCGCCGGATCGCCCCCAGATAGTTGCCCAGCGTCAGCCCGCCAGAGGGCTGGATTCCGGAGAACACGCGGGGCGAGAAGGAGGTCTGGGTCTGGGCCGCCTCGGTCATGGGCTTTCCTTCGTCTGGATATTCTGTCTGCGCTGGCTTACCCATGCCCCGACATGCCGTCAAGAAAGAGGCCATCATGGCGCACCGCCACACCGAATCGCCGCTGAACCCGCTGCCGCCCGTCATCATCGCGCTGTTTGTCGTGATCGTGGGGGTGGAGGCCGCCTTTTCGCTGGGCGCGCGCGGGCTGGTCGGCGGCCCCGAGGCCGTGGGCTGGCGGCTGGAGGCGCTGCAGCGCTTCTCTTTTTCCGGCAACATCCTTGGCTGGATGATCGACACCGGGCAATACCCGCCCGAGCATCTGCTGCGCTTCTTCAGCTACCCCTTCGTGCATGGCAATTTCACCCATGCGCTGTTTGCCGGGGTGATGCTGCTGGCGCTTGGCAAGATGGTGGCCGAAGCGCTGGGTCCGGCGCGCACGCTGGCGATCCTTGCCGCCTCGACCTTTGGCGGGGCACTGGCCTATGGCGTGCTGCTGGCGACACCGGTGCCGCTGATCGGGGCCTTTCCGCCGATCTACGGGCTGATCGGCGCTTTCACCTATCTGCTGTGGCTGCGGCTGGGGCAGGTGGGCGGCCAGCAGGTCCGGGCGTTTTCACTGATCGGCATCCTGCTGGGCATCCAGCTGCTGTTTGGCCTGCTCTTCGGCGGCGGGCTGGACTGGGTGGCGGATCTGGGCGGCTTCGCCTCCGGCTTTGCGCTGACCATCCTGCTGGTGCCCGGCGGCTGGCAGCGCCTGCGCGACAGGCTGCGCCAGCGCTGAGTCAGAACATGTCGGCGGGCAGGACCGGCAGGAACCGAGAAAACGCCTTGCCCGAGGCATTGGGGTAGGGCAGGGCAAAGCCCTCGCGCTCTTCGGGCGGGCGGGCGGCATTGGCCAGCGCGGCACGGCGCCATGTGCGCGACTGCACCGGATCGTGCCCCTCCAGATGCGCGCCCAGCCAGATCTCGGCCAGCCGCCGCTGCAGGGCGATCACCGTCTCGGGACGGCGGAACAGGATCGAGGCTTCGGTATCCCAGCGCAGCGACCGGCCATTGAGATTGGCCGAGCCCACCAGACCCACGCGGTCATCCACCAGCAGCACCTTGGAATGCACATAGACCGGGCCCGCGCCATGCAGCGGCGGCACGTCTTCGGGGGCGGGGCGCGGCTGCCCGGGAGAGATCAGCGCCAGCCGGTCGCCAAAGGCGCGGGTCAGGCGGCCCACCGCCTCGGATTGCAGCGCGTGGCCGTGTCGGGCATCCCAGCTGTCATTCGCCTCGTAAAGCACGCGGTCGGCGAAGGGCGGCAGCACCACCACCAGTTGCAGATGCTCGTGCCGTCCGGCGGCGCGCACCAGCGCCTCGACCACGGGGCGGTGTCGCAGGAACTGGGTTTCCACATAGATGTGGCGCTGCGCCTCGCCGATAAGGGCGAGAATGGTCTTTTCATGCTCGATGATGGTGGCCCGCGGCGCCAGCCGCGCGGGGGCGGAACAGGGCGCGGAGAAGGTCCGCACCAGCCGCAGGTCGGCGCTGCCCTGCGGGCGGGTGTCGGTGTCAAAGCGCACGGCCTCGCCGGTGAGGCAGGGGGTGCCGCAATCCAGCGCCGCATTCCAGCAGGTGCCGAAATGGTGGTGCAGTACGGCGGCGAACTCCGCATCCTCCACCACCATGGACACATCATGCCATGTCTCGTCGCTGGGGCGGTCATGTTCGGGCGTGTCATAGCGGCGTTCGTTGATGTCGAGCCCGCCGATCACGCAGCTTTGCCGGTCGGCCACGGCGAATTTCTGGTGGATGGTCACCGGGCGCAGCGCCACGGCCCCGGCCAGAACGGCGCGCTGCACCGGGGTCAGCTCGTCGCGGTCAAGCTCGCGCAGTTCGGCCAGCTTGCGGGTGATGCGCCCGCGCATGACCATGCGCCAGACCCAGCCCGCAGCCTGCCCGTGCGGCGCGCAGATCACCTGCGCGTCGCCCTGCAGCGTTTTGGCGAAGCCCTTGGCAGAAGTCCATGCCTGCCGGTGCAGATCCGAGGTGAAGACGGGATCGAAATCCGAAATCATCAGCCGCAGCCGCACGCCGCGGCGGCTGATATCGGCCAGAAGATCGGCCCATGTCGCCAGTCCCCGCGCCAGCAGGTCGGGGCTGTGCAGCCGGGTGGTCGGGTCGAAGATGCGGAAGCTCATCACAAGCTCCTCGCGGGCGGAATCGGCCAGCCGTTCGAGCGCGGGGAAGCCCTCGGCGGCGGTAATCAGGGGAGTCAGCGTCATGTGGATCGGCCTTTGCGGCGGAATGCGGCGCGGAATTCGGACAAGCGGAATGCGCCTGTCACCTGTCCCGCCACGGCATAGGCCAGCATCCCGATGCCGATGAGCAGGGCAAGCACAAGAGCCCGCCAGAAGCTTACACTCAGGAACGGCGTCAGCAGCCACATGGTTCCCCACAGCACCGCCCCCATCAGCACGGAGGCGAGACAGATCCGCCAGATGCGGCGGCGGAACCGGTCATCGAACCGCGCCACCTCGCCCAGACGGCGGCCGCCCCATGCCAGCTGCGCCACCATGATCCATGCCGAGACGGTGGTGGCGACGGCAGGCGCGATCCAGCCCAGCACCGGCGCGAGCCCGATCGCCAGCACCGCGTTCACCGCCATGGACCAGAGCGCGTAGCGGAACGGGGTGCGCGTGTCCTCGCGCGCGAAGAAGAGCGGCTGCAGCACCTTCTGCAGCACGAAGGCGGGCAGGCCCAGCCCGTAGATGGCGACCGCCAGGGCGATGGCCTGCGCGTCGGCCATGCTGGTCTGGCCGCGCTGGAACAGCACCGACACGATGGGCAGCGGCACCACCACCAGCGCCACGGCGGCGGGCACGGTCAGCGCCAGCGACAGTTCGCCCGCGCGGGAAAAGGCGTGGCGCGCGCCCGCATCATCCTGCGCCTTGAGCCGCCGCGACAGGTCGGGCAGCAGCACGATACCGACGGCGATGCCCACCACCCCCAGCGGCAGCTGATAGAGCCGGTCGGCGGCGTAAAGCCAGCCCACCGCCTTTTCGAAATTCGACGCGACCTGCTGGCCGACCAGCAGGTTGATCTGCATGACCCCGCCAGCCAGCGCTGCGGGCACCGCGACCCGCACCAGCCGCTTCATGTCGGGCGTCCAGCGCGGGCGCCCGGGGCGCAGGCGGATGCCCGAGCGCGCGGTGGCGATCCAGACCAGCACAAGCTGCGCCACCCCGGCCAGCGGGATGGCCCAGATCAGCCACAGCACCACATCGCCGCCCAGCACCGCACCCGCGACCATGGCCGCGATCACGAAGATGTTCAGCAGCACCGGTGCGGCGGCGGCGGCGGCAAAATGGCCGGTGGCGTTCAGCACGCCCGAACACAGCGCCGCCAGCGAGATGAAGAAGATATAGGGAAAGACGATGCGCCCGAAGCCGACGGTCAGATCGAACCGCGCATCCCCTGCAAACCCGCCCGCCGTGGCCCAGACCAGCGCGGGCATGAACACCAGCGCCAGACCCGACAGCACCAGCAGCACGAAGGCGAGCCCGTTCATTGCTTCGGAGGCGAAGCGCGAGGGATCCTCGCCGCCTTCGTATTTCTTGGAGAAGATCGGCACAAAAGCGGCGTTGAACGCGCCTTCGGCAAAGAAACGGCGGAACATGTTGGGCAGGCGGAAGGCCGCGACAAAGGCATCCATCACCGGGCCGGGGCCGATATAGGCAAGGATGAAGATCTCGCGGGCGACCCCCAGCACGCGGCTGGCAAGGGTCCAGAACCCGACCGTCATGATGCCCGAAATCAGGCGGATGGGTTTCATGTCTGGATCTCCGTCCGGGGTTGCAGGGCAGGCCTAGCTCATCGCCTTGGGCGGTAAAAGGGGGCGCGCATCAGCGCCGCCACAGATGCGCGTGACCGGCCAGCCAGCCCTGCGCCTTGGCCAGCGCCCGGTTGGCGGGAGAGGGGCGAGGCAGGGGGCCGTGGCGCAGCCGGTCGCAGATCACCTCCACCGCGCAGGGCTGGCCGCTGACCGGATCGCGGTAGCGCGGATAGTCGATCAGCGCGGCATGCACGAGGCTTTCAAGCGTGGGGCGCGGGCCGGTCAGGCGGCGCGGGGGCGGCGGGCTCAGATCACGGGTCAGCCCCCAGCCCGCATAGAAGGGCAGGCCCAGCGTGGTGACGGGCACGCCGCGCAGCAGCGCCTCGAACCCGGTGAGGGAGGTCAGCGTCCACACCTCCTGCACCGCGCCCAGCAGAGCGGCCATGTCGGCCTGCGCCACGGTGGCATCGGCCCAAAGCTCCGGCTGCTCCACCATGCCCGCGCGCAGCCCGGCCACCACATCGGGATGCGGGCGCCACAGGATCACCGCGCCGGGGTTTTCTGCGCGCACCCGCGCCAGCAGATCGGCGTTGCGGCGGATCTGCGGGCTGCCTTTCTGGAGGCTGGCGTCATTCTCTACCTGACCGGGCACAAGGATGCGGTGGCCCGGCGGCAGGTCGGGCAGCGCGCCGCCAAGGTTGTATTTGCTGAGCCCGCCCGCCGTCATGGTCCGGATCAGCCGCGCGGCGCGCTGGCTCTGGTCCGGGCTCAGCTCTGCGCGGCGCGCGATCAGATGCTCCAGCCGCGACGGGCGGGAGGGGTCGTAATGGATGCCCAGATCGTCCAGCACCAGCGACAGCGGCGGCACCAGATCGGCCCCCAGCCCGCGCGAGCGCAGGAAACCATCCTCAACCCGCACGGCGGTGTCGTCCTCTGCCGCCTTGCTGGCCCAGACCATGTGGCGCCGGTCGGAGGGCGGGGTACGGGCGCTGGCAAAGATCACCGGGCGCTGCGTGCCGAAAAAACCCTGCAGCGGGCCGCGTTTCCATGCGCGCATGCCATGGGCGACCCAGCCGCGATGATCCTCGCGCCATGCCCGGGTCTGCGCCTCGAAGGCCGAGAGCGCGTCCTCGAACGCGCAGAGCCGGTCGCGGCAGGGATCATACCAGAGCGGGTGCAGGATCATCGCCGCCGCAAACAGCTGCGCGCGGGTCAGGTGGCGGCGGCGGCGGGGAAACTGCGCCTCGTCGGTGCTGAGCCCCCAGCCCGCATAGAAGGGCGTGCCAAAGACGCGCGGGCGGTGACCGGCAAGGATCGCCTCGAACCCCAGCTGCGAGGAAACGGTATAGACCGCCACCGCCCCCTCCAGCAGCGCCCAAGGCGAGACGGAATCGGCGCAGAGGCTGACGGGGCCGGTGGCATCTTCGGCGGTGAAATGGCCGGGGCGGTGGCCCTGCGCGGTTTCGGGATGGGTCTTGAGCACGAAGCGCGCGCCGGGGTTTTCCTCGCGCGCGATCATCAGCATTTCCAGAAACCGGTTGCGGTCGGCGCCACAGGCCCGGACCGAGGCATCGCCGCGCGTCTGGTCCACCACCAGCACATAGCCCGGCGCGGGCAGCGGGGCTGTGGGGTCAAAGCCGGTATATTTGGTCAGATGCCCGTCGCGCAGCCGGGCGATGCCGCCGCGCGCCCGGTCGAGCAGGGCGTGATCGTCCAGCGGATGCGTGGCCAGCAGATGCTCCAGATCCGAAGCCTGCCGCGCATCAAAATGCACGCCGCGCGCATCCAGCATCAGCCCCAGCGGCGGCTCTCCGGCGCGGCCCGGCTGCAGCGAGCGCAGAAAGGCATCCTCGATCCGCAGCAGCGGGGCGCCATGGCGGGCGGCAATCGCCTCTCCGCGCGCGGCATAGGGCGACTGGCCCCAGACGCCGACATGATCGCCCGGCCCCGGCAGGCCCAGCGAGATCTGCCAGCCCGCCGCCGCCAGCATCCGGCGCAGGCGGCGCTGGGTCAGAAACCCGGCGCTGTAGACAAAAAGACGCCGGGGGATTTCTCCCCCGGCGCTGCCCTGTCCCTCGTTATGATTGTTCAGGGGCACGTTCAGCTGCCGGACAGCGAATCCGACACCGTGGCCACCGTGCTGACTGTGGTCAGCGAGCCGGTGATGGCGGCGATCGCCTTGTTCCACTGCGCATAGGGCGCTTCGGTGACGTAGAGCGTGTCCTGATCGCGCACGACAAAGTCGCGCGCCATGAACACGCCGTTTGGCCGGGTCAGATCCAGCACATAGACCATGCGCTGCGCGCCGATCAGGTCGGTCCGGCCCAGCACCTGATTGGCGATGTCGGCGGGTTCGTTGCGGAAGATGAAGACGCCGGTGGGATCGGCGGCGGTGGGCACCAGCCCGCCGACCTGTGCGATGGCCTCCACCGCCGACAGGGTCTGCGTCTCGAAGGGCACGCGGGCCTGCGTGCCGGTGGCGCCAAGCGCGGTGAAGGCGCGGGTGTCTTCCTCGACCAGAATCCGGTCGCCGCCGCGCAGCGCGATGTCATAGCGCGGGTTCTTGTAGAGATCCTGAAACCAGATCTTGCCCTGATGTCCGCCGCGCAGCACGGTGATCTGCGCGATTTCCGGCTCGATGGCGATGCCGCCCGCGCGGGCCAGCATGGCCGACAGCGTGCGCGTGGGCCGTTCGATCGGATAGACGCCCTGCGCCCCCACCGCGCCCACAAGGCTGACGCTGGATCCGTCGCCCGCCAGACGCCGCACCTCGACCTGCGGATGGGGGGTCTGGTCCTGCAGCTTGTCGGTGATCAGGCGGCGGATCGCCTCTGGGGAATTGCCAGCGGCCTGAATCCGGCCTGCATAGGGCACGAAGATGGAGCCCGAGCCATCGACCTGCACTTCTTCAAGGATGGTGGAATTGGTGGTTTCCGCCGCCAGAAGCCCGTCATCGACGTTTTCCCAGATGGTCAGGCCCAGCACGTCCCCCGGCTGGATCGTGTCCGATCCGACCAGTCCCGCGCTCTGGAACTGTTCGGAAAAGCCAAGTGCCGGGACCACGGCGGTGGCGCGGGTCACGCGGTCATTGACCGAGATGACAAAGGCGTCGCCCTCCTGCATCACCGATCCGGCATAGATTTCGCGTTTGTTGGGGCCGACGCGCGGCAGGCCGCAGGAGGCCAGAAACGACACCGCGACCAGAAGTGCGACGGATTGCGCCCATCGACTGGGAAACTGTTTCACTGCTCGGTCTCCTCGACCTGTTCTTGCCTCTGGCTTTTTTGGAAAACCCTAGCGCAGGACCTTGCAAAAACATACCCTGTCGGGGCCTGCCGCTCAGCGGACAAGCCGCAACTGTTGCCGGGGCGCCGCGGTTCCGTGACGCAGCGCGTCATAGGGATCATGCGGGGCCAGCATCATGTCGACCACCTGCCGCAGCAGCTGCCGCCGCCCGCGGGCGGAATAGAAGCCGCCGGGAAGCTGGCTGGTTTCCAGCAGATAGCGGCGGAACTGCTTGTAGGCGCGGTTGTCGGGCGGGGTGGGCTGGGCAAAAAACTCGGCCAGCGGCTGGTCCGAGACAAATTCCGGCTTGGCATAGACCGCCCGGCCAAAGACCCGCAGCGGGATGCCGCGCCACAGCACCTGCTGTCCGGCGGTGGAATTGACGGTGACGGCGCTGCGCGCGTCGTTCAGCAGCTGCGCCAGCTTGCCGCCGGGGACAAAATGCACCCGGTCCTCCACCCCCAGACGGCGGGCGGTGTCGCGGATGGCGCGGCGCAGCGGGAACTGGCCGTTTTCCAGCGGATGCGCCTTGACCACCAGATGATGATGGCCGGGGGCGCCGCGGGCGAACCCCTCGATCACCAGATCCAGGAATTCGGTCATCGAGCCAAAGGGCGAATGCTGGCGGAAGCTGGCATCATGTTCCAGCTGCAGCAGCGCCAGATGATAGGGAAAGCCGCCCAGCCGGATGCGCAGCGTCTCGATCAGCCGCTCGGCGCGGTTGACCGGCATCAGCAGCAGGCGCTTGACGTAAAGCTGGAATTCGCGCGCCACCGACAGGTCGCGATGCGGGCGGAAGGCGCGGTAATCGCCGTTCCGGAACAGCACGAACCAGTGGTAGAGCGCGCCGTAGAAGATGTGCTGGCGCATGTCGCCCCAATGGCCGGGGGGCAGCGGCGCCTCCATGTCCGAGCGTTCGAGCGCCGCGCGCATCTCTGGCACGGTCATCTGCATCAGCCGGGAATGGCCATTGGCGCCGCCGCGTTCATAGGTGACCCAGTAGGGGCGCATGTAGCCTTCTTCGAAGACATGCACGGTCAGGCCCCGGGCGCGCGCCTCGGCCACGGCCTGCGCATGCAGCGGGCGGGTGTCGCCATAGAGGACCAGATCGGTGACGCGCTTCTGGCTGAGGAGCGTGCGCAGGTGGTCGGGCCAGTCGGCGGGCGGGGCGGTGAAGGGCAGGTAGCTTTGCGGATGGAACCAGAAGGCGCGGTCGCCCGCGTTGAAGCCGACGCGCCAGACCTCGGCCCCGGTGCGGCGCAGCATCTGGCCCAGACGGTGAAAGAACGGCCCGTGCGGGCCCTGAAGGAACAGGAAGACCCGGTGCTGCGCTGTTGCCTTGGTCATGGCCCCCCGCTAAGGATTGGCCCCGTCCGGGGCGGTCCGATGGAGGACGCTACCGTGATTTCGTGACCAGAATAAGGCCCTCATGGGGCAGACAGGGAGAAGCGGCATGTTCACCGGCATCGTCACCGACATGGGCGAAATCCGCGATCTGACGCAGGCGGGGGATCTGACCGCGCGGATCGGCACGCGGTATGACACCGGCGGCATCGACATCGGCGCCTCCATCGCCTGCGACGGGGTCTGCCTGACCGTGGTGACGCTGGGGCCGGACTGGTTCGACGTGCAGATCAGCGCGGAAACCCTGTCAAAGACCAATCTTGGCGGCTGGACCGCAGGCCAGCGGATCAATCTGGAACGCGCGCTGAAGGTCGGCGACGAGCTGGGCGGGCATATCGTGTCCGGTCATGTGGACGGGCTGGCCGAGGTGGTGTCGGTGACCGACGAGGGCGACAGCACCCGGGTGCAGCTGCGCGCCCCCGAGGCGCTGGCCAAGTTCATCGCGCCCAAGGGATCGGTGGCGCTGAACGGCACCTCGCTGACGGTGAACGAGGTGCAGGGTGCGGTGTTCGGCATCAACTTCATCCCGCATACCAAAGAGGTCACCACATGGGGCCGGGTCGCGGTGGGCGACCGGGTCAATCTGGAGGTGGACACCATGGCGCGCTATGTGGCGCGGCTGGCCGAGATGAGCTGAGGCGCGGCGCTGGGAAAGGCGAGGGGCTCTGCCCCTCGCGCCGGAGGCGCGGTGCTGGGAAAGGCGAGGGGCGCTGCCCCTCGCGCCGGAGGCGCGGCGCCAGATCAAGGCGAGGGGCGCTGCCCC
>NZ_JAYKSL010000015.1:0-18762 GCF_035481585.1 Salipiger marinus | reverse complement strand
TCCCCCAGCGCGGGAGGCGCGGCGCCAGAGCAGGGCGGGGGGCGCTGCCCCTCGCGCTCCCCGGGATATTTTTTCCAAGAAGAAGGGGCGGGGGCTGCTGCGGCGTCTTGTGGTGCGGCAGCGCGGATGGTCATTCGGCGGGCTGGAAGCCGAGGATGAGCTGGCGCAGGCCAAGTGCGGCGCCCGCGAAGATGGCGGCCATGGTGACCGGGGCCGACAGGGCCAGCACCGAAAAGGCCGAAAGGCCCTGACCGATGGTGCAGCCCATGGCCACGACCGCGCCCGCGCCCATCAGGGCCGCGCCGATGATCTGGCGGCGCAGTTCGCGCGGATCCTCGCAGGCCTCCCAGCGGAAATGCCCCTTGATCAGCGAGCCGAGGAAGGCGCCCGCCCAGACCCCGGCCACGGATCCCACGGCAAAGGTGATGGGGCGCGCTGATCCGGTCATCCACCACAGCAGCGAGTCGCCCAAGGGCGCGGCGAAGCTGTGCGAGGCCACCGGCACGCCGGCAAAGCCCGTGGCCGCAACCCAGGCCGTACCCGCCCAGGCCAGCACGATGGCGAGGCCGACGGCCATGGCCCATGCCACCTGTTTCGGTTTTGCGCGCAGCCCGGGCGAGGCGAGCGCGCCCGCGAGGATCAGCGCGCCGAAGCCGAGCCCGAGCGCCGTGACCGGCAGGCCGGTCAGGCGCGCCAGCCAGTGCGCCAGCCCCGGCGGCGTTGTGGTGATGACCTCCGCCTGCGGGAACAGCGCCACGCGCAGCGGCGCCAGCGGGCCGGACAGCACCACATAGGTGGACACGCCCATCACCAGCACGATGACGAAGCTGCGCAGGTCGCCGCCGCCCAGCCGGGCGATGGCACCATAGCCGCAGGTGCCCGCGAGCGCCATGCCATAGCCAAAGGCCAGCCCGCCCGCTATGGAGGCCAGCGGCAGCCAGCGGACCGACAGGTAATAGGTGTCGGTCGCCTCAAGCAGGCCCGCCGCCATCAGCCCGAAACTGCCAAGCACCGCCGTGCCGATGGCCACCCCCCACATGCGCAGCCGGAGGTCGGAACCGCCATAGAGCACATCCTCGATGGCGCCGAGGGTGCAGAACCGCCCCAGCCGGGCGGCAAGGCCCAGAAGCAGGCCGCTGGCCAGCCCGATCAGGGCGACCAGATGATGGTCGGTGATGCTGTCGATCATGACAGGGCTCCTCCTCCGCTGTCGTGAGGGCGGAGTATGGGATGATGTCGCGAAATTCGCAAGCGTGTTCTGGAATGTGTCCGGTCAGGATCCGCTGCTGGTGGGCGCGCCGTCTTCGGCGCAGAACAGCTCGTAGACGCATTCCAGCATGCGGCGGGGCCGGTCATCGGCGAGCCGGTAATAGATGGCCTTGCCGTCGCGGCGTGGCACCACCAGCCCTTCGAGCCGCAGGCGCGACAGCTGCTGCGACACGGCGGCCTGCCGGGCAGAGAGCAGATCCTCCAGTTCGGTCACGGATTTTTCGCCGGTGACCAGATGGCACAGGATCATCAGGCGGCCTTCATGGCTGATCGCCTTGAGAAAGGCCGAGGCCGCTGTCGCCTTGTCGACGATCCGGTCCAGTTCCGCCTCGCTCAGATCGTCAGAGATGACCGGAAGCGTCATGTTCATCACCCACCCTCCAGAGGGATCGCCGGGCCGTCCTCCACCGCGCCGGGATCGTAGTCCGTGTGCTGCTCCAGCATGCGCGCGAGCATCGGCCAGAAGAAATCCTCGCCCACGTAGCCTTCCATGCGGGCCAGTTCCTGACCGTTCTCTATCAGGAGGAAGGTGGGCGTGAATACCACCTTTCGGGCATATGTCACGCCGTCGGGCGGGGGATCGCGCAGATCCGCCCGCAAAAGCGGCGCAAACCGGCCTTCGGAGGTGTTGGGATAGGCGGGGGCGATCTGCCGGTTCCAGAGCGCGCAATAGGCGCAGCCCTGCTGTTCGACCATCAGCAGACGCAGCTCTGCCCGCGCCGGGGCGCTGAACAGGGCAAGGGCGGCAAGCCCTGCAAACAGAAGGACGGAAAGGCGCATCGCACACCCGGTTGACGTATCGTCGGACAAGGTAATATGAATATGTGAATTGTTCAAGGCGGGGGAGGCGGGCTTGTTCGACATCAGCTTTCTGGGGGCCCTGCTGGCGGGCTTCGGTGCCTTCTTCACCCCCTGCATCCTGCCGATGGTGCCTTTTTACCTGTCATACATGGCGGGGATTTCCATGGCTGAGCTGCGCGGCGACGGGGCGATCGCGCCCGGGGCGCAGCGGCGGCTTCTGGTCTCTTCGGTGATGTTCGCGCTGGGCGTGACCACCATCTTCATGCTGCTGGGGATGGGGGCCACCGCGCTGGGGCAGGCCTTTGCCGACTGGCGGCGGCCGCTGTCCTATGTGGCGGCGGCGGTCATCTTCCTGTTCGGGCTGCATTTTCTGGGCGTCATCAAGATCGGGTTCCTCTACCGGGAAAAGCGGATGGACAGCAAGGCGGACCCGTCGACGGTGCTGGGCGCCTATGTCATGGGGCTGGCCTTCGGCTTTGGCTGGACCGCCTGCGTGGGGCCGGTGCTGGCCTCGATCCTGATGATCGCAAGCGGCATGGGCGATATCGTGATGGGCGCGCTGCTGCTGGCGGTGTTCGGGCTGGGCATGACCGCGCCCTTCGTGCTGGCGGCGGCCTTTGCGCGGCCATTCCTGACCTGGATGCAGCGCAACCGCCGCTATCTCAATCATGCCGAGAAAGTGATGGGCGTGCTGCTGATCGTGTTTGCGATACTGATCGCGACCGACACCGTGAACACGATCTCGACATGGATGATCGAGACATTCCCGGGCTTCACGGCGCTGGGCTGACCAAGGGAGGAGAGAGATGTTTCTGCGTTTTGCCGCGGCTCTGGCCGCAACCTGTATCGCGCTGCCCCTCTGGGCGGCCGAGATGGGCGATGACGGGCTCTACAAGGAGCCTTGGATGCGCGACACCTTCAAGGATCTGCGCGAGGATCTGGCCGAGGCCAATGCCGAGGGCAAGCGGCTGGTGCTGTTCGTGGAGCAGCGCGGCTGCATCTACTGCCACCAGATGCACGAGGAGGTGTTTTCCGACGCCGAGGTGAGCGATTACATCGCCGACAATTTCTATGTGGTGCAGATCAACCTGCATGGCGACACCGAGGTCACCGATTTTGACGGTGAGTCGCTGCCCGAGAAGGCTGCGGCGCAGAAATGGCGCGTGCTGTTCACGCCAAACATCGTGTTTCTGCCCGAAGAGGTGCCCGAGGATGCCACGGCGACAGAGGCGGCAGTGGCGGTGATGCCGGGCGCCTTTGGCAAGGGCACGACGCTCGACATGTTCACATGGGTCGCCGAGAAGCGATACGAGCTTGATAACGGCGAAGATTTCCAGCGTTATCACGCCAGACGGATTCAGGAACGCGCCGATGGCGCCACCGACTGAGTCGAAAGGTTAACGGACAGTAATTCACATCCGTGAATTTGTTGTTGCGTAAAGGGGCTGCGGTAGACTACGGTATTCCATAGCCAAAGACGACGAGGCCCGGAACAAGGGCCGGCTTGAGCCTAGGGAGGAGACATGAAGTTTATAGGGATGACGCTGGCCGCCGCGCTTTTTGCCGGGGTGGCCGCGGCCGAGACCGTTCTACCCGACGACGTCGTCTATGACGACTACGGCGCGGTAGAGGCTTCGCTGACCGGCCAGCCCGGCAACCCGGAAAACGGCGCCAAGATCGCGGTCAACCGCGGTCTGGGCAATTGCGTGGCCTGCCACGCGGTCTCTGCACTGGACAATGCGCCTTTCCATGGCGAAGTCGGGCCGCCGCTTGACGGCGTGGGCGGCTATCGGAGCGAGGCGGAACTGCGCGGGATCATCGCCAATGCCAAGCACACCTTCGAAGGCACGGTGATGCCCGCCTTCTACAAGACCAGCGGGTTCATCCGTCCGGGGGACGGGTATACCGGCAAGGCCGCGTCAGAGACGATTTCCCCCATTCTCGCCGCACAGGACGTAGAGGACGTGGTCGCGTTCCTCATGACGTTGCAGGACTGACAGACGCGACCACCCAGATTCAGGAGACACGCAACATGGACTTCACACGTCGTGAAACCCTGGCCATCGGCGGTGCCGCCGCTCTGGTCACGCTGCTGCCCGCCGGGGCCTATGCCGCGACCAGCGAAGAGCTGATCGCAGAGTTCACCGGTGGCGCAGACATGGCCGATACCGGGGTGGAACTGACCGCGCCCGAGATCGCGGAAAACGGCAATACCGTGCCGATCGAAGTGCGTGCCGAAGGCGCGTCGGCCATTCTGGTGCTTGCCACCGGCAACCCGACCCCGCCCGTGGCCACCTTCAACTTCGGCCCGCTCGCCGCGTCGCAATATGCCTCCACCCGGATCCGGCTGGCCGGCACGCAGGATGTGGTGGCGGTGGCCAAGCTGGCCGATGGCAGCTTTGCCCGCACCAGCAAGACCGTGAAAGTCACCATCGGCGGCTGCGGCGGCTGATCGACCCCCTCTCATCAGGAGACGTTTAAAATGGCAGACGGTGTCAAACCCCGGGTGAAAGTCCCCAAATCCGCCGCCGCTGGCGAGGCTGTGATGCTGAAGACGCTCATCAGCCACCCGATGGAATCCGGCCAGCGCAAGGACAGCAGCGGCAACGTGATCCCGCGGTCGATCATCAACCGCTTCACCTGCGAATTCAACGGCGAGATGGTCCTTGACGTGGCCATGGATCCGGCGATTTCGACCAATCCCTACTTCGAATTCGAAGCCATGGTGAACGAAGCCGGTGACTTCAAGTTCACGTGGTACGACGACGACGGCTCGGTCTACGAAGACACGCAGAGCATCGAAATCGCATGATTTCGGAGCCCCGCCCCGCGAGAAGACGGGGCGGGGTCTTTCAGGGAGGGAGAAGCGACATGAAGTACAAGACCATGACGGCTGTCATTGCCACTCTGGCCCTGTCTGCACCGATGCTGAGTGCGGGCGGCGCGGATGATGACACCTTGATCATCAACGGGGATCTGGAAATCACCACCAAGACCGCCGCGCCGGATCACCTTGAAAACCTCGACGAGATCGTCTCGGGCTGGCATTTCCGGGCGGACGAGACGCAGGCGCTCGAGATGGACGATTTCGACAATCCGGGGATGATCTTTGTCGATCAGGCCATCGACACATGGAACGCCCCCGAAGGCAGCGAGGGCAAATCCTGCGCCGACTGCCATGGCGACCCCGAGGAGATGGCGGGCGTGCGCCCGGTCTATCCCAAGTGGAACGAAGAGGCGGGCGAGGTGCGCACGCTTCAGATGCAGTATAACGACTGCCGGGTGAACCGCATGGGCGCCGAGCCGTGGAAATACGACTCCAAGCCGGCGGTGTATATGGATGCGCTGATGTCCTCGGTCTCGCGCGGGATGCCGGTTGATGTTGCCATCGACGGACCCGCTGCCGAGACCTGGGAACAGGGCAAGGAGATGTATTACACCCGGTATGGCCTGCTGGAACTGTCCTGCGCCAACTGCCACGAGCAGAATTACGGCAATTACATCCGCGCCGACCACCTGAGCCAGGGCCAGATCAACGGCTTCCCGACCTACCGGCTGAACAGCGCGAGCCTTGTCGGCAGCCATGACCGCTTCCGCGGCTGCATCCGCGACACCCGCGCCGAAACCTTTGCCGCCGATTCCCCGGAATTTGTCGCGCTGGAGCTTTATGTCGCCTCGCGCGGCAACGGGCTTGGCGTCGAAGGTCCGGCTGTCCGCAACTGAGCCACTCCTCCCGCGCGGCTGCGTCGCGCGGGATTTCTGCCCGCATTCAATTCACACATGCGCATGTGTGTCACGACCAAGGAACCTTCTCCCATGATCTCCAGACGCGATTTCCTTCAGGTGTCCATGGCGGCCTCGGCGCTGGTCGGGGCCAGCGGCTTTGGCAACTGGTCGCGGCTGGCGGCGCAGCAGGCGCTGACGCAGGACCAGCTTCTGCAGTTCGACACGTTTGGCAATGTCTCGCTGATCCATGTCACCGACATCCATGCGCAGCTGAAACCGATCTGGTTCCGCGAACCTTCGGTCAATATCGGCGTCGGCCCGAACAAGGGCGAGGTGCCGCATGTCACCGGCGCCGATTTCCGCAGGCTCTACGGGATCGAGGATGGCTCGCCGTCGCATTACGCGCTGTCCTCGGGGGATTTTTCGGCGCTGGCGCAGGCCTATGGCAAGGTGGGCGGCATGGACCGCGTGGCCACGGTGGTCAAGGCGATCCGCGCCGACCGTCCCGACGCGATCCTGCTGGATGGCGGCGACACGTGGCATGGCTCGCTGACCTGCTACAAGACCGCCGGGCAGGACATGGTCAATGTCATGAACGCGCTGAAGCCGGATGCCATGACCTTCCACTGGGAATTCACGCTGGGCTCCGACCGGGTGCGCGAGCTGGTGGAGGGACTGCCCTTCGCCGCGCTTGGCCAGAACATCTTTGACGCGGAATGGGATGAACCCGCCGAGGCGTTCAAGCCCTATCAGGTCTTCGAACGGGGCGGGGTCAAGGTCGCGGTGATCGGGCAAGCCTTCCCCTATATGCCCATCGCCAACCCCGGCTGGATGTTCCCCGAATACAGCTTCGGCATCCGCGACGCGAACATGCAGGCCATGGTCGACGAGGTGCGGGCGCAGGGCGCCGAACTGGTGGTCTGCCTGTCGCATAACGGCTTCGACGTGGACAAGAAGATGGCGGGCATCGTGTCGGGCATCGACGTGATCCTGTCCGGCCACACCCATGACGCGCTGCCCGAACCGGTGCTGGTGGGCGAGACGATCATCGTCGCCTCCGGCTCCAACGGCAAATTTGTCAGCCGCGTCGATCTGGACGTGCGCGATGGCCGCATGATGGGCTTCCGCCACAAGCTGATCCCGATCTTTTCCGACGTGATCACCCCCGATGCCGAGATGGCGCAGCTGATCGACGAGCAGCGCGCGCCCTTCAAGGCGGAGCTGGAGGAGGTCATCGGCGAGACGGAGTCGCTGCTGTATCGCCGGGGCAATTTCAACGGCTCGTGGGATGACCTGATCTGCAACGCGCTGCTGTCCGAACGCGAGGCCGACATCGCCATGTCGCCGGGCGTGCGCTGGGGGCCGTCGCTGATCCCCGGGGCGCCGATTACCCGCGAGGACATCTTCAACGTCACCTCCATGACCTATGGCAAGGCCTACAGGTCGGAGATGACCGGGGAATTCATCAAGGTGATCCTCGAAGACGTGGCCGACAACATCTTCAACCCCGATCCCTATTACCAGCAGGGCGGCGACATGGTGCGCATCGGCGGCATGGGCTACCGCATCGACATCTCCAAGCCGCAGGGCGAGCGCATCAGCGAGATGACGCTGCTGAGCACCGGCGAGGCCATCGACCCCGCCAAGACCTATGTGGTCGCGGGCTGGGCCAGCGTGAACGAGGGCACCGAGGGGCCGCAGATCTGGGATGTGGTGGAAAGCCATATCCGCAAGCAGGGCACGGTCACCGTGCCCGACAACACCAGCGTGCAGGTGGTGGGCGCGTAAGCGCCCCCGCCGCGGGCATTTGGCAAAAAATTTTCGCCGGTTCATTCACATAGGCGAATAAGTCTATCCGAAAAGGAGCTCGACATGGCAGAGGATACCGGGCGCGGCACCAGCCGCCGGGCCTTTCTCAGAGGAAGCGTGGCCGCCGGTGGGGCCCTGCTGGGCGCGGGCATGGCGCAGGCCGCCGATCCCGATCCGCTGATCACCACCGTGCAGCCTTGGGCGCAGGGCTTTGGCGACGGGGTGGATGCCACCCCTTACGGCCTGCCCATCCGGTTCGAGGAGGACGTGATCCGGCGCAACGTCGAATGGCTGACCGCCGACACGATCAGTTCGATCAACTTTACGCCGATCCACGCGCTGGATGGCACGATCACTCCTGCGGGCTGCGCCTTTGAGCGGCACCATTCCGGGGCGATCGAGCTGGCGAAGGAGGATTACCGGCTGATGATCAACGGTCTGGTGGAGACGCCGATGGTCTTCAGCTATGCCGATCTGGAGCGGTTCCCGCGCGAAAACCACGTGTATTTCTGCGAATGTGCCGCGAATTCCGGCATGGAATGGGCGGGCGCGCAGCTGAACGGCGCGCAGTTCACCCATGGCATGATCCACAACATGGAATATTCGGGCATCCCGCTGCGCACGCTTCTGGCCGAGGCGGGCTGGTCGGGCGAGACCGAGGGCAAGTGGGTCTATGTGGAAGGCGCCGATGCGTCTTCCAATGGCCGCTCCATCCCCATGGAAAAGGCTCTGGATGACTGCCTTGTCGCCATCAAGGCCAATGGCGAGGCGCTGCGCAAGGAACATGGCTATCCGGCGCGGCTGGTGGTGCCGGGCTGGGAAGGCAACATGTGGGTGAAGTGGATCCGCCGCATCGAGGTGATGGACGGCCCCGTGGAATCCCGCGAGGAGACTTCCAAATACACCGACACGCTGGCGGATGGCACCTCGCGCAAGTGGACCTGGGTCATGGATGCCAAATCGGTGGTGACCTCTCCCAGCCCGCAGATGCCGATCACCCATGGTCAGGGCCCGGTGGTCATCACCGGCATGGCATGGAGCGGGCATGGCCGCATCACCCGCGTCGACGTGTCCAAGGACGGCGGCAAGACATGGGAAACCGCGCGGCTGGCCCGCGAGGGCGAAAACAAGGCGCTGACCCGCTTCTACCTCGACACGGTCTGGGAGGGCGAGGAGTGGCTGCTGCAGTCGCGCGCCATCGACGAGACAGGTTATGTGCAGCCGACCAAGGCACAGCTGCGCGAGGTGCGCGGCCTGAACTCGATCTATCACAACAACGCGATCCAGACATGGTGGATCAAGTCGAACGGAGAGGCCGAAAATGTCGAAGTCTCTTAAGCTTTTTGGCGCGGCGACGCTGGGCGTCGCAGGCGTGATGGTGGTCGCGGTCAATTTCGCCGACCGCAACATTGCCGGGATGCCGGCTGAGCCGCAGCTTCTGGGCGCGCTGCCCGCGCCCGAGCCAGTCGAGACCGCCGAGGCGCCGCAGGGTCTGCTGGTGGGGGCCGCGCAGGCCGCCACCTCTGCCGGGGATGGCAAGTTCGGTCTGGGCCGCACGGCTCTGCCCGAGGAGGTCGCGGCATGGGATCACGACATCAGCCCCGATGGCACCGGCCTGCCGGTGGGGGCAGGCTCGGTCGAGGATGGCGAGATGCTGTTCGAGGACAACTGCGCCTCCTGTCACGGATCCTTTGCCGAAGGGGTCGGCAACTGGCCGAAGCTTGCCGGGGGCGACGGCACGCTGAACCATGCCGATCCGCTGAAGACGGTGGGCTCGTTCTGGCCCTATCTCTCCACGGTCTATGATTACGTCCACCGCTCCATGCCGTTTGGCAATGCGCAGATCCTCAGCGATGACGAGGTGTATGCCATCACGGCCTATATCCTTTATTCCAACGATCTGGTGGATGACGAATTCGTCCTCTCGAACGAGAATTTCACCGAAGTCGAGATGCCCAACAGCGAAGGGTTCATCGTCGATGACCGGGCGGAGACGGAATACCCGCAATGGCGCGCCGAACCCTGCATGGAGGCCTGCAAGGACGAGGTGGAAATCACCATGCGCGCGACCGTGCTGGATGTGACCCCCGATCAGGCAGGCAGCGAGGCAGAGCCCGCAGCGACCGAAGCGGCGGCTGCCCCCGCCGAGGACGCCGCGCCCGCAGCGGCAGAACCCGAGACCGCAGAGGCCGCCCCGGCGGAGCCTGCGGTGCAGGAAGCCGCCTTTGATCCGGATCTTGCCGCAGAGGGCGAGAAGGTCTTCAACAAGTGCAAGGCCTGCCATCAGGTGGGCGAGGGCGCCAGCAACCGCACCGGGCCGGAACTGAACGGCATCGTGGGCCGCGAGGTCGCCGCCGCCGAAGGGTTCAAATATTCCGACGCCATGATGGAGCATGGCGGCACATGGACCCCCGAGGAACTGCGCGCCTTTCTTGCCAATCCGCGGCAGGATCTGAAGGGCACCCGCATGGCCTTTGCCGGGCTGCGGAAGGACGAGGATCTTGATGCCGTGATCGAGTATCTCAAAAGCTTCCCGTAACCGGACCGCTCTGAACGCAGATCGCCCGGCGCCCTTGCGGCGCCGGGTTTTTTTGTGCGCGCGCCCCGCATCGGCCAAGCGCCGCCGATGGCGAAAAGGTGAGGTATTCCGGAATTGCCGGACCGCCGCGAAAGGCGCAGGATCATGACAGAGACACGCGTCTCCAACGATATTTGATCCAGATTTAAGCCACTTCACGACCTTTTCATTCTGACCATTCGGCGGATGTTTCGCCCGCAGACCGGAGACACGTATCATGACTTTTCGCACTGGCATTGTCTGGCTGGCCACCGCGTTGGCGCTTGCTGCCGCTCTGGGGCTTCTGCCGCGCGCGGAACCGCGCGATTTCCGCATGGTCACTCCGCCGCAGGTGCAGGACGGGCAGACCCACGTCTGAGGGTGCGCCGCGGCAAGTCCCGGCTAACCATGTGACGCGGCCCCCCTTGACCTTCCGCGCAGGCGCGCGCCTGATAGGCACATGGGGCACGGACATCATCATCACCACCATCACCACGCGGCGGCGCAGGGCGACCTGCGCATGGGGCTTGCGGTTGCCATCAACCTTGCGCTGACGGTGGCGCAGGTGGTGGGCGGCGTGCTGTCCGGCAGTCTGGCCATGATCGCCGACGCGCTGCACAATTTTTCTGACGCGATCTCGCTGATCATCGCAACGCTGGCGCGGCGCATCGCGCGCCGCCCGGCCTCGGCGGAAATGCCCTTCGGCTGGGCTCGGGCCGAGGTGGTGGCGGCGCTCATCAACTACACCACGCTCATCGTGATCGGGCTTTATCTGGCGATGGAGGCGGTGCTGCGCTTCCTGTCGCCGGAGCCGGTGCAGGGCTGGCTTGTGGTCATCATCGCGGGCGTGGCGCTGGTCATCGACCTTGCCACGGCGGCGCTGACATGGGCCATGGCCAAGGACAGCGTCAACATCCGCGCGGCTTTCCTGCACAACGTGGCGGATGCTCTGGGCTCGGTGGCGGTCATTCTTGCGGGCACGCTGATCCTGCTCTTTGGCTGGACATGGGTGGACCCTCTGGTCACGCTGCTGATCGCTGCCTATATCCTGTGGATGGCATGCACCGAAATCGGCGGGGTCATCCGCATCCTCATGCTGGGCAGCCCGCCCGAGCTTGCCCCCGCCGAGGTGCTGGAAGAGGCGCGCGGCGTGGCGGGCGTGGCAGGGCTGCACAAGGCGCATCTGTGGCAGCTTGATGAACACAGCGCGGCGCTGCAGGCGCATCTTGTGGTGGCACAGGGGGCGTGGCACGAGGCCGACGCGATCAAGCGCGCGGTGAAGGACCGGCTGCAAAGCCGCTTCGGTCTGACCCGCGTCACGCTGGAGCTGGAATGCAGCCGACATCCCTGCACGGCCCCGCAGGACTGGGGCGGAGCCTGATCCGGTTTTGGCCATGGCGGCCCTTGCAGCCCCTCAGGCCCGACACTAAGACTCTCTCAATATGCGCACGCTAGGCATTCAGACGACACATCACAGCAGGCAGGCGGACATGAACGATCCTTTTGACACTTACATGAACACCCTCGTTCCCATGGTCGTCGAACAGACCAGCCGCGGCGAACGGGCCTATGACATCTTTTCCCGCCTGCTGAAGGAACGCATCATCTTCCTGTCGGGGCCGGTGCATGACGGCATGTCGTCGCTCATCGTGGCGCAGCTTCTGCACCTTGAGGCGGAAAACCCGTCCAAGGAAATCTCGATGTATATCAACAGCCCCGGCGGTGTCGTCACCTCCGGCCTGTCGATCTATGACACGATGCAGTACATCCGGCCCAAGGTGTCGACCCTGGTGATCGGGCAGGCGGCCTCCATGGGGTCGCTGCTGCTGGCCGCGGGCGAGCCGGGCATGCGCTTCTCGCTGCCCAACAGCCGCATCATGGTGCACCAGCCCTCCGGCGGCTATCAGGGGCAGGCGACGGACATCATGATCCACGCCGAAGAAACCCTGAAGCTGAAGCGGCGCCTGAACGAGATATATGTCCGCCATTGCGGCCGCACGCTCGAAGAGGTGGAGCGGGCGCTGGAGCGCGACAATTTCATGTCTCCGGAAGATGCCAAATCCTGGGGCCTGATCGACGACATCGTCGACAAGCGCGGCGCCGAAGATAAAAAATCGTGATCGGATTGCCGCGCCCCGACTTGGCGGCGTGGCAATTTTGACATTGTGGACCGGAAGGCGCTGTCCTAGACTTTCCGGACTTGGCAGAGACGATAGGCCTTCTCGGAGCATTGGCTCCGGTGAATGTGATGAACAGGCCTGGAAAGGTGTGACATGGCGACGAATTCCGGCGGCGACAGCAAGAACACCCTCTACTGCAGCTTCTGCGGCAAGAGTCAGCATGAAGTGCGCAAGCTGATCGCGGGTCCGACCGTCTTCATCTGCGACGAATGTGTCGAACTCTGCATGGACATCATCCGTGAGGAGACCAAGGGCGCTGGCCTGAAGTCTGCTGACGGGGTGCCCACGCCGCGGGATATCTGCGACGTGCTGGACGACTATGTGATCGGCCAGATGAAAGCGAAGCGGGTGCTGTCTGTTGCGGTGCACAACCACTACAAGCGGCTCAATCACTCGCAGAAAAGCAGTGACATCGAGCTGGCGAAATCCAACATCCTGCTGATCGGCCCGACGGGCTGCGGCAAGACCCTGCTGGCGCAGACGCTGGCACGGATCCTTGACGTGCCCTTCACCATGGCCGACGCGACCACGCTGACCGAAGCGGGCTATGTCGGCGAGGATGTGGAAAACATCATCCTGAAGCTGCTTCAGGCCAGCGAATACAACGTGGAGCGGGCGCAGCGCGGCATCGTCTATATCGACGAGGTCGACAAGATCACGCGCAAGTCCGAAAACCCCTCCATCACTCGCGACGTGTCGGGCGAAGGGGTGCAGCAGGCGCTGCTGAAGCTGATGGAAGGTACCGTGGCCAGCGTGCCGCCGCAGGGCGGGCGCAAGCATCCGCAGCAGGAATTCCTGCAGGTGGACACCACGAACATCCTGTTCATCTGTGGCGGCGCCTTTGCGGGTCTGGACCGGATCATCGCGCAGCGCGGCAAGGGTTCGGCCATGGGCTTTGGCGCCGATGTGCGCGATCCCGAACAGCGCGGCACCGGCGAGATCTTCAAGGAGCTGGAGCCCGAGGATCTGCTGAAATTCGGTCTTATCCCCGAATTTGTCGGCCGTCTTCCGGTCATCGCCACGCTGGAGGATCTGGACGAGGATGCGCTGGTCACCATTCTGACCCAGCCCAAGAACGCGCTGGTCAAGCAGTATCAGCGCCTGTTCGAGATGGAGGACACGCAGCTGTCCTTTACCGACGACGCGCTGAGCGCCGTGGCCAAGCGCGCCATCGCGCGCAAGACCGGCGCGCGGGGCCTTCGCTCCATCCTCGAAGGCATCCTGCTGGACACCATGTTCGAACTGCCGGGCATGGATGACGTGACCGAGGTGGTGGTGAACGAAGAGGCGGTGACCTCTGACGCCAAGCCACTGCTGATCTACGCTGATTCCAAAAAGGAACCGGCCTCTGCGGGCTAAGACCGCAGACATTTCCAATCGGGGCGGGGCAGACAGGCCCCGCCCTTTTCTTGTGGACCAGAGGACTATCTGAATGACGATCCGGCGTATCTCCTTCGGGGGCGAGTTCGAGACCAAGATCGGCTATTGCCGCGCCGTGGTGGCGGGGGGCTTCGTGCATGTCGCGGGCACCGTGGGGCAGGGCGACACCGTCGAGGATCAGTGCCGCGCGGCGCTGGCCACCATCGAAAAGGCGCTGACCGAAGCGCGCGCCAGCCTGTCGGACACGGTGCGGGTCAACTATTACCTGCCCGACGCCGCCGAGTTCGAACCCTGCTGGCCGATCCTGCGCGAGGCCTTCGGCGCCAACCCGCCTGCCGCGACCATGGTGGTGGCCGAGCTTATCGACCCGAAATACCGGATCGAGATCGAATTGACCGCATTGGCCCCGGCCTGAGGCGGGCTGTCGCGCCGCCACGGCTGGACCTTGGCGGCGCAATTCGTCATATACGGACTGAGCTTGATCACGAGGAGTCGTCCATGGGCATTCTGAACACCCTGCTGCGGGCCGTGACTTGGTGGAACGGGGGCACGCTGAACACCCAGCTTTACACCTCGCGCAAGGGCGTGCGGGTGGGGGAGGATGATCAGGGCAACATCTTCTACCAGACCAAGGACGGCAAGCGCCGCTGGGTCATGTTCAATGGCGAGGCCGAGGCCACGCGGGTCGGCGCCGACTGGCACGGCTGGCTGCATCACACCTATGACACGCCGCCGACGGAAACGCCCATGGTGCACAAGCCGTGGCAGAAGCCGCATGTGGAAAACCTGACCGGCACCGCGCTGGCCTATGCGCCCGCCGGGTCGATCCGTCAGCCGCAGCCCGCGGCCCGTCGGGATTACGAGGCTTGGAGCCCGGAATAAAATGGCCTCCTCTGTCACAGAGGTGCTGGTCGGTGGGGTTGTTCTGGCGGGGGCCGTCGCGTTCGGCGCCTATGCCGTCACCAGCACCGGCTACACGCTCTCGCAGCAGGGCTATCCGCTGACCGCCAGCTTCCGGTCTCTGGAAGGGGTGAGCGTGGGCAGCGACGTGCGTCTGGCCGGGGTCAAGGTGGGCTCGGTGACCGGCATCGCGCTGGATCCCGAAACCTATCGCGCCGAAATGTCCCTGACCCTGCAGGATCAGGTGAAAATCCCCGATGACAGCGCGATCGTCGTCACCTCCGAAGGGCTGCTTGGCGGCAATTTCGTGGAAATCAGCCCGGGCGGCTCTGCCTTCTTCTACGAGCCGGGGGCAGAGATCCTCGACACGCAGGGATCGGTCAGCCTGATGTCGCTGCTGTTGAAATATGTTGCGGGGGATGGCGAATGACACGGCTTCTGGCGCTGCTTCTGACGCTGGCCGCAGGTGCGGCTGTTGCGCAGGAGACCACCGAAACCGGCACCGGCGCGCTGCTGCGCGGGCTGGACAAGCTGAATGGCCGCGCCACCGATCTGGAGGTGCGCAGCGGCAACAGCACCGAATTTGGCCGGATCGAGATTACGGTGGAAGACTGCCGCTATCCGCAGGGCAACCGCGCGGGCGAGGCCTTTGCCTTTCTGACGGTGCGAGAGATGGGCACGGCAGAGCCGGTGTTCCGGGGCTGGATGATCGCCTCTTCTCCCGCGCTGAACCCGATGGATCACCAGCGTTACGACGTCTGGGTCATCCGCTGCACCAATTCCTGACCTGAGGCGGCCAAGGGCGTCTCTGCCAGCCGGGGCGCCTGCCGCAGCGCCAGCGCAAGCTGCGCGTGATAGCTGGCGCGGGGGATTTCGATGCCGCCCAGACTGGCCAGATGATCGGTCAGGAACTGCGTGTCAAACAGGGTAAATCCCGCCCGCCGCAGCAGATCCATCAGCCAGGCCAGCGCAAGTTTGGACCCGTCGCGGCGGCGCGAGAACATCGATTCGCCGCAGAAGGCACCGCCCAGTTCCAGCCCGTAAACTCCGCCTGCCAGAGCCCCGTCCATCCAGACTTCCAGCGAATGCGCCTGTCCCCGGTGGTGCAGCTCCAGAAACAGCCGCCGGATTTCAGCATTGATCCATGTTTCGGGACGGTCGGCGCAGGCATCGATCACCCCGGCAAAATCGGCGTTCAGCGTGATCTGGTAATCGTCGCGGCGCAGCCGCCGGGCCAGACTGCGCGAGATGCGAAAGCCGGTCATGGGCAGGATGCCGCGGCGGCGCGGATCGACCCAGAACAGCTCCGTGTCGGCGCGATGTTCGGCCATGGGGAAAATCCCCGACCTGTAGCCGTGCAGCAGAAGCTCCGGCGTCAGCTGCATCAGGCCCCCTTCCTCGCGGGGAAAGGGGCCGGTGATGCGGGGGTCATGCGTCGGCGAGCGTGCTGGCCAGCCATTTTTCCAGCCAGTGAATGTTGTAATCGCCGGAATGGATGTCGGGTTCCTGCAGCAGCGCGTGGAACAGCGGCACGGTGGTGTCCACCCCGTCCACGATCAGCTCGCCAAGCGCGCGGTTCAGGCGGGCCAGCGCTTCGGGGCGGTCGCGCCCGTGCACGATCAGCTTGCCGATCAGGCTGTCGTAATAGGGCGGGATGACATAGCCGTCATACAGCGCCGAATCCATCCGCACACCCAGTCCGCCCGGCGCATGATATTGCGTGATCTTGCCGGGGCAGGGGGTGAAGCTGGGCAGGCGTTCGGCGTTGATCCGCACCTCGATGGCATGGCCATTGATGGTCAGATCCTCCTGCGTGAAGGACAGCGGATAACCTTCGGCCACCCGGATCTGTTCTCGCACCAGATCGACGCCAAAGATGGCCTCGGTCACCGGATGTTCCACCTGCAGGCGGGTGTTCATCTCGATGAAATAGAACTCGCCGTCTTCATACAGGAATTCGACCGTACCGGCGCCCGCGTATTTGATGCGGGCCACGGCGTCGGCGCAGGTCTTGCCGATGCGGGCGCGTTCCTCGGGGGTGATGCAGGGGCCGGGGGCTTCTTCGAACACCTTCTGGTGACGGCGCTGCAGCGAACAGTCGCGTTCCGCCAGATGCACCGCGTTGCCCTTGCCGTCGCCGAACACCTGAATTTCGATATGGCGCGGCTTCTGCAGGTATTTCTCGATATAGACCTCGTCATTGCCAAAGGCCGACTTGCCTTCGGCACGCGCGGTGTGAAAGGCGCGCTCCATATCAGCGGCGGTCTGCGCCACCTTCATGCCACGGCCGCCCCCGCCTGCGGTCGCCTTGATGATGACCGGATAGCCGATTTCCTCGCCCAGCCGTTTCGCGGTTTCCAGATCCGGCACGCCGCCGTCAGAGCCGGGCACGCAGGGCACGCCAAGCGCCTTCATCGTGTCCTTGGCGGTGATCTTGTCGCCCATGATGCGGATATGTTCTGCGCGCGGCCCGATGAAGGTCAGGCCGTGATCCTCCACCATCTGCACGAAGCGGGCGTTTTCCGACAGGAACCCATAGCCGGGATGGATGGCCTGCGCGCCGGTCACCTCGCAGGCGGAAATAATGGCGGGCGGCAGCAGGTAGCTGTCGACCGAGGGCGCAGGGCCGATGCAGATGGTCTCATCGGCCATACGCACATGCATGGCGTCGGCATCTGCGGTGGAATGCACCGCGACAGAGGCGATGCCCATCTCGCGGCAGGCGCGGATGACACGCAGCGCGATTTCGCCCCGGTTGGCGATCAGGATCTTGTCGAACATGCCGGTTACTCGAGAATGACCAGAGGCGCGCCATATTCGACGGGCGCGCCGTCTTCGACCAGAATGCGCTTGACCGTGCCGGCGCGGGGCGAGGGGATGTGGTTCATGGTCTTCATCGCCTCGACGATGACCAGCGTGTCGCCTTCCTTGACCTGCGCGCCCACGGTGATGAAAGCCGGGGCACCCGGTTCGGCCTGCATGTAGATCGTCCCCACCATGGGCGAGGTGACGGCGCCGGGATGGGAGGCGGGATCCTCGGGCAGGGTGTCGGCCGCGCTGGGGGCCGGAATGGCGGCCACAGGGGCCGCGGCAGGGGCTGCGACGCTGGTGACCACCGGCGCCTGCGGGTGCATGCGGCTGACGCGCACGTTGAGGCTGTCATCCTCGCCGTAGTCGCGCTTGACCTGAAGCTCCGTCAGGTCGTTGTCTCGCAGCAGTTCCGCCAGGGCCTTGATGAAGGCCACATCGGCTTCATGGGTGTCTTTGCTCATGCCGTCCTCGCCGGTTTTGTGCCGGGCCCGTAGTTTTCAGGGCCTGTCGATTTCGGGCTTATAGGCTATGGTTTCTGCCATGAAAAGCGAGGCGGCGGCGAAATGGTGCGCGGGCCCCAACTTCGCGGCCGGAACGGCGGGTGCGTCAGGGGGTATTTGCCGGGTCGACGCGGTCGGTTCGGGGCGGTTCGTCCCTGTCTTCCGGGGCAGAAGAGGCCGGATCCGTGGCGGTCTCCGGCTCGGCCTCGCGCAGATGTTCCACCTGTTCATCGAGAATCGCGGTGATGCGCAGCTGCATGATGGAGGGCGGCGCGCTGTGGTTTCTGGGGTCGGGCAGGCCGGACAGCGTGCGCCAGAAGCTGGACGGGGGCAGACCCCCGGGTTCGGGATCTGCGGGGAGTGGTTTGCTGGCGGGCTGAACCACCGTCTCCCGCGCCGGGGGCGTGGGAGCGGCGGGAAGCCCTGACGGGTGACCGGTCGCGAACGGGGCGACCGTCGCGGGAACGCCGGGGAACTGCATCGACATGCTCCGTATCCTTGCGCCCCCGCGGGGAATTTATATCACGATCCCTGTTCTGTCGCAGCAGATCCGGTCGAATTTTCTCCGGAATCTGGTCTGAGGGTTAACGCGAGCTTTCTGTTCCTCCCTTGGGTCAGCCCTTGTTCTGGCGGTTTTCGATGAGGTCATCGACGACGGCGGGATCGGCGAGGGTGGAGATGTCGCCGAGCGCGCCGAAGTCGTTTTCGGCGATCTTGCGCAGGATACGGCGCATGATCTTGCCGGAGCGGGTCTTGGGCAGGCCGGGTGCCCACTGGATCAGGTCCGGGGAGGCGATGGGGCCGATTTCGGTCCGGACCCAGGCGCGCA
>NZ_JAYKSL010000014.1:100968-144048 GCF_035481585.1 Salipiger marinus | reverse complement strand
GACCGACAAGGCCACGATGGAATTCGAGGCGGTCGATGAAGGCGTGATCGGCAAAATCCTGATCGCGGAAGGCAGCGAGGGGGTGAAGGTCAACACCCCCATCGCCGTGCTGCTGGAAGAGGGCGAAAGCGCCGAGGACATCTCTGCGCCGAAGGCCGAGGCCCCTGCCCCCAAGCCGGAAGCCAAGACCGAGGCGAAGGCCGCAGCTCCCGAGGCGAAAGCCGCGGCGGCCACGCCCGCCACCCCGGCACCGGCTCCGGCGGAGGCATCCTCCGGCGAGCGCGTCTTCGCCTCGCCGCTGGCGCGGCGGATCGCGGCGGAAAAGGGTCTGGATCTGGGCCGCATCAAGGGCTCGGGTCCACATGGCCGCATCGTGAAGGCCGATGTGGAGAATGCCAAGCCCGAGGCGGCCCCGGCTGCAGCCGAGGCCAAGGCGGCCGAGGCGCCGAAAGCTGCCGAGCCCGCCAAGGCGGCGATGCCCACCGGTGCCAGCGCCGATGCCGTCAAGAAGATGTACGAGGGCCGGGAGTTCGAGGAGGTCAAGCTGGACGGCATGCGCCGCACCGTGGCCGCCCGTCTGACCGAGGCCAAGCAGACCATCCCGCATTTCTATCTGCGCCGGGACATCAAGCTGGACGCGCTGCTGAAATTCCGCAGCCAGCTGAACAAGCAGCTGGAAGCGCGCGGCGTGAAGCTGTCGGTCAATGACTTCGTCATCAAGGCCTGCGCGCTGGCGCTGCAGCAGGTGCCCGCCGCAAATGCGGTCTGGGCGGGCGACCGCATCCTGAAGCTGAAGCCGTCGGATGTGGCCGTGGCCGTGGCCATCGAGGGCGGGCTGTTCACGCCCGTGCTCAAGGATGCCGAGATGAAATCGCTGTCGGCCCTGTCGGCAGAGATGAAGGATCTGGCAGGCCGCGCCCGCAACAAGAAGCTGGCGCCGCATGAATATTCCGGCGGCACCTTCGCGATCTCCAACCTTGGCATGTATGGCGTCGACAATTTCGATGCCGTGATCAACCCGCCGCATGGCGCGATCCTTGCCGTGGGCGCGGGCGTCAAGAAGCCCGTCGTCGGTGCGGATGGCGAACTCAGCGTGGCGACGGTGATGTCGGTGACGCTGTCGGTCGACCACCGCGTGATCGACGGCGCGCTGGGGGCCGAACTGCTGCAGGCCATCGTGGACAACCTTGAATCCCCGATGCTGATGCTGGCCTGAGCCTGATCGTGTGACCTAGGAAACGCCCTCCGTTCGGGGGCGTTTTCCACCAAGATTTAGGCCCCGGGAAACGCCAAGTTTTCCGGGGCTTTTTATGTTCGGGATCTGCCGCCGCGCCTGCCGCCGCAGCCGGCTGATCCGCGCCCTTGGGCAAGGGGGCAAACGACATCGACGCCTCTCCGGCACGAGGGAATGCGGCATCCGGCATGCAGCTTATGCATGGCACCCTTGAGCCTGCTGCCGGTTGTGGTGGCGCTCACACGGGCTAATCTCCGCCGCGTGCCGCAGTGCGGCGGATTCTTACCCTGAACGGGCACCCCCGACAAACCGGAGCAGACCATGGCCTTACAAGACCGTCAGGCGACGCTGACGATCCTTTCGCTTGCGCTGGGGGCCTTTGCCATCGGTGTCACCGAATTTGCCGCGATGGGGCTGCTGCCCTATTACGCCGCCGATCTGGGTGTGACCGAACCCGAGGCCGGCCATGCCGTCAGCGCCTATGCGCTGGGGGTGGTGGTGGGCGCGCCGGTGCTGGCGGTGCTGGGCGCGCTGGTGTCACGCAAGACGCTGCTGATCCTGCTGATGGCGCTTTTTGCCGTTGCCAATGTGATGGCGGTGCTGGCGCCGAACCTGCCGCTGCTGGTGGCGGCGCGGTTTCTGGCGGGGCTGCCCCATGGCGCCTTTCTGGGCATCGCGATGCTGTTTGCCGCCGAATTCTCGCCGCCCGGACGCAAGGGCGCGGGGGTGGCGCAGGTGCTGATGGGGCTGACCATCGCCAATGTGGTGGGCGTGCCGCTGGCCGGCGCCATCGGGCAGGCCTTTGGCTGGCGCTGGTGCTTCGTGATCGTGACCGGGCTTGCCATCGCCTCTGCACTGATGATCGCGCGGGTGGCGCCGGATGTGCGCACCGGGCGAGCCCCGAGCCCGCTGCGGGAACTGGGCGCGCTGGCCAATCGCGCGGTCTGGATGACGCTGCTGGTGGGCGCGGTCGGCTTTGGCGGGGTGTTTGCCGTCTATGCCTATCTCACCGCCGCGATGCTGGATGCGACCTCTGCCCCGTCCTGGGCCATTCCGCTGGCGCTGTCGGCCTTTGGTGTCGGCGCCACGGCGGGCACATGGGTGGGTGGACGGCTGACCGACTGGTCGCGGTTCGGCGCGGCCTTGGTGCTGCTCATCGGCATGACGCTGATGTCGCTGGTCTATACGCTGGTGATCGGCAACTGGGTGGCGATGACGGTGACGGTGATGGCGCTTGGCCTGACCGCCAGCCTTGCCATCCCGCTGCAGATGCGGCTGATGGATGTCGCCGGAGAGGCGCAGACGCTGGCCGCCGCACTGAACCATGCCGCCTTCAACGCCGCCAACGCGCTGGGGCCGTGGCTGGCGGGGCTGGCTCTGGCAGCAGGCCATGGCTGGCAGGCCACCGGCCATGTCGGCGCGGCGCTGTCGCTGGCGGGGATCGCGATGCTGGGTCTGGCGTGGCTGGATGCCCGCAGGCCGCGCGGTCTGGTCGCGGCGCCGGGCATGTGACGGAGCGGGGCGCGGGGGCCTTACCCCGCGCCGTGCCAAGGCTCAGCCGCTGCAGTTGCAGCCGGTGAGTTTCTGGTCCATCGACCGCGAGGGCTGGTCGCAGCCCGCCTCGCCCACGATCTTGGCAGGCACGCCCGCCACGGTCTTGCAGGGCGGCACATCGGCCAGCACGACCGACCCCGCCGCGATGCGCGACCCGTCGCCCACGCGGATATTGCCCAGCACCTTGGCGCCAGCGCCGATCAGCACGCCATTGCCGATCTTGGGGTGACGGTCCTCGTCCTCCTTGCCGGTGCCGCCCAGCGTCACCGAATGCAGGATCGACACGTCATCGCCCACCACGGCGGTTTCCCCGATGACGATGGAATGGGCGTGGTCGATCATGATGCCCTGCCCGATCCGGGCCGCCGGATGGATGTCCACCCCGAACACCTCGGAGGACCGCATCTGGAAGAAATAGGACAGGTCGCGCCGCCCCTGATTCCAGAGCCAATGCGCCACGCGCTGGCTTTGCACCGCCTGAAAGCCCTTGAAGAACAGCAGCGGCTGCAGATAGCGATGGCAGGCCGGATCGCGTTCATAGGTGGCGCGGATGTCGGCCCGCGCGCGCAGGGCCAGCACCGGATCGGCGGCATAGGCCTCGTCGCAGATTTCGCGCAGGATCTGCTCGGACATCTCGCCATTGGCGAGCTTCAGCGAAATGCGATAGGCCAGCGCCCGTTCGATGGTGGGATGGTGCAGGATGGAATAATGCACAAGCCCGCCCAACAGCGGCTCGCTGGAAACGACATCCTCGGCTTCCAGCGTGATGCGACCCCAGACAGGGTCCAGTTCGGCGATCTTCGCCCGGGTTTCGGCCATGGTCTTTCTCCGTCCGTTCAGCCCAGTCTAGCAGATAGGATGGCCCGGCTGAAACGCAAAACGGTGATGGTCGGCAGCGGCAGCGGTGATGAATGGTCAAAGGCGCGCCCGGTGAGGAGCGCGCCTTCGGGTCAGGATCAGACCGACAGGATCAGCCGGGCAAAGGGCCCCGGACCGTAGCGGGCAGAGATCTGCGCCACCTGCACCTCGATCAGCCCCGACAGCCCCTCCGCCGCCGGGCTGATCTGCCAGAAAGGCGCGCCCAGCGTCACGTCGCGCAGCAGGGTGCCGCCCTGCGACAGGCGCAGCAGATAGGCCTCGCTTTCCTCGCCAAGCGGCACTTCGGGGGTGTCCCAGCCATCGCCGTCGATCCGGGTGCGGCGGATCCAGCGCAGCGTCAGCCCCGAGCCCGCCCGCTCCGCCCGCAGATGCGCGGGCCGGTAGGGGCGCAGACCATTGCCGTCAAACGCCGCGACCACATGCACATAGGACGGATCGTCATAGCCGCGCCGGGCGGGGCCGATGCGGAAATGCCGTGCCTGCCCCCGGGCGGCGGGGGACAGCGCGATCTGCTGCGCGGCCCCGTCCAGCACCACCACGCGCGATCCCGCAGGCCAGAGCGCGGGCGCCGTGCCATCGGTGCCAAGCTGCCCGCGCAGGCGATGCGCAACCTGCCAGACCCCCGGCGCCACCAGTGCCGCGTCACGGAACTGCAGCAGCTCCCACGCACCCGGGCTGCCATCGCCGATGGCGAGCAGGTTCGCGCCCCCCAGCAGCGCCGCGTCCGACACCGATTGCAGCGTGCCGCCGCGCAGCCGGATCCGCAGCGGCGCCCCCCGGTCGATGCGGCCTGCGGGATGGGCGGGCAGATCGGCTTCGGTCACGCCGGTGACGGCGGCGGCGGCAATGACCTCGTTCAGCACATAGTCGCTGTCCGTGGCCGCATCATAGACCGCGACCGCCCCCGGCCATGGATCGGCGGCAATCGCCAGATGCGGGGCATGCGGCACCTCGTCCCCGCCCATCAGCGGCAGGTCCAGAAACAGCGGCAGCACCGGCGCCGCCGCCACGCTGGGCCGCAGGCTGGGCGGCGTGTCGGCAAATTCCGCCGGAAGGTAGATGTCCGGCTCGATCCGTACCGCCTCCACCAGCTGCTGCGCGCCCAGATCCACCCGGTCGATCCGCGCCAGCGTCCGGCCAGAGGCGGCGGAGATCGACACCACATCCCCCGCCCCCAGCGCCAGCTGCGACGGCGGCAGGGCAAAGCGCAGGGTCTCGCGCGCCACCCGCGCCTCTGACAGCCAGCGTTCGGCGACCATGCGCCCCTCGGCGCGGGTCAGGGTCAGGGCCAGCTCGGTTTCGGCCACGGCATGGGTGCGGTCGTCGGGCAGCACTGCCTCCTCGGCCACCACCGCATGATCGCCATCCGCTTCGACGAAGCGCAGACGCACCCGACCGGCCAGTTCCGCAGCACTGGCGCGCGACTGCACCAGACCACCCTCCACCTCCTCGCTCAGCGCAAAGCCCGCCGGATCCAGCGGCAGCGCGCGCCGTCCGGTGCGGGGCAGGAAGATCAGCGCACCATCCCGTTCGATGGCGTCAAAGCCATGCGCCAGCATCAGGGGCTGCAGGGCACGCCGCGCCTCGCCCACCTGAGCGACCAGATAGCCGCGCACCCAGCCGTGCAGGCGGCTGACATCCACCTCGCGCAGCCCGGCCCGCGCGCAGATCTCCGCCACGACCGAGGCGAGCGTGCGCGAACTGCACCGCCCGGTGATCCAGTGCCCGCGCCGGTAATTGTCGCCATCGGCCCACAGATCCGACAGGCCGGGAAACCACGGATAGGGCCGCGCGTCCCATGCCCAGACAAAGGCGCGGCTCAGATCCAGCATCGGCGCGCCGTAAACTTCGGACACCGGATTGCGCGCGGGGTCCGCCCAATAGCCGAACTGCGCCCGCAGATACTGCCGCTGGATCAGCTCGTCCCGCATCCCGTTGGAATAATGCGGCAAGGTGCTTTCCGAGCTTTTGGGGTCCAGAAACTTGTTGGGCTCGTTGGTGCCCTTGTCCACCGCAGCACAGCCCAGTTCGGTGAACCACAGCGGTTTGGACTGCGGCACCCAGTCTGTCGGGTCGGGCTGGCGCTGACCGCCGATGCGGTCGTGATGGCGCAGGCTCCACCAGCTGCGGAGGTCCTTGTAGCGGAACACCCACGGCTCGCCATAAGCGCCGTCGGTGATGGCATCGCGGCGCTGCGCGGCGCGGGCCTCGGGCGTGGGGTAATGCCAGTCATAGCCCTCGCCGCCCTCGATATTGGACATGAGGTAGCCGGGATCATAGACACTGTCCCAGCCCGCATCCGCATGGCTGTCGCCGTCGCGCCAGTCCGACAGCGGCATGTAATTGTCGATGCCGACAAAATCGATCTGCGGATCGGCCCAGAGCGGATCGAGGTGAAAGAAAACGTCGCCCGATCCGTCCTGCGGATGATAGCCAAAATATTCCGACCAGTCCGCCGCATAGCCCAGCTTGACCGCAGGCCCCAGCAGCGCCCGGCAGTCCGCCGCAAGCGCGCGCAGCGCCGCCACCGCCGGAAAGCCTGTGGCGCCGCGGATCTGCGTCAGACCGCGCATTTCCGACCCGATGCAGAATGCCTCCACCCCGCCCGCCGCCGCACAAAGCGCCGCCTGATGCAGGATGAAGCGGCGATAGGACCACTCGTCCGGCCCGTGATAGCTGACCGCGCCATCGCTGACGGTAAAATCCATGGCCGAAGCGCTGCCGAAAAACGCCGCCACCTCTGCATCCGCCGCCAGCGTGCCATCGGGCGATCCCGCCCGACCCGGCGCCACGCTCAGCGTGAGGCGCCCGCGCCATGGCAGCACCGGCTGGTCCGCAGCCCCGGTCCATGGATCGGGCCGCGCATTCCCCGCCATCTGCGTCATCAGGATGAAGGGGTAATACATCACCTTCAGCCCCTGCGCCGCCATGTGCCGGATCGACTGGATCACCGAGGCATCGGCGGGCGTGCCGCCATAGACCGGGCGGTCGGCGTCACGCGGCACCAGCAGCGCCTCGGTCCGCGACAGGCCGCTGACCCGCCATGGCATGTTGCCCGCGTCAAACGCCTGCTGTTCCACCCCCGGACGCAGCGTGCAGAGCCCGCAGCGCAGATCCTCGCCGAACCAGCTGACCACCAGCGACACCGCGCCACAGGCAGGCAGATCCGTCTGCAACTGGTCCAGCGCGGTGCTGAAATCCGGACGGTCCGAGGGCGAATTGACATTCGCCACCCCCGAAACCCCGTCTCCCCACGCCATATGCACCGGTTCGGTGGCCAAGGCATATTCGCCGGTGCCGGGGATCATCGCCACCGCCTGCACCGCCTGCGGCACATCCAGCGGATCGGCCAGATCGGGGCGCGTCACCTCGAAGCTGAACTGCGGCACCCGGTTGCCGAAGCGGTCCAGCATCAGATCCTCGATGACCACATAGGCGGTGCCGCGATAGGCGGGCACAAGGCCCGCACCCTCGACCGCCTCCATGCAGGGATCGGGATCCTGATCCGCCGTGCCACGATAGACCCGCATGTTCAGATCGCGCAGCGGCAGTTCGGCACCATCCGCCCAGACCCTGCTTACGCCCGAAATCTCGCCCTCGCACAGCGCCAGCGCAAGGCTGACCGAATAGCTGTAGCTTTTCACCGTGGTCTTGGGTGCCGATCCCTTGCCCCCGCCGCTGCTGACCTTCTTCTTGGCGACATGTTCGCGGAATTCGGTGGCCCAGATCACCTGACCGCCGATGCGAACCCGTCCGTAAACCTGCGGGATGGCAGCACCTTCCCCGGCCCCGCTCAGCCGGAACCGTTCGATCCGCCCGGTCTCGACGGTCTGCGCGCCCTGTCCCATCAGCCGCTGGTCCAGCGCCTGTCCCAGCGTCGCCCCCACAAAGCGGCCCACCGCTGTCATCGACAGACCCAGCACCGTGCCGCCCAGCGTGCTGCCAAGGGCGGCCCCCGCGGCGGAAAGAAGGATCGTGGCCATCAGTTCTGCTCCAGTGGCAAGGCAAACCGCGCCACCAGACGGCGACGCCAGGGCGTGGTCAGCGCGCATTCCAGCACGCCATGACCGCTATAGGCATGAATGAACGCGGGGCTGGGTCCGGCGCGCGACTGGATCCCCAGATGTTTGGCGACAGACCCGTCGCGCATCCGGAACAGCAGCACGTCACCCGGCGCAGGGCGGGTCAGCGGCTTCGGCCGCAGATGCCGCAGCCCCGCCGCCAGCAGCACCTCGTCGCCCTGCGGCTCCGCCCAGTCCATGCTGTAGGGCGGCACGGGTTCCGGCTCCGCGCCGATCACCTCGCGCCAGACGCCGCGCAGCAGCCCCAGACAGTCGCAGCCCGCCCCCCGGACCGAGGCCTGATGCACATAGGGCGTGCCGATCCAGCCGCGCGCGGCCCCCACCACCTGCCACGCGCCGGTCATCTGCGGCTTCCTCCGCCGCTGACCGGGGCCTGCGTGGCATGCACCATGATCCAGTCCTCTTCGGGGATGTCGGGAAAGCCCTGATAATTCACCAGATTGTTGAACTTCAGCCGACAGGTCTCGAACCGCTTGTCGCAGCCCGCCGTCAGGCGCAGCAGGTCGCCCGCCCGCACCACCGCGCGCAGCGGCTCCCACAGTTCCACCACGCGGCGCCCGTCCAGCACGCGGTCACGCTTGACCGAGCCGACAAGCCCCTCGGCGGCTCCCGACATCCCCTGCACCCGGCCCCGCGCGAACCAGCCCTCCTCGGCCCCGGCAAGCGGGCCCAGATCGAACAGCCGGTTGTCTTCGGCGGACAGAACCACGCCGTCCCGAACATAACCCGGCTCGGTCAGGTCCATGCGGCAGGTGGCATCCCCCAGCACCGCCGAACAGGGCTTCTGATAGGCCCGCCCCAGCGGGCGGTTCAGCGCCTCGGTCAGCCCGCGCAATTCGGCATGAAAGGCGCCGCCGCTGCGCCGGATCTCGCCCAGACTGCCGCGAAACAGCAGACGCCGCGCCGCAGGATCGGCCCAGTTGACCAGCCAGCAGACCACCTCGGCGCCGTCATAGCGCCCCGCCTCCACATCCGCCTCGGACAGCGCGCCATCCGACAGCGCGCCCAAGGCCTCGGTATTGTCCACCGACAGGCCGGTCGCCTGCTGCAGCGCCATGGCCGAAAGCCCGGTGCCCGCGCGAAAGCTCAGCCCGTCAAAGTCCAGATCGCAGTCATGATCGGTGAACCCCAGCCGCAGCCCGTCGCTGCGGGTCAGCGCCCAGCACCGCGCCACCGTGGTCAGCCCTGTGGCCAGATGCGCGTGAAGCTCCGCCGCGCCCATCAGACCCGCACCTCCACCACGGGCACATCGGGCACCTGCCCGGCCTGAAAGCTGGCGACCGACACGTTGATGCGGTCTGTGTCGAACCGCACCGGCACGTCAAATTCATACCCTGCGGTGATCTCGGCCCCCGCCAGCGGCGGCTCGACAAAAGTGACGCGCCCGGTTGTGTCGTCGAGCGTAAAATGCACCCCCTCCATCATCTCCACATCCTGCACCGCCGTGCGCACCGTGCCCGCCACCGGCTTTGTGATGGGCCGCGCATAGCCCGCCCCGCCCGAGAGATAGGTCTTGGTCAGCGCGAACACCCGGGTCACCCCGTCGCCCCGCGCGATCACCTGATCCGTGGCCCCGATCCGCCCCGAGGGCCGGCAGGATTTGAAATCCGCCCAGTCCTTCCAGCGGAACCCGTAAAGCTGCCCGCGCCGCGCCTCGAAAAACGCGATCAGCGCCTCGATATCGTCCAGCGACCGCAGCCCCAGACCGGCATCATAACGCCGCCGCGAATGCGCCCATGGCGTGTTGCGCTCTTCGTGCCCGCTGGTCAGTTCGACCACATCGGTCCGCCGCTCCGGCCCGCCAAGCGCACCAAAGCTGAGGCTGGCGGGAAATCTCACCTCGTGAAAGGACATGGACATGGATCCTCAACGGTTGCGGGCACCCTGCCCCAGCGCCCGGCCCATCTGGGCGGCGATCTGGGACTGGCTGCGGCGAAAGCCCTGAACATCGGGCGTCTGGATATGCATGACGACGGTGACAGGCGCGCCGCCGCCCTGTGCGCGCACTCCCAGCTTGCCATCGGCGCCCCGGGTCAGCGGCATGATCGCCTCCGGCCCCGCCTCGCCCATCAGCCCGGTGCCGCCGCGCATGGGAAAACTGACCGGCCCGCTGACAATGCCGCCGGTGGCAAAGGGCATCACCCGTCCCTGCGCAAAGGCCCCGCCCTGCGCAAAAGGCGAAAACGCCCCGAACAGCCCCTGCATCCCCGCCGCCAGCATGCCGCCGAAATGGTCGGTGACGGGCCGCAGTGCCGCCTTGTAGGCGGTGTCGATCATCGACCGCGCCACGGTTTCCAACGCTTCCGAGGCTTTCATGCCGTCAAACACCAGCCCGTCAAAGGCCCGCGCCAGCCCGCGGCTCAGCGCGCCTTCCAGCTTCGACACGTTGCGCCCGGTGTCGGAAAAGGTCTGATGGATGCGCTTCAGTTCCGCATCGAACCCCGCCGCCATCGAGGCCGCCTGCCCAAGGCTCGCCTCCAGCGCGGCGATGCCCTCGTCCAGATCTCCCAGCTTTTCGATCTCCGTCATCTCCGCTCTCCGTTCGATCCATCGGGAAAGGCCGCGATCAGCTCGTCCAGCCGGTCCCGGCCCATGGGGCCCGCGCCGGTCTCTGCGCCCAGCATCAGCCGCAGCTCCACCGGGGTCAGCGCCCAGAACTCCGCAGGCCGCAGCCCCAGCCCGCGCAGCCCCGCCCGCAGCAGCACTGGCCAGTCAAAGCCCGTCATCCGCCTTCTCCCGGCAGGGCAAAGGCGCGGGCCAGCAGTTCGGCGGCGGCGCGGGCGGCGGCCATCGGCCCGCCCTCGATCTGGGCCGCCAGCAGATCCGGCGCCTGCCCCGGCCAGCCCGCACCGCGCAGCCCCGCCACGATCAGCGCCAGCACGTCACGGGTGGAACAGCGCCCCTCTTCGAAGCGCCGCACCAGATCGACCAGCGATCCCTCCGCCAGCCCCGCCTCAAGCTCGGCGAGCGCCCCCAGCGTCAGCCGCATCAGGTGACGCTCGCCGTCGATGGTCAGCGCCACCTCGCCCCGCCACGGATTGACCATCTACGCCTCCGGCTGCGGCACGAACTGCAGCGCCCCCGCCGAGGCCAGCGCCACCTCATAGGTGGCCTCGCCGTTATGCGCGCCCGCATAGTCGATCGAGGTCAGCTGGAACGGCCCCTCCACCCGGCCGAACCCGGGAATGATGACCTGAAAGGCCGGGGTTTCGCCGTCAAAGAAGATCTGCCGCGCCCGTTCATCCGTGCCCGCATCCTTGAACACGCCCGAGCCCGAGATATTGGCCGATTTCACCCCGGCCCCCGCCAGCAGTTCCCGCCAGCCGCCCTGAGATTCAAGCGTGGTGACATCCACGCTTTCGGCGTTGAAACTGACCCGCGTGGCGCGCAGGCCCGCCATGGTCTCGAACTGGCCATCCCCGGTCAGGTCGACCTTGATCAACAGATCCTTGCCGTTCTGCGCAGCCATGCGCCTTACTCCTTGCTGTGGTTGAATTTCCCCGATCGGGGCAGGCACAGGCCCGCCACGCGGTCAGGCATCCTCGGTGCGCGCGCGAAAGATCATCTCGACCCGCCGCAGCCCGCCGCCCTCGCGCCGCGCGCGCGCCTTCAGAAAGCGCAGGCTGACCAGCCGTCCGCGGCCCAGATCCGGCAGCGGGCCCAGAAGCGCATCCGACACCGCCGCCGCCACTTCCTTGGCGCGCTGGAATCCGGCGGCGTCGCTGATCACCGCCACCGACAGATCGTGCCACGCCCCGGCCCCGGTGGCATCCGACGCGTCGCGCGCCACCTCCGCCCCCAGCGTGACGTAAAGCGCGGGCAGCGCCCCCTGCGGCAGCGCGTCATAGACATGGCCCTGCACCAGCGCCGCCATGGCCTCGTCCTGCATCAGCCGCTGATAGATCGCGGCCTGAAGGGCTGCGGAAACCGCATAGCTCATGCCGCCACCTCCTCGCGGGTCTCGCAGATCAGATACAGGCCACCCGGGTCCAGTTCGGTCACCGCCAGCACGCGGAACACCCGCAGCCCCTGACGGAACCGCTGCCCCGGCACCGGGCGGCTGCTGGCGCCCATGGGCGCGCCGCGCACGATGATGCGGAAGGCGTTGATCGCGACCGGCCCGGTCTCGCCCAGCGCCTCGCGTCCGCTGCGCGGCGACACCTCGGCCCAAAGCGTGCCCAGTTCCGCCCAGCTTTCGACAAGCCCGCCCGCCCCGTCCGGCATCGATACCGGCGCCTCCAGCACCAGACAGCGGTTCAGCAGCGGCGCGGTCATGATCCGAACCCCACCCGCAGGGGCCGGTAGCGCGCGATCAGCGAGGTCACGCCGAACGGCATGCAGCCTTGGCCCAGCGCGGTTTCGGCGCGGTAGTCATAGTAATGCGCGGCCAGCAGCAGCACCGCCTGCGCCAGATCCGGCGGCAGCCCGTCAAACTGCGGCGCATATCCCGCAGCAAAGCGCAGCTCGGCACTGCCCCCCGCCGGGATCACCGGCAGCAGCCCCCCCGGCGGCTTCAGCCGCGGCGCATGGGCGTCCTTTTCCAGCCGGTATTCGCCCAGATCGATCAGCTGCGCCACGCCCTCCCGGTCCGTCAGCCTCAGCGAAATCAACGCCTGCACCGGCGCCACCGGCAGCACCACACCGTCGCGGTCCCGCCACGCGCCCAGCGTCCAGACAAAATTCCGCACCAGCAGCGCCTTGCCCGTCCGCGCCTCCACCGCCGCCAAGGCCGCGCGCAGGAACGATCCAAGAACGACATCCTGCAGATCATCCTCGGCAAAGCCGCTGCCCAGACGCAGATGCCGTTTCAGGGCCGCAACCGGCAGCGCCGTGTCGGGCAGCTGGCTCTCTTCGATCAACATCATCGCATTCTCTCCGCAATCCTATCCCGGTCTCCGTGGTCCGGGACAAAGGCGGGCGCGTGCCAGCCGCGTTGCTCGGACGGAGGGAGCAGCTGGACAACGCGGGCCAGTCCGGCACGCGCCCCACAAGGGCGGGTCTCCCCGCCCCCATGTCCGGTCACGTTCAGGCCACGGCGCAGCGCAGAAGCTTGATCGCGGCGAAATCGCTCACATCGCCGCCGACGCGCTTGGTGGCATAGAACAGCACATGCGGCTTGGCGCTGAACGGATCGCGCAGCACCCGCAGGTCGGGACGTTCCGCGATGGTGTATCCGGCGGCGAAATCGCCAAAGGCCACGGCGAAACTGTCGGCGGCGATGTCGGGCATGTCCTCGGCGATCAGCACCGGATACCCCATCAGCCGCGCAGGCTGTCCCGCCGCCAGACCGTCGGACCACAGATGGCGGCCATCCGCGTCCTTGAGCTTGCGCAGCGCGCCTGCGGTCTTGGAATTCATCACGAAACTGGCGCGCGCGCGGTACTGCGCGCCCAGCGCATAGACCAGATCGATGATCGCATCGCCATTACCCAGACCGGCATCGGTGCCGGTGGGCACATAGCCAAGGTTGCCCCATGTCCAGACATCATTGTCGATGGCCGGATGCGAGAGGAACCCGCGCGGCTTGTCATTGCCATCCCCTGCGACGAAGGCCGCCGCCTCGGCGCGGGCGAACCGGTCGGCAATGCGCCCGGCCAGCCAGCCCTCGATGTCAAAGGCGCTGTCATCCAGCAGCCGCTGGCTCGCCTTGGGCATGGCCGACAGCTCGTGCAGGCGGATGGAAATGCGGTCGATGCCCGGCGTCGCCGTCTCGGCGGTGGCGGCGGTCTCGTCGGCCCAGCCCACACCGGTCTCGCCCTGATCGATCAGCACGTCATAGGACGAGGCCTCCACCGTCACCACGCCAGCAATCGCCCGGATCGAGGCGGTGCTGTCCAGCACCGACTTCACCGAATCAGAGGTGACGGGATCCACCAGATAGCCGCCATCCCCGGCCACGGCGCTGGACATGGCCTTGCCCTCCAGCACCAGCCCCCGCAGCCCGTCATCGTCGCCATGACGCAGATAGGCGGTGAAGGCGCGGCGATGCGGCAGGGTCACATCCTGCGCACCGGCAAGGGCGGGGCGGGCCAGCGCCGCGGAAGTCTTGGTCTCAAGCATGGTCAGTCGCTCTTCCTGTTGTTGCATCTTGGCGTGAATGTCGGCCCTTGCGGCCCTCATATCCCCGATAAGTCCCGCCATCGCGGCGCTCACCCGGGCGACCGGGGACGGATCTTCCCCGATCCGAGACGTGGTCTCGGTCCTGCTCATCATCTCTGTCCCTTCAGCGATGGCGTGCGTCAGCCGCGCGCCAGGTCAAGGCGGGCGCCCTCCAGCGCCAGCGCCAGATCGCGCAGCAGGACGGCCTCGGGGCTCTCTCCCTTGGCCTCCACCCGCGCACCGGGCAGCATCGGGAAGGTCACCAGCGACACTTCCCAAAGCTCCAGTTCCGTCAAAACCCTGCGCCCCTGCGCATCCTTGCTGGCACGCAGCGTGCGATAGCCGATCGACAGCCCGTCGATGACCCCGGCAGCGATCAGCGCCGCCGCCTCGCGACCCCGCACCACGCTGTCCAGAAGCCGCCCCCGCACCCACAGCCCGCGCCCGTCCTCGCGCACCTCGTCCCAGATCCCGATGGGCTGCGCGGGATCGTGCTGCCACAGCATCTTGACCCCGCGCCCCTCGGCGGCCAGCCGGGCCAGCGACTGCGCATAGGCGCCCGGCGCCACCACGTCGCCGCCCTGATCGCAGGCGCCGAACACCGAGGCATAGCCCTCGATCCGGCTGCCCTCCGCCACGGTGACCTCGGCCCCCAGACGGCAAAACTTGTGCTCCAGTTCCATTGCAGATCCTCCTGTGGCCCGCTCAGGGCGCCGCCGTCATCAGCCCTTGGAACGCCTGCGCCAGAATGACCCCGGCCACCCCGTAAACGGTCAGCCACAGCCGCTTCTCCAGCCGCTCCATCAGCACCTCGATCCGGTCGAGCCGCGCGTTCAGCGCATCGACCTGCAACCGGCTCACCCGCTCATGCGCCTCCAGCTTCAGCGCGGGGGCGCAGGCAAAGGGATCGTAGCCATGCCCGCGTTCACTCACCCGCATCCTCCTCCTGCGGCAGGGCGGGCAGGCCCAGCATCCGCCGTTTCTCGGGATCGGTCAGGAACGCCGCCTCCGCCACGCGCCGCCACTGCGCCTCGCGCTCGGCGGACAGGGCGGGCACCTGATCCAGATCGGGCTTCAGCTCCACCTCCTCGCCCAGAAAGCCCGACAGCCAGCGCCCCACCGCCGCCGTGACCCGGGTGGCCAGCGGCAGCACCGTCAGCCGGTAAAAGGCGCGGTGCGCCTCCTGATAATTGGCATAGGTCGCCTCGCCGGTGATCCCCAGCAGCATGGGCGGCACACCGAAGGCCACGGCGATCTCGCGCGCCGCCGCCTCCTTGGTCTGCTGGAACTCCATGTCAGAGGGCGAAAACCCCATCGGTTTCCAGTCAAGCCCCCCCTCCAGCAGCATGGGCCGCCCGGCATTGCGCGCGCCCTGATGATGCGTCTCCATCTCCGCCACCAGACGCTCGTACTGGTCCTGGCTCAGGCTGCCCTGCCCGTCACCGCCCGACCACACGATCGCCCCCGAAGGCCGCGCCGCATTGTCCAGCAGCCCCTTCGACCAGCGCGAGGCGCTGTTATGCACATCCACCGCCTGCGCCGCCGCCTGAATCGGCGACAGCCCGTAATGGTCGTCCTGCGGGTGAAAGGTCTTGATATGGCAGATCGGCGGCAGATCCCCGCTCACGTCAAAGCGATGCGTGCGCCCGTCCACCACATAATCATAGGCGACGGGCCAGCCATCCGCCCCCGGCACCAGCCGCATCCGGTCCGACCGCAGCACATGCAGCTCGCGCGGCAGACCGTCCCCCGCCGACACCGCCTCCAGATAGGCGTCTCCGGACAGCAGAAGCTGGCCATAAAGCGCCTCGAACAGCTCCGCCTTGCCCTGTGCCGCATTGGGCAGCAGCACCAGCCGCAGCAGCGGATGGCTGACATAGCGCGTGTCCTGATCCTGCAGCACCAGCGGCAGCGCCGCCGCGGCTTCCGCGATCAGCTTCACCGCCCGGAACCCCACCGGATTGCCGACAAACCCCGCCCGGCTCAGCGAGGCGGTGTCGCGCGGCGACCAGGCGACCCGCCCCGCGCCCTGATAGGCAAAGAGACGCCCGGTGGCAGAGGCCTTGACCTCCGCCGCCCCCTCCACCCCGCCGCGCCCCCGCCGCAGAAACTCAAACACCATCGCCCGCTGCTCCTTCATCGCTTCCGAAGACAGGCCCACTCTGCACCGCCGGGATTAACCCCGCTTGACCCCGGCGCGCGCCCTGCGCGCAACACCCCTTCCCGGTTTCCAGCGGCCAGAAATATCCCGGGGGAGGCTGCGCGCAGGCGCAGCCGGGGGCAGAGCCCCCAGCCCCGCCCCGGCAGGGCTAGAGCGACCGGATGCCCGGCCGCTTCCAGCCCTCCGCCGCCCCGCAGATCAGTTCGGTCAGCGCCCAGACCAGCGCATCGACCCGGTCGGGCGATCCCTGCCCCTCATAGCCGCGCGCGGTCATCAGCCCCATCTGCTCTTCCAGCGCGGGAAAGGCGCGGGCATGGCCGACCCGCCCCTGCTCGTAAAGCGCCGCCACCGGTTCGGCGCGCAGCACCTTGCCGCGCGTCGCCGTGACCTTGCGCAGCGGCAGGTTGGGGGCCACCTGCCGCAGCACCGCCTCCACCATGGCGCCCCCCTGATTGACCTCCGCCACGATCCGGTCGGCCTGCCAGCGCTCGAAGGCCGCAACCGCCGCCCCCGCCCAGCCCAGCGGCCCCAGCCCCTGCACGCTGGCATCCTCCAGCACCACGGCACGCCATGCCTGCGGCGGCCCCTCGCAGATCACCCCCGCCACCACGATGCCGCAGGCATCCGCCGCCTTGCCCTCACCGGCGGGCGGATCCACCGCCACCACCACCCGGTCGAACGCCTCGGGCAGCGCCGCGCCCTGCGCCCGCTCCAGCACCTCCTGCGTCCAGAGCGCGCCGTCCACATCGCTCACCAGCACGCCATCCAGTTCCTGCCGGGCCAGACGGCTGTTGCCATAACGCGCCCGCACCTCCTCCAGGAAAGAGGCGGCCAGATTGGCGCGGTTCGCCTCGGTCCGCGCCCGCGTCACCACGGTCGACGGCAGCGCCAGCAGATCTTTCAGCACGCCGACATTGCGCGGCGTGGTGGTGACACAGACCTGCGGATGCACCCCCAGCCGCAGCGCGAACTGCAGCATGTCCCATGTGTCGCGCGCCTTCTTCCACTTGGCCAGCTCATCGACCCAGGCCGCATCGAACTGCGGCCCGCGCAGCCCCTCGGGATCATGCGCCGAAAACGCCATGGCCTCGGCGCCATTGGGCCAGACCAGACAGCGGCGCGTGGCGCTCCAGTCGGGGCGCCGGTCGGGGGGCGAACAGGCAAGGATGCCGCTTTCGCCAAAGATCATCACCTCGCGCACCTGATCCAGCGTTTCGCCCACCAGCGCCACGCGGCGGCAGCGCCCGGGCGTAAGCGGCAGCGCGCCCTCGACCTGCGCGCGCACCCATTCCGACCCGGCGCGGGTCTTGCCCGCGCCGCGCCCGCCCATGATGACCCAGGACCGCCAGTCCCCCTCGGGGGGCAGCTGGTGGTCCATGGCCCAGAAGTCGAACAGAAAGGGGAGTGCAAGGCACTCCCCCTCCGTCAGATCCTCAAGAAACCTCGCCTGCACCGCAGCACCGGCGGAGGCGAGCCATGCGGCACCCGATCTCATGGCGGGCCCGGTCAAGGTCAAGCGCCCAGTCTCCGGCGATCCCTTTCTGCTTACGTCTGACATTGGCGATCTGCGCCTCCGTTTCGTGCGAAGCCCTCAGCCAGTAGCGGAGATCGCCCAGCAGTTTGCCAGCCTCCGTCTTGTTGGTGCCTTCCCCCGCCTCCAGCTGCAGCAGCAGACGCGTCAGCGCCTCGCTGGACTCCCGCAGCAGGACCGCGATCCTCTCCCGCTCGTGTTCGAGTCGGGAAAGTTCTTCTTCGATGTGAACAAGGATCATGCTCGATACCTTTCGTGCCTGAATATTATTGTTGTCCCTCCAGGCGAGCGGAACGAAAAAGCGGCCACAGGGATCAGACCCGGGGGCCACCTGCCCATTTCGTCCAGCAGGCCCAAGAGCTACGCCCAACCGGGCAGAAAGTCAATTCCGGGGCAGCGAACGCCGAAGCCTAAGTCCCTGTTCAGACATATAAATTCCGCCTTAACCCCAGCGGACGCCACCCAAACCATCAAGCCCGCTTGCGCTTTTGGCAGCGCGCTGGCAGGCTCCGCACGCAGCTATCGGAGCCCGCCCATGCCCAGCCTGTCTTCCCGGATCTCCAGCCTCAATGCGGGCGGCAGCGACGGCTGGGGCATCTTCTACAAGGCCCGCGCGCTCAAGGCGCAGGGCGCCGCCGTGATCGAACTGACCATCGGCGAACCGGACGCCCGCACCGATCCCGCCATTCTCGACGCGCTCAGCGCCTCGGCGCGGGGCGGCCATACCGGCTATGCCGTGGTGCCCGGCATTCCCGCGCTGCGCGATGCCATCGCCGCGCGCCTGACCCGCCGCACCGGCGTGCCCACCACCCGCGACAACGTGCTTGTCACCCCCGGCGGGCAGTCGGCGCTGTTTGCCGCCCATATGGCCGCCTGCGATCCCGGCCAGACCGCCCTGATGGTCGAGCCCTATTATGTCACCTATCCCGGCACGATCCGCACGGCGGGCGCGCGGCCCGTGGCCGTGCCCACCGATCCCGCCCGCGGCTTCCTGCCCGATCCCGTAACGCTGGCGCGGATCGCGGCGCAGACCGGCGCCGCCTCGCTGCTGGTCAACACCCCCAACAATCCCACGGGCGCCGTCTACCCCGCCGCCACGCTTGCGGGCATCGCCGAGGTGGCGCAGGCGCAGGATCTGTGGCTGATCTCCGACGAGGTCTATGACACCCAGATCTGGCAGGGCCAGCATCTGAGCCCGCGCGCCCTGCCCGGCATGGCCGAGCGCATGCTGGTGGTGGGCTCGCTGTCGAAAAGCCACGCCATGACCGGCAGCCGCATCGGCTGGCTGGCGGGCCCGGCAGAGGCGCTGGCGGCGCTGGTCGATCTGGCCACCAACACCACCTATGGCGTGCCCGGCTATATTCAGGACGCGGCACTTTTCGCCCTGACCCAAGGCCCCGATCTGGAACAGCGCATCGCCGCCCCCTTCCGCCGCCGCCGCGATCTGGCGCGGCAGATCCTTGGCGCGCAGCGCGTGGTGCGGCTGATGCCCTCGGACGGGGCGATGTATCTGTTCCTCGACATCCGGGCCACCGGGCTCTCTGGCGAAGGCTTCGCCGAGGCGCTGCTCGACAGCCAGCGGATCGCGGTAATGCCGGGCGAAAGCTTCGGCCCCTCGGCGGCGGGATTCGTGCGCGTGGCCCTGACCCTGCCCGATGACCTGCTGGCCGAGGCGCTGCAGCGGATCTGCAGCTTTGCCGCCGGACGGGCGCAGGCAGCATGAGCACCCCCGTCTCCAGCCTGCGCAACCTTGGCCCCGCAACCGAAGCCGCCTGCGCCCGCGCCGGGATCCCCGATGCCGAAACCCTGCGCGCGCTTGGCGCGGATGAAACCTACCGCCGCCTGCTGGCCTCGGGCACCCGCCCGCATTTCATCAGCTATTACGTGCTGCACATGGCCCTGATGGGCCGCCCGTGGAACGACTGCCGAGGCAAGGAAAAAGAGGCGCTGCGCCTGCGCTTCGACGCGCTGGTGGCGGGGTGGCCGCAAAGCGCGCCCCCGATGCGCCCCCCGCCGGGATCGAGGCGATCCTGAACGACATCGGCGTGCTGCCCGCCCCGCCCGTCTGAGCACCGACGGAACCTTCCCCGGTCCCGCGTGTTGGATCCGTGACCTTTTTTGAAAACGGAGTTCACAATGGATCTTGTGCGCATCATCGTCGCCATCCTGCTGCCGCCGCTTGGCGTGTTCCTGCAGGTCGGGCTTGGCAAACATTTCTGGATCAACATCCTGCTGACGCTTCTGGGCTATATCCCCGGCATCGTGCATGCCATCTGGATCATCGCCCGCACCGGCCCGCGCACGGTCTGAGCCGGACTTGGCCGATGACCGCCGCACAGGATTTTGACCGGCTGGCCCGGGTAGAGCGGCTGGCGCGGCGCATGGACCGCGCCTTCCGCCTGCCCTTCACCCGCATCCGGCTGGGCTGGGATGCGATTCTGGGCCTCGTGCCCGGCATCGGCGACACGCTGGCGCTGCTGCCCGCCGTGTGGATCCTGAAAGAAGCCCGCGACATGGGGGCGCCAAACCCCCTGCTGGCGCAGATGGCGGGCAATATGGGGGTCGACTGGCTGATCGGCCTCGTGCCGTTTCTGGGTGACATCTTCGACGTGGGCTTCCGCGCCAACCTGCGCAACACGGCGCTGCTGCGCCGCTGGCTGGAACAGCAGCACGGCAAGCCGGAGCTGCGTCCCGAAGTCAGCCGCGTGTGAGCGCAGAGCGCCCAACCTGCCCGCCCCTCACCCCGCACACAAAAAAAGGGGCGCCAGACTGGCGCCCCTTTCTGCATCATGTCGCGGGACAGGTCAGCCGACCAGCTCGGTCCCGGCGAAGAAATAGGCGATCTCGGCTGCGGCGGTTTCCGGCGCGTCCGAACCGTGCACGGAGTTTTCGCCAACCGACTCGGCGAATTCGGCGCGGATGGTGCCCGCATCGGCATCGGCGGGGTTGGTGGCGCCCATCACTTCACGGTTCTTGGCCACGGCGCCTTCGCCTTCCAGCACCTGCACCACGACGGGGGCAGAGGCCATGAACTCGCAGAGTTCGTCATAGAAGGGACGCTCGGCGTGAACCTTGTAGAATTCGCCAGCCTGAGCCTTGGTCAGGTGAATGCGCTTCTGCGCGATGATGCGCAGGCCCGCTTCTTCGAACTTGGCATTGATCTTGCCGGTCAGGTTGCGGCGCGTTGCGTCGGGCTTGATGATCGACAGGGTGCGTTCGACGGACATTTGAGTCTCTCCATATCGCAAGGCCGGGCAAGGGGCCCGGCCGGTATTCGCTGGTGTGGGCGTTAACACGGGGCGGCGGGATTGGGAAGCCCCAGAAGGGGGCAAGCGCGTCTGGCGCAGGGGCGGCCCCTGACCCTGAAGCTGCCCCGGAAAGGAAGGGGGGCGCTGCCCCCCGAGGCCTGCGGCCTCTCCCCCCGGGATATTTTTGCCAAGAAGAAGCCGCAGCCTCGACTGCGATGGGGGATTTTGTCCGCCCGCGGGCTCTGCTAAGGGCTGCCCATGCTCAGGATCGAAGACATCTCTTATTCCGTCGAAGGCCGCCCTCTGTTCGAGGGCGCCTCCGCCACCATTCCCGCCGGTCACAAGGTGGGGCTTGTCGGACCCAACGGTGCTGGCAAGACCACGCTGTTCCGGCTGATCCGGGGCGAGCTTACGCTGGATGGCGGGGTCATCGACCTGCCCGCCCGCGCCCGCATCGGCGGTGTCGCCCAGGAGGCGCGCGCCTCGGACGTGTCGCTGATCGACACGGTGCTGGCCGCCGACACCGAACGCGCCGATCTGATGGCCGAGGCCGAGACGGCCACCGACGCGCATCGCATCGCCGAGGTGCAGACCCGGCTGGTCGATATCGACGCATGGTCGGCGGAGGCGCGGGCCGCCTCCATCCTCAAGGGGCTGGGTTTTGACGAGGCGGCGCAGCAGCGGCCCTGCTCGGCCTTCTCGGGCGGCTGGCGGATGCGCGTGGCGCTGGCGGGGGTGCTTTTTGCCGAACCCGACCTGCTGCTGCTCGACGAACCGACCAACTATCTGGACCTTGAAGGCGCGCTCTGGCTGGAAAGCTATCTGCAGCGCTATCCGCATACCGTCATCGTCATCAGCCACGACCGGGGCCTGCTGAACCGCGCGGTGGGGGCGATCCTGCATCTGGAGGAGCGCAAGCTGACGCTTTATCAGGGCGCCTATGACACGTTCGCGCGCACCCGGGCCGAACGCCGCGCGGTGATCGCCGCCATGGCACGCAAGCAGGATGACCGCCGCGCCCATCTGCAGAGCTTTGTCGACCGCTTCCGCGCCACCGCCTCCAAGGCGCGGCAGGCGCAGGCCCGCGTCAAGATGCTCGAAAAGATGGAACGGATCACCGCCCCCGAGGAAGCCGCCAAGCGCGTGTTCAGCTTCCCGCAGCCCGACATGCTGTCGCCGCCGATTCTGGCGCTGGAGGAGGCCTCCACCGGCTATGGCGACACCGTGGTGCTGCGGAACCTGTCGCTGCGCATCGATCAGGACGACCGCATCGCGCTTCTGGGGCGCAACGGTCAGGGCAAATCCACCCTGTCGAAGCTGCTGGCCGACCGGCTGGAGCTGATGGGTGGCACCATGGCGCGCAGCTCCAAGCTGCGCATCGGCTATTTCGCCCAGCATCAGGTCGACGAGCTGCATCTGGACGAGACGCCGCTGCAGCATGTGCAGCGCGAACGCCCCGACAGCCCGCCCTCCAAGCTGCGGGCGCTGCTGGCGGGATTCGGGCTGGGGGCCGCGCAGGCGGAAACCGAGGTCGCGCGGCTGTCCGGCGGGCAGAAGGCGCGGCTGTCGCTGCTTCTGGCGACGCTTGATGCGCCGCATCTGCTGATCCTTGACGAACCGACCAACCACCTTGACATCGAAAGCCGCGAGGCGCTGGTCGAGGCGCTGACCGCCTATTCCGGCGCGGTGATCCTTGTCAGCCACGACATGCACCTGCTGGGGCTGGTGGCGGACCGGCTGTGGCTGGTCAAGGATGGCACCGTCACGCCTTACGAGGATGACCTTGACACCTACCGCACGCTGCTGCTGACGCAGGACAAGCCCGCCAAGCCGGAAAAACCGGCAGCGCCCAAGCCGCGCAAGGCGACGCGGGACGAGCTGATGGCGCTGCGCGCCGAGGCCCGCAAATGCGAGGAGCGCGTGACCAAGATCGAGGACATGCGCGAAAAGCTGGCCGCGAAACTTGCCAACCCTTCGCTTTACGAAGAGGGCCGCGCCGGAGAGCTGGAGACATGGAACCGCAAATACGCGGAAGTCATGGAAGGCCTGCACCGCGCCGAGGCAATGTGGGAACGCGCGCTGGAAAAGCTGGAAGGCGCGCAGCGGCAGGGCTGACGGCGCGGGGTGGTCCGACACCTGCCCGCGCCCCTTCTGGGAGCGGGCCGGACCGTGCCGCCTGCCCGATCTGCCCGCGCAGACGCCACCCGCCGCAGATGCGGCGCGCCCGTCCCAAGCCGCGATGGACAAGCGCTCTGCCGCAGGGCTAGGGTTGGGCATGGATCCGGCCTTTCTCATCAGCGCCTTTGCCACGCTTTTTGTGGTGATCGACCCGATCGGGCTGACGCCCGTGTTCATCGCGCTGACGCCCGGTGCCGATGCGGCGCATCGTCGGGCGGTGGCGGTGCGGGCCTGCGTGATCGCGCTGCTGGTGCTGACGCTGTTCGCGTTTTTTGGCGAGGCGGTGCTGGGTTTCATCGGCATCTCCATGCCCGCCTTCCGCATCGCGGGCGGCATCCTGCTGTTCCTGACCGCGCTCGACATGCTGTTCGAACGCCGCACCCGGCGGCGCGAGGACAAGGCGACGCCGGAACCGCAGCCCGATCCATCGGTGTTTCCGCTGGCCATTCCGCTGATCGCCGGTCCCGGGGCCATCGCCTCGATGATCCTGCTGGTGGGGCAGACCGGCTCGCTGCCGGGGGCGCTGGCGGTGATGGGCGTGCTGCTGGTGGTGCTGGCGCTGGTGCTGGCCCTGTTTCTGGCGGCGGGATTTCTGGAACGGGCGCTGGGGCATACCGGCATCGTGGTGGTCACCCGCCTGCTGGGCATGCTGCTGGCCGCGCTGTCGGTGCAGTTCGTGCTGGACGGGCTGCGCGACGTGGCCGCCTTCGGCTGAGACTGGCAGAAGCCCCGCTCCGCGCCTACATCAGACGGGACGCAGGACGGGGGAACGCGGATGTCAGGCTTTGATCTGGGACGGCTGGGCTATCTGGGCCTGCTGCTGGCGGTGCTGGTGATCTGGATGTTCGTCCAGCATCGCGGCCAGCTGGCAAAAAGCCTGCAGCAGCTGGCGGCATGGGGGCTGATCTTTGTCGCGGTGCTGGCGGCGATCGGGCTCTGGGAAGACATCCGTCACACGGTGATGCCGCAGCAGGCGGTCTTTGCCGAGGCCGGACGGGTCGAACTGCCCCGCGCCCCCGATGGCCATTACTATGTGACGCTCGACATCAACGCAGTGCCGGTGCGCTTCGTGGTCGATACCGGTGCCACAGGCATGGTGCTGACGCGCGAGGATGCAAGCCGCGCGGGCCTTCACCCCGAGGATCTGATCTTTCACGGGCAGGCGATGACCGCCAATGGCGCGGTGATGACCGCCCCCGTCCGGCTTGACAGCGTGGGGCTCGGGCCGTTCGAGGATCGCGGCGTCCGCGCCTTCGTCAATGGCGGCGAGATGGGCCAGTCGCTTCTGGGCATGAGCTATCTGCAGCGCTTCGACCGGCTGGAAATCTCCGGCGGGCGGATGGTGCTGGAACGGGGCTGACCCGCTCAGCTTTCCGCCTTTTTCTTCCAGCTGCCCGACTCTTCGGACCAGTATTGCGCGGCGCAGCCTGCCGCGGTCAGGCTGCGCCAAAGCCCGCGCGCCGCCTGCAGGGCCTGCGTGTCGTTGCCGTCGAACAGGATGCAGGTCCGTTCCATCCGCCCCGCCTCCTCGGCGGAGACGGCGGCGCCGTCCACCGCCATCAGGCAGGCGGGATCGTTGGGCAGATCGCCCCGTTCGGTCAGCAGCACGGGCTGCAGCGCGTCATGCGGCCCACCCGCGCGGCCATGCGGCAGGAACCCGTCCTCCGGCCCCAGCCACAGCTTTTCATCCAGCCAGTCCAGCCGCGCCGGATCGGTGCCGCGCACCACCACCCGCCAGCCCGCCGCCAGCGCGCGGTCCAGCAGCATGGGCAGCGTCGCCTCCAGCGGGCGCTGCGTCAGGTGGTAGAACATCGCCACCCCCATGGCTCAGCCCTCCGCGTCGGTCTCGGCCTCGGGCCGCGTCTCGAACCGGGCGCGCACCAGCCGGTCCAGCGTCAGCACCCCCCAGCCCGTCGCCCCCTTGGGCGCCAGCAGCGAGTCGGTCTTGAGCGAGGCGACCCCGGCGATGTCCAGATGGATCCACGGCACGTCGTCCTTGACGAAGCGCTTGAGGAACTGCGCGGCGGTGATCGACCCGCCGGGCCTGCCGCCGATGTTCTTCATGTCCGCGATGGGCGATTTCAGCATGTCGTCATAGGCCTGCGCCAGCGGCATCCGCCACGCGCCCTCGCCCTCGGTCTGGGCGGTGCGCAGGAACTGGCCGCAGAACGTGTCCTCGTTGGAATAGACGGCGGCGTTCTCGTATCCCAGCGCCACGATGCAGGCGCCGGTCAGGGTGGCCAGATCGACCATCGCGGCGGGCTTGATCACCTCCTGCGCATACCAGAGCACGTCGCAGAGCACGAGCCGGCCTTCGGCATCGGTGTTGAGGATCTCGATCGTGTCGCCCTTCATCGACCGCACCACGTCACCGGGGCGCATCGCGGTGCCGGAGGGCATGTTTTCCACCAGCCCGACCAGCCCCACCACATGCGCGCTGGCCTTGCGCAGCGCCAGCGCCTTCATCACGCCCGCGACGACACCCGCGCCGCCCATGTCCATGGTCATGTCTTCCATGCCCGCGCCGGGCTTCAGCGAAATCCCGCCCGTGTCAAAGACCACGCCCTTGCCGACCAGCGCCAGCGGCGCGTCCTCGGCGCCGCGCCAGCGCATCACCACCAGCTTCGACGGCGAGGCCGAACCTTCGCCCACGGCCAGCAGCGCGTTCATGCCCAGATCGCGCATCTGCGGCTCGTCCAGCACCTCGACCTCGACCCCCAGATCACGCAGCGCCTCCAGCCGGGTGGCGAATTCGGTGGTGGTCAGCACGTTGGCGGGCTCGTTCACCAGATCGCGGGTGAAGGTCACGCCTTCGGCCACGGCCAGCACCGGCGCGGCGGCGGCGGCCACCTCTTCGGGCTTGGCGCACTGGAAGCTTGCCGCCCCCAGCGGCTCGCCGCGCTCGCTTTTATGATCGGTGAAGGCATAGCCGCGCAGCGCCAGACCCAGCGCCACCTGCGGCACGCGCGCCAGATTTTCCGCCAGCACCACCAGCGGCTTGGCCCCTGCCATGCGCGCCAGCGACGCCCCGGCGCGGCGCGCCTCGGTCAGGCCGGGCCTGCGCTCCAGCCGGATCAGGTGCAGCGCCTCGGCCGCCATGCCCGCAGGCCAAGCCAGCGTCACGCCCTCGCCCTCGGGTTTCTTGGCCCAGCTTTCCGCCGTGGTGGCCCGCGTCAGGGCGCCGCGCGTCAGCCGGTCCAGCCGCCTTGCCGCACGCCCCAGCTTCCCGTCCGCCCCCACAAATACCGCCACATGGCCCGCCACCGTGGCCAGCGGATCCAGATCCACCGGGTCGAACGCGATGCTGCGCAGTCTGGTCATGCCACCTCTCCCTTTCAGGCGTCTCATTGCCCCTAGTGGTAGTGTGCCGCCCGGCTCTTGGCCAGACATACCTTTTCCCCCGCGACGCGACGCATTAAGGTCGCGGGAAGCAGCGAACGGGGGACATCACGGCGTGCAGAGATTCGACAGATACATGCTGTCGCAGCTCATGGTCCTGTTCGGGTTTTCCGCTCTGGTTCTGGTGCTGGTCTACTGGGTCAACCGCGCGGTGACCCTGTTCGGGCGGCTGATCGCCGACGGCCATTCGGGGGGCATCTTTCTGGAATTCACCGCCCTCAGCCTGCCGGCGGTGGTGGCGATCGTGCTGCCGATGGCGGGCTTCGCCGCCTCGGTCTATGTCACCAACCGCGCCTCCAACGACTCGGAACTGACCGTGGTGCAGGCGGCGGGCTATTCGCCGTGGCGGCTGGCGCGGCCCGTGCTGGCCTTCGGGCTGATCATCGGCACCATGATGGCGATCCTGACCCATGGGCTGGTCCCCGCCTCGGTGGCGCAGCTGCGCGAGCGCGAGGCAGAGATCTCGGGCTCGGTCTCGGCGCGGCTGCTGCACGAAGGCACCTTCCTGCATCCCGTCTCCGGCGTCACCTTCTACATCCGCGACATCACCCCCGAGGGCGAACTGCAGGACGTGTTCCTGTCCGACCGCCGCAGCCCGGAGCGCACCGTGACCTATACCGCCCGCGCCGCCTATCTGCTGCGCGACGGCGACACCACGCGGCTCGCCATGGTGTCGGGCATGGCGCAGACGCTGCAGGAGGCAACGCAGACCCTCTCCACCACCAATTTCGATGATCTGACCTATGACATTTCCGGCATGATCACCGCCGATGACCGTCCGGGCCGCCGCGCCCGCCAGATCTCCACATGGGAGCTGCTGACCCGCACCGAGGCCGTGGCCGAAGAGGTCAATGACAGCCCCGGCGAGATCCTTGAAGAAGCGCATATGCGCTTTGAACAGCCGCTTCTTTGCGTGGTGGCGGCGCTGATCGGCTATGCGGCGCTGATGACCGGCGGGTTTTCGCGCTTCGGCGTGACCAAGCAGATCGTCGGCGCCATCTTCCTGCTGGTGCTGCTCAAGATCGTGGAAAGCGCCGTGGCCGATCCGGTGCGTGACCGCGCCGCGCTCTGGCCGCTGATCTATGTGCCAAGCCTGCTGGGCATGTCCATCACGGCGGGGCTGCTCTGGCGCGCCGCCAGTCCGCGCCGCCCGCGCCGGATCCCGCAGCCGCAGGAGCAGACGGCATGATCCTGCATTTCTATTTCGCCCGGCGCTTCCTGAAGTTCTTCCTCAGCATCTTCACCGTTTTCGCGCTGTTTCTGGGTCTGGTCGATCTGGTCGAACAGCTGCGCCGCTTCGACGAGACGGTGAGCTTCGGGCAGGTGGTGCAGATCACCCTGCTGAAGCTGCCGGAGGGGCTTTATACCATCCTGCCGCTGGTGATGATCCTTGCCACGGTGGCGCTGTGCATTTCGCTGGCGCGCAGTTCGGAACTGGTGGTCAGCCGCGCGGCGGGCCGGTCCGGTCTGGCGGCGCTGATGGGCCCGGTCGGCGTGGCGCTGGCGCTGGCGCTGCTTGCGGTGGCCATGCTGAACCCCATCGTCGCCGCCACCTCCAAGCGCGCCGCCGATCTGGACGAGGCATGGCGCAATGACAGCGGCTCGGTGCTGTCCATCGGCCCCGAAGGCCTGTGGCTGCGGCAGGGCGGCCCCGAAGGCCAGATCGTGATCCGCGCCGCGCGCACCAATCCCGATGCCTCCGTGCTTTATGACGTGACCTTCGTGGATTACACCGCCGAGGGCGGGCCCGAACGCCGCATCGAGGCCGAGGAGGCGCGGCTTTCGGGGGGCGACTGGCTGCTGACCAAGGCCAAGCAATGGCCGCTGACCGCAGGCCTTAACCCCGAAACCGGCTCCGAAAGCTATGACGAACTGCGCCTGCCCTCGACGCTGACGCAGGACGGCATCCGCGACCGCTTCGGCGAGCCTTCTGCCATTCCGGTCTGGGAACTGCCCCGCTTCATCCGCGGGCTGGAGGAGGCGGGCTTTTCCGCGCGCCGCCATGTGGTCTGGCTGCAGATGGAACTGGCGCAGCCGGTGTTTCTGGTCGCCATGGTGCTGGTGGCGGCGGGCTTCACCATGCGCCCCAGCCGTCTGGGCCGCACCGGCGTTGCGGTGCTGTCGTCGATCCTGCTGGGCTTCGGGCTTTATTACATCAGGAATTTTGCGCAGATCCTCGGCGAGAACGGGCAGCTGAACCCGATCGTTGCCGCATGGATTCCCCCCGTCGCTTCGCTGCTGCTGGCGTTGGGGCTGGTGCTGCAGATGGAGGAAGGATGACCCCCCGCACCCGTGCGCTTGCCGCAGCACTGGCCCTTGGCCTGCCGCTGACGCTACCGTGCCCCGCGCTGCTGCACGCGCAGGCCACCGCCGAAACGCAGTCCAGCGCCGCCCTGCTGGTCGCGGATCAGGTGTTTGTCGAAGATGGCAGCCGCCTTGTCGCCACCGGCAATGTCGAGGCGCTGCAGGACGGCACCCGCCTGACCGCCCGCCGCATCACCTATGACCAGAAGGCCGACACGCTGCAGATCGAAGGCCCGCTGCGGCTGACCGATGCCAGCGGCAACCTGCTGCTGGCCGACAGCGCCGAACTCGACGAGGGCCTGCGCAACGGCATCCTGCAGGGCGCCCGCATGATCATGGACGAACAGCTGCAGCTGGCCGCGGTGGAGGCGCGCCGCGAGGCCGACCGTTTCACCCAGCTGTCGCGCGTCGCCGTCACCTCCTGTCAGGTCTGCGGCCCGAACGAGGTGCCGCTGTGGCAGATCCGGGCACAACGCGTCGTGCATGACGAGGAAGCCCGCCAGCTTTATTTCGAAGGCGCGCAGCTGCGCGTGCTGGACGTGCCGGTGTTCTGGGTGCCCAGCCTGCGCCTGCCCGATCCCACCCTGAACCGCGCGCGCGGCTTCCTGATCCCCAGCGTGCGCAGTTCCACCCTGCTGGGCTTCGGGGTGAAGCTGCCCTATTTCATCCCGCTTGGCCCGCATCAGGACGTGACGCTGACCCCCTATGTCTCGCCGGTGACCAAGACGCTGGAAGCGCGCTACCGTCGCGCCTTCGCCAATGGCGATCTGGAGGTGAACGGCGCGCTGACCCGCGACACGCTGCTGGATGACGAACTGCGCGGCTATGTCTTTGCCGAAGGCGGCTTTGCGCTGCGGAGCGGGTTCGATCTGGACTTCGATCTCAAGGCGGTGACCGACGAGGCCTATCTCAACGATTACGACTATGCCTCGCTTGAACGGCTTGACAGCAGCGTGACCCTCAGCCGGGCGCGGTCGCGCGACCTGTTCCGCACCGGGCTCACGCATTACCAGTCGCTGCGCGCAAGCGAACAGGACGCGCTGCTGCCGTCATGGATTCTGGATCTGGGCTATGAGCGGCGCTTCTTTCCCGCCCGGCTTGGCGGCGAATTCCGGCTGGGCACCGATCTGCACGGCCATTACCGGCAGTCCGAGGAGGACGAACTGGGGCGCGACGTGGCGCGGCTGACCGCCGAGGCCAGCTGGCGGCGGCGCTGGACCCTGCCCGGCGGCCTGCGCGCGGGCGTGCTGACCGAGCTTTGGGTGGACCGCTTCGCCATCCGGCAGGATTCCTCCGCCGAAAGCGACGTGACCCGCGCCACCCCCGGCGTGGCACTGGATCTGCGCTGGCCGCTGGTCCGGCAGGCCGCCGAGGGCCGCACCCTGCTGGAGCCGCTGCTGCAGTTCGGCTGGGTCGGCGGCAGCCGTCCCGACATTCCCAATGACGAAAGCACCCGCCCGGAATTCGACGAAGGCAACCTGCTGTCGCTGCAGCGCTTTTCCTCTCCCGACCGGCGCGAGCACGGGCGCACGCTGGCCGCTGGCCTGCGCATGCTGCACGAAGCCCCCGCAGGCTGGACCACGGGTCTGGTGCTGGGCCGGGTCTGGCGCGACGAACTGGAGGACGAGTTCACCCGCTCCTCCGGGCTTGATTCGCGCGATTCCGACTGGCTGGTGGCGGGCCGCTTCACCAATCCGCTGGGGCTCAGCATTTCGGCGCGCGGCCTTCTGGACGAACGCGCCGAGTTCAACAAGGCCGAGGCGCGCGGGGGCTGGTCCAACACGCGGCTGGATTTTGGCGCCTCCTATGTGCTGCTGGTCAACGATCCCGAGGAAGACCGCGACGAGACGCAGGCCGAATGGTCGCTGGACGGCACGTGGCGGATCGATGCCAACTGGACCGGCGACACCGAATGGCGCTACGACCTTGCCGACCAGCGGCTTGACCGCGCAGCCCTTGGCCTGCAATACCGCAACGAATGCGTCCAGGTGGGCTTTTCGGTCTCGCGCCGGTTTGCCTCCTCCACTAACCTGGAACCGTCCACCGATTTCGGCCTGACCGTGGCGCTGACTGGGTTCGGCACTGCGGAAAGCGCCAAGGAGTATCGACGCACATGCAAGTGATGTCCGCCCGCCTTTTCCGCAGCGTGATTCTGGCTGCAGGGCTTGCCCTGTCCCCCGCCATGGCGCCCGCGCAGGGTCTTTTCTCCCCGGCGATCCAGGTCGATGACATGGTCATCACCAATTACGAGATCGACCAGCGCGCCCGCATGATCGAGGTGCTGAACCAGCCCGGCGATCCGCAGACCGAAGCCCGCCAGCAGCTGATCGACGACCGGCTGCGGATGCAGGCCGCCCTTGATGCCGGGATCGACCCCACCGAGGAACAGGTGCTGGACGGCATGACCGAATTTGCGGGCCGCGCCAATCTCAGCCGTGAGGAGTTTCTGGCAGCGCTGGCGCAGGGTGGCGTGGCCGAGGAAACCTTCCGCGATTTCGTGCGGGCGGGCTTTGCATGGCGCGAACTGGTGCGCGCGCGGTTTCAGGCCCGCGCCGATGTCTCGGAGGCCGAGATCGACCGCGCCCTGTCGCGCAGCGGCGGCGGGTCCGACGTGCGGGTGCTGCTGTCGGAAATCATCATGCCGATGCCGCCGGGTCAGGAAGAGGCCGTGCGCGCCCGCGCCAGCCGCATCGCGCAGATGCGGTCGGAATCCGAATTTTCCGCGCAGGCCCGCGAATATTCCGCCACTGCCACCCGTGGCGAAGGCGGGCGCCTGCCGTGGCAGGACCTGACCGAACTGCCGCCGGTGCTGCAGCCGCTGATCCTCGGGCTTGCGCCCGGCGAGGTGACCCAGCCCATCCCGATCCCCGGTGCCATCGCGCTGTTCCAGCTGCGCGGGCTGGAGGAGTCGGGCTACACCCCGGCAGAGGTCGCGTCGGTGGATTATGCCGCCTATTACCTGCCCGGCGGGCGGTCTGCCGAAACGCTGGCCCGCGCCCGCGTGCTCGCCAGTCAGGTCGACCGCTGCGACGATCTTTACGGCGCGGCCAAGGGCCAGCCGCCCGAGGTGCTGGAGCGGGTGACCCTGCCCCCCGCCGAGATCCCCACCGATGTCGCCTATGAGCTGTCGAAGCTCGATCCCGGCGAGGTTTCCACCGCGCTGACCCGCGCCAATGGCCAGACGCTGGTGTTCCTGATGCTGTGCAACCGCACCTCTGCCGTGGCCGAAGGCGCGGATCGCGATCAGGTGCTGAACGGGCTGCGCAACCAGCGTCTCAGCCAGCTTGCCGACAGCTATCTGGCCCAGCTGCGCGCCGATGCGCGCATCGTGGAGCGATGAGCCCGGCCCCCATCGCGCTCAGCTGCGGCGAACCTTCGGGCATCGGCCCCGAACTTGCCGAAGCGGCATGGGAGGCGCTGCGCGACAGCCTGCCGTTTTTCTGGATCGGCGCGCCCGGACATCTGCCGGGACGGGTGCCGCATGTGATCGTGGACCATCCGCGAGAGGCGGTCGCGGCTTCGGCCCGCGGCCTGCCGGTGCTGGCGCTCGACATGCCCGGCCCCCGCGTGCCCGGCACGCCGCAGTCCGCGCAGGCGGCGGGCGTGGTCGCCGCGATCGAACGCGGTGTCGCGGCCTGCCAGAGCGGCGAGGCGGCAGCACTCTGCACCCTGCCCATTTCCAAACAGGCGCTGGCCGAGGGCTGCGGCTTTGCCTTTCCCGGCCATACCGAATTTCTGGCGCATCTGGGCGGCGTGCCCGAGGTGGTGATGATGCTGGCCTGCGACGCGCTGAAGGTGGTGCCCGTCACCATCCATATCGCGCTGTCCGACGTGCCCGCCGCCCTGACCCCCGCCCTGCTGGAGGCGCGGCTGCGGCTGACCCATGACGCCATGGCGGGCTTTGGCGTGCCGCAGCCCCGCATCGCCGTCGCCGGGCTCAACCCGCATGCGGGCGAAGGCGGGCGCATGGGCCAAGAGGAGAGGACGCTGATCACCCCGGTGCTGGACCGGCTGCGCGCCGAAGGGCTGGATCTGCGCGGGCCCCTGCCCGCCGACACCATGTTCCACGCCGCCGCCCGCGCCCGCTATGACGTGGCGGTCTGCATGTATCACGATCAGGCGCTGATCCCGGTCAAGACGCTGGGGTTTGACGAGGGGGTGAACGTGACGCTGGGCCTGCCCTTCGTGCGCACCTCTCCCGATCACGGCACCGCCTTTGACATCGCCGGCAAGGGGCTGGCCAATGTCGCCTCGACCCTCGCCGCCCTGCGCATGGCGCGGGACCTGTCCTTGGGTCGGGGATGAAGGGTCTGGAGTTTGGGGGCTCTGCCCCCGTCCGACATGGGCGGACAGGACTTGACGAAGGGGGCTCTGCCCCCGTCCGCCGGGGGCGGACAAGATCTCAGGAAGGGGGCTCTGCCCCCGTCCGTCAAAGACGGACAAGACGAGAAGAAGGGGGCTCTGCCCCCGTCCGCCGGGGGCGGACAAGATCTCAGGAAGGGGGCTCTGCCCCCGTCCGTCAAAGACGGACAAGACGAGAAGAAGGGGGCTCTGCCCCCGTCCGCCGGGGGCGGACTCCCCCGGAGTTTATCGGGCAAGATGAAGGGGCGGGGGCGGCGCGCCCTGCCAGAAGAGACGAGGTGAGCCATGGCCGCCATTGACGGGCTGCCGCCGCTGCGCGAGGTGATCGCCAGCCACGGGCTGAGCGCCAAGAAATCGCTGGGGCAGAATTTTCTGCTGGATCTCAATCTGACCGCGCGGATCGCGCGGGCGGCGGGGGATCTGTCGGGCATGGACGTGCTGGAGGTTGGGCCCGGTCCCGGCGGGCTGACCCGCGGGCTTCTGGCCGAGGGCGCGCGCCGGGTGCTGGCGGTGGAAAAGGACAGCCGCTGCCTGGCTGCGCTGGCCGAGATCGCCGCCGCCTATCCCGGGCGGCTGGAGGTGATTTCCGGCGATGCGCTGGAGGTGGACGCGCTGGCGCATCTGCGCCCGCCCATCGCGATCTGTGCCAACCTGCCCTATAATGTCGGCACCGAACTGCTGGTGCGCTGGCTGACACCGCGCGACTGGCCGCCGGTCTGGAGCACGCTGACCCTGATGTTCCAGCGCGAGGTGGCCGAGCGGATCGTGGCGCAGCCCGGATCCAAGGCCTACGGGCGGCTGGCGCTGCTGGTGCAGTGGCGCTGCGAGGCGCGCATCGTGCTGTCCCTGCCGCCCGAAGCCTTTACCCCGCCGCCCAAGGTCTCCTCGGCGGTGGTGCATCTGAAGGCCCTGCCCGAGCCGCGCTATCCCGCCGATGCGGCGGTGCTGGAGCGGCTGGTGGCCGCCGCCTTCAACCAGCGCCGCAAGATGCTGCGCGCGGCGCTGAAGGGGCTTGCCCCCGATATCGAGGCGCGGCTGGAAGCGGCGGGCATCGCCCCCACCGAACGCGCCGAACAGGTGTCGCTGGAGCAGTTCTGCCGTCTGGCCCGCGAACTGGCGCGCTGATCCGGCCGCACCGGCAAGGCCAGCAGACAGCAGAAGGCCCCGTCCTTGCGGCGGGGCCTTCCTGTCTGCAGCAGCCGGTGGCGGCGTTATTCCGCCGCGTCGGGTGCCGAACTGGCCGAGGGCGCGGCATCAGCCGCGGTGTCGGACTTGCGGCTGCGCGGCTTGCGCGGGCGCTTCGGCTTGTCCTCGGATTTGGGTGCGGCCTGCTCTGCCGCAGGCTCTGCGGCTTCGGCGGGTTTCGGCGCGGGCTTGGCGCCGCCACGGCTGCGCGAGCGCGGCGCGGGGCGTTCGGCGGCAGGCTCCGGCTTGACCTCGGCGCGGTCTTCGGGCGTTTCCACCAGACCGCTTTCGCTGTCATCCGCGCCCAGATCCAGCACGTCGGGCTGGTCGCCAAAGCCGGGCGTGGCGCGCTGCGGCTGCTCCGGCTCGCGCGGCGGCTGCGGGGCTGCGGCGGGCGCAGCGTTTTCGGCGCTGTCGTCCTGATCGCTGCGGCCCTGCTGCTGCGGGTCACGGTCGCTGCGGTCGCCCCGGTCGCGGTCGCGCTGCGCCTGCCGGTCGCGGTTTTCGCGTTCCTGCTGTTCGCGGCGCTGATCCGCTTCTTTCTGGGCTTCGGACAGCATCCGCATGTAATGTTCGGCGTGCTGCTGAAAATTCTCCGCAGCGACACGGTCATTGCCCAGAGAAGCGTCGCGCGCCAGCTGGTTATACTTGTCGATGATCTGCTGAGGTGTACCGCGCACCTTTCCCTCGGGACCACTGCTGTCAAACACGCGGTTGACAACATTCCCAAGCGGATTGCGGTTGCGGTTGTTCTTCGACCGCGAGCGGGATTTCGATGATCGCATCTTGTCTGCTATCAGCCTTGTATCTGACTGTCCCTGTAACCGCTGGGCTGCGCCGGATGCGGCGCTGTCTTCCTGCCCGTGGTCACACCAATGTCGGGTTGGTGTCGGGCGGGACCGCCGTAAAGCATCCACCGCGCCGACCCCTCCTGCTAACCATGTCAGGCGGGGCCTGACAAGGGAAAAACGCCGCGAATGCGCGGTTTTCCACCGGATTTCCCGGGGATCCCGGTGTCAAACCGCTTGCAGGCGCCCGCTGACGACCCGGCTGCGCCCGTCCAGATCGGGCAGCACCGCGATGTCGCAGAGCCCGGCTGCGGCAAAAAGTCCGGCCACCGCATCACCCTGCAGCGGGCCGATTTCGACCATCAGCGCGCCGCCCGCCGCCAGATGCCGCGGCGCACCCGCCGCAAGGACGCGATAGGCGGACAGCCCGTCAGCATCATCGGTCAGCGCCATGCGCGGTTCATGGTCCAGCACCTCGGGCGCGAGACCGGGAAGTTCGTCCTGCGCGATATAGGGCGGGTTCGACACGATCAGATCGAAGCGGGCCTCGGGGTCCACCGCATCCCACCAGCTGCCCTGCGCGAAGCGGGCGCGCGGGGTCAGACCCAGTGCCGCGGCATTGCGCTGCGCCACCGCCAGCGCCGGATCCGACAGATCGGTGCCCAGCCCCTTGGCCTGCCGCCGTTCCGCCAGCAGGGTCAGCAGGATGCAGCCCGAGCCGGTGCCCAGATCCAGCACCCGGGCAAAGCGCCGCCCCAGCGCCGCGCCGATCAGCGTTTCGGTTTCGGGGCGCGGATCCAGCACATCCGGCGTGACATGGAAATCGCGGCCATAAAAGGCACGCCGCCCGGTCAGATGCGACACCGGTTCGCGCGCGGCGCGGCGGGCGACCAGCGCATGGAACCGCTCCGCCACTTCGGGGGGCAGCGGGTCGGGCAGCGCCAGCGTCAGCCGCGCGGGCGACAGATCCAGCGCATGGGCCAGCAGGCGGCGGGCATCGCGGGCGGCATCGGGCACCCCCGCATGGGCCAGAAGGCGCAGCGCCTCGCCCAGATGCTGGGCGCCGGTCATGCCATTTCCGCCAGCAGGCTGGCCTGCGCATCGGCGGTCAGCGCGCTGATGATCTCGTCCAGATCGCCGCCAAGGATCGCCTCCAGCCGATAAAGCGTCAGGCCGATGCGGTGGTCGGTCATGCGCCCCTGCGGGAAATTGTAGGTGCGGATGCGTTCGGAGCGGTCGCCGCTGCCCACCTGCGCCTTTCGCGCCCCGGCGCGCGCGTCGGCGGCCTTCTGGCGTTCCATGTCGTAGAGCCGGGCCCGCAGGACGTTCATGGCGATCTCCCGGTTGCGGTGCTGCGATTTCTCCGAGGAGGTGACGACGATGCCCGACGGGATATGCGTGATGCGCACGGCGGAATCGGTGGTGTTGACGTGCTGCCCGCCCGCGCCGGAACTGCGCATGGTGTCGATGCGGATGTCGCCGGGGGCGATGTCGATGTCGACCGCCTGCGCTTCGGGCAGCACGGCCACGGTGGCGGCAGAGGTGTGGATGCGCCCGCCCGATTCCGTTTCGGGCACGCGCTGCACCCGGTGCACGCCGGATTCGTATTTCAGCCGGGCGAACACGCCCTCGCCTTCGATCCGCACCACCAGTTCGCGCAGGCCACCAAGTTCGGTCGGCTGATCCTCGATCACCTCCCAGCGCCAGCCCTGCGCTTCGGCATAGCGCTGATACATCCGCGCCAGATCGGCGGCAAACAGCGCCGCCTCCTCACCGCCGGTGCCGGGGCGAATCTCGAGAATGGCGGGGCGCGCATCGGCGGCGTCGCGCGGCAGCAGCGACAGCTGCAGGGCGCGTTCGGCCTCTGGCAGGCGGGCGCGCAGGCGCGGCAGTTCCTCTTCGGCCAGCGCTCGCATCTCGGGATCGGCAAGCAGCGCCTCGGCCTCGGCCAGATCGGCCTGCAGGCGGTGCCATTCCGCGATCTGGTCGACCACGGGGCGCAGTTCGGAATATTCGCGGCCAAGGGCGGCGATGTCACCACCCCCCGTGGCCATGCGGGCCTCGAGAAACTCGAACCGTTCGCGGATCTGCTGGAGTCTGTCATTGGGGATCATGGCTTTCCATTCCCCATTGCCGCGCGGCGGTCAAGTGGGCTGGGCCTACTCCTCGCGGTAAAGCTCGGAAAGCCAGATTTCCACGCGGTCGCGGTTCACCCCCATGTCGGACTGGCCGAAGCGCTGGCGGGCGTAAAGCTCCAGCTCGCCCTCCTCCAGCTGCACGGTGGTGTAATCGGGAAAACCCATCCATTTCGAGCGCGACACATAGGTGACGCGGCCCTCGCCCGGGCTGCCCGCAAGCACCTCGGTGCGCGGGGTTTCAAGGATGATGCGGTGCAGCGCCTGAAAGCTGGTCTCGCCCCCCGGAATGCGGCGGCGCACGCCCCCCGCCAGATCCTGATCCGCAGTCACCTGCGGATCGACATTCCACACCGCCGGATCCGAGGGCGCAAGCCGGATCCACGCCAGCCCGCCCAGCACGACAAGCACGATCAGCCAGAACAGTTTGCGCAAGGCCGCGCTCCTTTTGTCTGTCGGGGCCCGCACGGGGGCGCGCGGGGGTCCGGTTTCCTGCGGCCCGCGCGCCCGTCATGGGCCGCTTTTGCCTGATTCCACGATTCCCCGCGGCGGGCAAACCCTACCCGGGCCCGCTCGCGGGAAGTTGCCGATATTGTTACCGCCGGGTCCAGCCCCAGAGGCAGAGCAGTTCGGTTGCCACATGCGCGCCCATGATGGCGGTGGCACCGGTGGTGTCAAAGGGCGGCGACACCTCGACCACATCGCCGCCGACCATGGTGATGCCCGCAAGATCCCGCAGGCAGACCGCCGCCTGATGGCTGCTGAGCCCGCCCCAGACCGGGGTGCCGGTGCCGGGGGCAAAGGCGGGATCCAGCGCGTCGATGTCGAAGGTCACATAGACCGGGTGATCGCCGACGATGGCGCGCGCCCGTTCCGCGATGGCCTCCGGCCCCGCGCGATGCACCTCGCGCGCGTCAAGGATGTGAAAGCCCAGCGTGTCGGGATTGTCGGTGCGGATGCCGATCTGGACCGACCGCGCGGGATCCACCAGCCCCTGCTTCACCGCCTTATACATGAAGGTGCCGTGGTCGATGCGGTCGAAATCGTCATCGGCCCAGGTGTCGGTATGGGCGTCGAACTGGATCACCGACAGCGGCCCGTATTTGGCGGCATGGGCGCGCAACAGCGGCAGGGTGATGGAATGATCGCCCCCCAGCGTCACCAGCGCCGCCCCCTGATCGAGGATCCCCTGCGCATGGGCCTGCAGCGTGGCCGGAAAGGCGGGCACATTGGCATAGTCGAAGGCCAGATCGCCCACATCCGCGATGGCGAATTCCGACAGCACGTCATAGCCCCAGCCATAGGGCGCGTCGCAAGGCTGCAGCGCGCTCGCCTCGCGGATCGCGCGCGGGCCAAAGCGGGTGCCGGTGCGGTTGGTCACCGCCTGATCGAAGGGCACGCCGGTCACGGCAATGTCCACGCCGCGCAGATCCTTGGTGTATTTGCGGCGCAGGAACGAGGTGGCGCCGCCAAACACGTTCTCGAAACTCGGCCCCTTGAGGTCATCGCGGGTGAAGGCGTGGTCCACTTGGGTCTTGGCGTCTTCCAGTGCCATCGGGCTTACTCCTGAAGCGGCAGCGCGGTTTCGATCAGCCGCGCAAAGAAGCTGGCGCCAACGGGGGTGATGGCGTCGTTGAAATCATAGGCGGGGTGGTGGCAGTTGGGCGTGTCCCCCTGCCCAAGAAACAGGTAGGCGCCGGGACGCGCCTGCAGCAGATAGGCAAAATCTTCAGCAGCCATAATGGGATCGCAGGCGTCGTTCACGCGATCCGCCCCCACCACGTCCCGCGCGACGGCGGCAGCGAAGCGCGCCTGATCGGGGTGGTTGATGGTGGCGGGATAGCCCCGGTCATATCGCAGCCGCGCGGTGCAGCCAAAGACCTGCGCCTGAGCCTGCGCGATTTCGGTGATGCGGCGTTCCGCCAGATCCCGCGCCTCGGGCGAGAAGCTGCGCACCGTGCCGCCCAGCCATGCGGTGCCGGGAATGATGTTGTGGCTGGTGCCCGCATGCACTTCGGTGACAGAGATCACCAGCCGGTCGAGCGCGCTGACATTGCGCGCAAGGATGCTGTTGATCGCCTGCACCATGGCCACGGCGGCAGGGATCGGATCGGCGGCGCGATGCGGTTCGGCGCCATGGCCGCCCTGCCCGTCGATGTCGATGCGGAAGCTGTCGGCAGAGGCCAGAAGCGCGCCGGGATTGGTCAGCAGATGGCCTTCGGGATCGCCGGGGGCATTGTGCAGGCCGTAAACCTCGGCGATGTCGAAGCGGTCCATGATGCCCGCCTCGACCATGGCGAGCCCGCCCGCGCCGCCTTCTTCGGCGGGCTGGAAGATCAGCGCCACGCGCCCGGCGAAATTGCGGGTCTCGGCCAGATATTTGGCCGCCCCAAGCAGCATGACGGTATGCCCGTCATGACCGCAGGCATGGGACATGCCCGGCACGGTGGAGGCATGCTCGGCCCCCGACAGATCGTTCATCGGCAGCGCGTCCATGTCGGCGCGCAGCCCGATCGTGCGCCCCGGCGCGCGGCCTTCGATGATCGCCACCACGCCGGTCTGCGCGATGCCTTCGTGGATTTCGGAAATGCCAAATTCCCGAAGCCTTTCAACCACAAAGGCGGCAGTCTTCACGCAGTCGAACAGCAGTTCCGGATGGGCATGCAGATGCCGGCGCCATGTCTTCAGCTGCTCCGCATCGGCGGCGATGGAATTGATGACCGGCATGTCTGTCCTCCGTGGCGTGGGCTTGCCGCCCCTCTGTCCCGCAATCGGCTCAGCCGCGCAAGGGCTGCCGCGTCTCGATCAGCTTGACGAAATACGAGGCACCAAGCGGGGCCGCCTCGTCGTTGAAGTCGAATTTCGGATGATGCACCGACGCGCCGACCCCTTGCCCCAGATAGACAAAGGCGCCCGGCCGCGCCTCCAGCATATAGGAGAAATCCTCGGCCCCCATGCTGGGCGCGATGTCCTCGTCCACGGTGGTGACCACGCCGCGCGCCACTTCGGCGGCAAAGCGGGTCTGGTCGGCATGGTTGACGGTGGGCGGATAGTTGCGCTGGTAATCCAGATCGGCGGTCAGACCATAGGCCGCCGCCTGTCCCGCCACGATCTCGCGCATGCGGCGTTCGGCCATGTCGCGCACATCGGCGTCAAAGCTGCGCACGGTGCCCGCCATATAGACGGTTTCGGGAATGACATTGGTGGCCGATCCGCCCTGCACCGTGGTCAGCGACACCACCAGCGATTTCAGCGGATCAAGGTTGCGCGCGGGGACCGACAGCAGCGCCTGCCCGATGGCCAGCGCGCAGGGGATCGGATCGACGCATTGATCGGGATGGGCGGCATGGCCGCCGCGCCCGGTCAGGCGCAGTTCGAAATCATCCACCGCCGCCATCAGCGGACCGGGCCGGGTGGCGATCACGCCCAGATCGGCGCCGGGATCAGTGTGCAGCGCATAGACTTCGGAGATGCCGAAGCGGTCCATGATGCCTTCTTCCACCATGATCCGCCCGCCGCCGATGGTTTCCTCGGCGGGCTGGAAGATCAGCGCGACGCTGCCCGTAAAATTCCGCGTCTCGGCCAGATAGCGCGCGGCCCCCAGCAGCATGGTGGTATGGCCGTCATGGCCGCAGGCATGCATCCGCCCCGGCACGGTCGAGGCCCAAGGCGCGCCGGTTTCCTCGGTCATCGGCAGCGCGTCCATGTCAGCGCGCAGGCCGGTCACCGGGCCGTCGCCCTGCCCGTGGATGATCGCGACCACGCCCGAGGTGGCGATGCCCTCGTGGATCTCGTCCACCCCGAACTCGCGCAGCCGTTCGGTGACAAAGGCGGCGGTCTGGTGGCAGTCAAGGCTCAGTTCCGGATGCTGGTGCAGATGGCGGCGCCATGTGCGCATGTCGTCCGCAAATTCGGCGATCCGGTTGACGATGGGCATGGGTGGACTCCTGTAGGGCTCTCGGGCAGGAACGGACCCAATACCTATTTGCCGGAGATGTCCATGACCCGCGATCTGATCCATGATCCCCATGGCGGGATGCCGCGCCTGCTGGAAATCATGCGGCGGCTGCGCGATCCCGAAACCGGCTGCCCGTGGGATCTGGACCAGGATTTCGCCAGCATCGCCCCCTATACGATCGAGGAAGCCTATGAGGTGGCCGATGCCATCGAGCGGCAGGCCTGGGACGAGCTGAAGGGCGAACTGGGCGATCTGCTGTTCCAGTCGGTGTTCCATGCGCAGATGGCGGCGGAGCGCGGGCTTTTCACCTTCGATCAGGTGGCCGACGCCATGTCCGACAAGATGGTGGCCCGGCATCCGCATGTGTTCGGAGAGGAAAGCCGCGACAAATCCGCCGACCAGCAGACCGCCGACTGGGAGGCGATCAAGGCGCAGGAACGGGCCGCCAAGGCGCGCGGCGGCGTGCTGGACGATGTGGCGCTGGGGCTGCCCGCGCTGATGCGCGCGGTCAAGCTGCAGAAGCGCGCGGCGCGGGTCGGCTTCGACTGGCCCTCCACCGATCAGGTGATCGACAAGATCGTGGAAGAGGCACAGGAGCTGCGCGAGGCGACCGATCCCGACCACCGGCGCGAGGAATTTGGCGATCTGCTGTTCGTGATGGCCAATCTGGCCCGGCACATGGGCATCGACCCCGAAGAGGCGCTGCGCGGCGCCAATGCCAAGTTCACCCGCCGCTTTGGCGCGGTGGAGGCCGCACTCTCCCATGCCGGGAAACGACCCGAAGAAAGCACGCTTGAGGAGATGGACGCCCTGTGGGACGCGGAAAAACTTCGGGAAAAAGCCGCCAAAAGTTCCTGAGTTTTACAGTCAAGGATTGATGTGACAAAAATAGTCGGGTTTAAGGGCCCCGAGAAACCAAGCACAGCACAAGCGGAGGATACACCATGCTGCGTCTCGGAACCGCCCTCGCCCTTCTGACGGCCGCCTCGCCGGCCCTCGCGCAGGAGGTCAATCTTTATTCCTACCGGCAGCCGGAACTGCTGCAGCCGCTGGTCGATGCCTTCACCGAAGAAACCGGCATCGCCGTGAACGTGGCCTATATCGACAAGGGTCTGGAAGAACGTCTGGTGGCCGAGGGTGACCGCTCCCCCGCCGACCTGATCTTCACCGTGGACATCTCTCGCCTGTCGGCGGCGGTGAATGCGGGCGTGACGCAGGCCGTCGAAAGCGACGTGCTGATGGAAAACGTGCCCGCGCAGTATCGCGATCCCGACAACCACTGGTTCGGCCTGACCACCCGCGCACGCATCGTCTATGCCAGCAAGGACCGCGTCGATCCTTCCGAAGTGACCACCTACGAGGATCTGGCCGATCCGAAATGGGAAGGCCGCATCTGCACCCGCTCCGGCACCCATGACTATAACGTGGCGCTGGTGGCGGCGATGCTGCACCACCATGGCGAGGAAGAGACCAAGACCTGGCTGGAAGGCCTGAAGTCCAACCTCGCGCAGAAGCCGCAGGGCAATGACCGCGCGCAGGTCAAATCCATCTGGTCTGGCGAATGCGACATCTCGCTGGGCAACACCTATTACATGGGCAAGATGCTGGAAGATTCCGAGCAGTCGGAATGGGCCAACGCCGTCAACGTGCTGTTCCCGGAATTCGAAGAGGGCGGCACCCATGTGAACATCTCCGGCGTGGCGATGACCAAGGCGGCGCCCAACCGCGAAAACGCGCTGAAGATGATGGAATTCCTGACCTCGCCCGAGGCGCAGAAGCTTTATGCCAGCGCGAATTACGAATACCCCATCGCGCCGGGCACCGAAGCCGATGACGTGGTCAACAGCTGGGGCAGCTTCACCCCCGATGACGTCAACCTGATGGAACTGGCCGGCCTGCGCGGCGACGCGCTGCGCCTGATCGAAGAAGTCGATTTCGACGGCTGATCCCTCACAGCCTGTCCCGCGCCGCCGCAAGGGCGGC